>JAHFTH010000221.1 GCA_023269445.1 Lacunisphaera sp.
GCACGCGTTGCGCGATGGTGGCGATGTCGCCGTTACGGATGTTAATATGGTTCGTTTTGAAATGATTATACCGGACGCTCATCTTGCCATCGAACATCGTGATCCAGAATCCCACATCGTGGGTTTTGCCGGTTTGGTTCGGCAGTGGGTTCAAGAACAGGTCGACGGCCGGTCCCTGCGGAATGAAGTTATCCGATTGGTTGTAGGTGAGGCTGAAACTGCTGGCGGCTTCGGCCAGGAAACGGCCCAGCCCGCTACCGCCATTCACCTGGGTGTTCAGGAACTTGATATCCCGGAAAGGGCGCGCCACGATGGAAGCCGACTTGGTCTTGCCTTGGGCCACTCTCCAGCCGGGCAGCCATTTGTTGGACTCATGGTAGTTGAAGGACCGAAGGTCCGGGGTGAGGAGGGCGTTTACCGCGTTGTGGGAGTAAACTTTGTCCTCACGCAGTCCGAACGTAGTGACCAACCTGCCGCCCAGAAAGGCACTCTGGAGCACCCCGCCCTTGGTCTTGATGACCAGCTCGGAGGAGGAGAGGGAGCCCGAGCCATCCGGACTGGGAGTGAAGGCGACCGTGGTCGGGTTATAATTGAAAGCCCCCGTATTGCCCCAGACGAAAGGAACCGTGGCACCTTCGGGGAAGAAACTCGACCCATACTCGACCCTGCCACCGGGTGTGCTGCCGACGTAGTATTGTTCAAACAAACGCCCGGCGTTGCCGGGGGCGATTTGATATTGGTTGCCTCCCGTCGTGCGGTTGGCCAGCGGAATACCGGCGGTGAGGAGGTCTCTCTCCCATTGTTGGTCGAGGGATGTGGCGGTATGCCGCCAGGCATACTGGCGGGCCTGCTGGTCCTTGTATTCATAGTAACCAAGGAGCTGCTGGGTGCCGAGCCACTTGCTCCAACCCTTGTCTTCCGAGAAATCGAGACGATAGGCGAGCTGGGCTCGCGCCGTCTCCCAAAGCAGGGGTTTGTCCCGCAGGAAGGGCTCGGTGCTCTTCAGGTAGGGCCGGCCGAAGTAGGGATTGGGGGAGCCATCGAGATTGACGATGTTGGGGTCGGCATAGATCTGGCCTTGGATGCCGTTGACGCTCGCGACGCCCATCGGCTGGTTCTGCATCTGCTTGGCAGATTCGCGCAAGTAGGTGACTTGCGCGGCCAAGGTCTGCTTGGGCGTGTGAAGAAAGACCTGGTCAAGCTGGGCGAGGTAGGTGTTCACGTCGTCCCACTGCTTGTTGACGGAGTTGAGGTTGATCTTCTCCCAGTCGTAGATCGACTTGTCGGAAAGCGCCGGGATGGAGGCGAAGAGTGGCTGGCTGGCCCCGAATAAGCCTGCTGCCGCCGTCTGCACAAAGCGGATGGTGGCCGCCGCATTAAAAAGCGGAGACGTCGTGTTCGTATTGACGGTGGGTGCCGACCAGTAAGGAGCCTCGCCCTCGGCTCCGACCCGGAAAACAGCGCGCGCGTCGGCTGCGGCAAAGTAAGCTGGCAGCGTGGTGATCGGCGTGGTGGAGCCGGCGACCATGCCCTGGCCATAGCTGACCCCGTTCAGGGTGATCAGGCGGGTGACGGGGTTCCAAGTCGGCTTCCCGGCGGCGATCCAAGGGGTGATGAAGTCACGCGGCGTCGTATAGTTGGGCCGCTGGGCCGCGTTGTCATAGTGATACCAGGAAAGCGCCAGAGTGGTGTTCTTGAACGGTTGGGCCTTCGCCTGCAAGCTGAGGCGGTGGGCGGACTCCCCGGCGGGCTGGCGGACGAAGCCGGTGTGCTGGTTGGCATAGCTCGCGCGCACGGCCAGCTTGTTGTCCAGGAGCACGCGGTTCACGTCGAGCGAGCTGCGCCAGCCTTTGTAGCTGTCGACGCGGACCTCGGACTTGGTGAAGTCGCGGGTCATGTTGGCGGTGGCCGGCACCTGGTTGACGGTGCCGGAAGAGTTGCCCAGGCCGAAGATGTTGGCGTTCGGGCCGCGGCTCAGCTCCAGCGAATCCATCCAGAGTGGATCCACGGGCACGCGTCCCGTGACAGCGATGTTGTTGAAAGCGATATTGGCCGATCCGATGCCGCGGACACGGTTCGCGTTGTTCGGATCGAGGCTCACGTTGTCGGTCACGGCACCGGTGCGGTCGACTTCGAAGGCGGAGTAGGAACCGGTGCCCTCCGTGCCCGCCATGTGGTCGAACACGTCGTTGATATCAAGCATCGCGAAATCAGTCATCTGATCCTTGGTCATCACGGTGATCGACTGGCCCAAGTCCTCGATCTTCGAGTTGAGGCGCGTGCCGGACATCGTGTTAGACGAGAAGTAGCCCTTGTTGTCGGCTACGACCTCGAAGGGACTGAGCACGAGGACGTCCTCTTTGGATAGCGATTCCTTCTTTTCCTCGACCGGGACGTTTTTGGCGTCGGCTGTGGTTGACGGAGGCGTGGTGGTCTGGGCGGGGGCGAGCCCGGCGAGCGCGGATCCGAGCAGTAAGCAGAACGGCGTCAGCAATCGCAGGCGCAACGACGGAGTGGGTTTGGCGGGGTGTAGCTTCATGGGGTCAAACGGTTGGGTGTTGGTTACTGAAAAATGGATTGCGCGGTTTCCCGGCGAATCGGGAACGAGCAAGGTCAGGCAGGTCGGGCAGGGGCTTGGGGTGGGGCGCCGCATGAAGCGTGGCGCTTAGCTCGTCATTGAATGGGCTTCCGCCCGGGCCGCCAGCCGGTCTCTGCGCTCATTGTTGACTGAAACGGGGTGCCCCGGCCGGTCAGGGGCGGGGCGGCAGGGTGCGGCCCTCGCGCCATTCGCCGGTCAAGAGCACCTCGTGCTGGTTGGTGCCGGGCACGCCGGTTTCGTTGCGATGCAAGAGTCCGGCCAGCATCTCGACCGCCAGCGCACCGATCTTCGACGGGTCATAGAGGACTCCGGCGCAGTCGCCTTCAGGCAGGCCTTCGAGGTGGATCACCCCCACGTCGTCCGGCACCGCCACTTTCATCCGGTCCAGCCAACGCAGCACCGGGCGTGCGTGCGTGACGATCAGCGCGTCGGGCCGATGGCGCTTAAGCCACCGGGCAAAATCCGCCTCGCTGGCCGGGATTTGCGGGCACAGGGGCAGCCGGTGCTTCGCCGGGAAGGCGAGTTGCTGGCGCAGGAAGGCGCCCAGCCAGCGGTCGCCGACGCGCGGGCTGTCGTTGGCCTCGGAGAACACGAAGCCGACGCGGCGGTAGCCGCGGGCCAGGCACTGCTGCATCGCCTGCCAGACCGTGTCGAAGTGGTTCTCCGTCACGTGATGCAGGACGGGCGAGCGCAGCGTCATGCCGAGGGAGACGCACGAAAACCGTTCCCAATCCAGCGCGAGGGAACTCTGCCCGGGAGGCAGCCGGCCGATGATCAGTCCGTGAATGTTGCGGGCCGTCAGGATGTCGCAAAACCGGCCCGGCGTCATGCCGGGTTCGGCGAGCCAGAAATCCTCCAGCTTGTAGCCCAGCTCGCGCGCTCGGCTGACGGCACCGGGGTAGAAGTCCGGCCGGTCGTGGTGCGTCGGCTTCCAACCGTAGCGGGTGGGGTAGTTGGTCACGTAGGCGAGGGTCACATGCTGCACCGGCCGGCCGAGTCGGCGCGACTGCATCAGGGCCGCCACGAGCGGATTGATCTGGTAGCCGAGCCGGGCGGCGGCGGCCTTCACGCGGTCGCGCGTCTCCTTCGGAATGCGCGGGTGGTCGCGCAGGGCCAGCGACACGGTGGTGCGATGCACACCGGATTGCCCGGCGACATCCTGCAGCGTGACTTTGTCCGGCATGGGCTCTCACCATCGCCGGCCCTGCGTGCCAGTCCAGTCCAGAATTTTCTGGGCGAGTGCACACCCGGCAGAACCGATTCGACGGTTTCAGCGCACCTGCACAGTTCCGGCTACGACCTCGGGGCCGGTGACGACGGTGGGATGGGCGTCGCCGGACTCGACGACAATGCCGGTGGAGCCGGCGCCCGCGACAGAGAGGGTCGGGGAAACCGCGGTGGGCGAATTCCGGATGAGGATGTCGTGGGCGTTGGTCAGCGAAAACGCCGGGCCTTTCGCCGGCGTGATCCGGACCCGCTCGAAGCGGAGTCCCGACACATTCTCCGCGATCACGCCCTGGGTGGAGGCGATGGTCATGTCCTCGAAGGTGATGCCCTGGATGAGGGAGTCCGCCAGTCCGGTCAGGCGGATCGCGACCGGGGCGCCGTCGGCGGTGATGTTCTTCAGGTGGATGTTGCGGAAGAGCGGGGCCCGCTCGTTCGTGGCGATGCTCCGGTCCGCGCTGTAATCCATGTTCATGATCACGACTTCCTGCTGCATGTTTTTCGCGCGCACGTTCTCGACCCAGATATTCTCGACCACGCCGCCACGTCCGCGGCGGGACTTGATGCGCACGGCCCGGTCGGTGCCGTCGAACTCACAGTCATACATATAGACATTGCGCACGTCGCCGGACATCTCGCTGCCGACGACCAAGCCGCCGTGACCACGCTGGCTGGAGCACCAGCGCATCACGAGATTCTCCATCGGCCGGGCCACCCGCCAACCGTCCTCGTTGTAGCCGGACTTGAGCACCACGCAGTCGTCACCCGTGTCGAACACGCAGTGCTCGATCAGGACGTTGCGGCAGGAGTCGGGATCGATGCCGTCGTTGTTCGGCCCGTCGGTCAGCACGTGCACGCGGCGGATGATGACGTTCTCGCAATAGACCGGATGGATCGTCCAGTTGGCGCCGCCGCCGATGGTGAAGCCCTCCAGCAGCACGTTGCGGCAGTTCATAAACACCACGAAATTCGGCCGGATCGCGGCCTCCGGCGTGCCGAAGACGCGCTGGGTTACGGGCACGCCCCGGGGGGCGAGCTGGGAGATTTCTTTTGTCTCCTTCGTCTTCCACGGGTGCCAGGCCGCCGCGTTGCCGTTCAGCCGGCCCGGGCCGGTGATGGCGACGTTCTCGCAGTCGCGCACGTAGATGAAGGGCGAATAGTTGAAAAGCTCCACGCCACCGACGCGCACGAGCACGGGCGGGAGATAATCCTCGGGGCGATCGCTGAAGACGATCTCGGCTCCCTCGGCCAGATGGAGATTGATGTTGCTGCGCAGGTGGATCGGGCCGGTCAGCCACTGGCCGGCCGGCACCAACACGCGGCCGCCGCCGGCGTCGGCGCAGGCGGCGATGGCCCGCGCAAATGCGGCAGTGTTCTTCTCTGTGCCGCCGGCCGTGGCACCGTAGTCACGGATATCTACAGTGCGGTCGGGAAACCCCGGGCGCTGCAGTTGCGGCATCGGGAAAGGTGCCCGGATCGGTGCGATAGGCTCGGGTTCGGCAGTGCTCAAGACGGTGCCGATCAAAAAACTGATCAACCCGAGTAGCGTTCTGTGGCGGAGCAGGTGCATCGAATAAGGAGCGGGA
>JAHFTH010000222.1 GCA_023269445.1 Lacunisphaera sp.
GTGGTTGGCGTTGTTCTGGGTGTTGTCGTATTCGATGACGAAGTCGGGGCTCTGGATGCGGTAGTAGTGTCCTTCGCGGGGTTTGACGCTGCCGGCCCACGCAAAGCTGAGCCGGTTCCAGCCGGCGTCGGCGATTTTCTTCAGCTCGGCTTCTGCCACGTCGGGTCGCAGCCGGTTGGCGTAGACGGCGACGAGGGCCTTGAGCTGGGCCTGCTGATCCGGCGTCATAGCCGCATAGCCGAGGCCGGCCGGCTCCTGCGGTTTGGCCACGTTGTCATTGCGAGTGAGGATGTCGCCCGGTGCCTTGTCGGAGACGATGGCCGTGGCGCGTTGTTCGTCGCTGCAGGAGA
The DNA here is from genome assembly GCA_023269445.1 of Lacunisphaera sp. Lineage (GTDB taxonomy): Bacteria > Verrucomicrobiota > Verrucomicrobiia > Opitutales > Opitutaceae > Lacunisphaera. Next base: position 351 of record JAHFTH010000222.1, read on the forward strand.
GAACCAGAGCGCGCCCAAGATCCTCCTCGACGGCGAGGGCGCGGCTGCCCGCCTGCGGCCCGGCGATGCGGACCTCGCCGGGATTAGCGCCGACGAAGTTGGGCGTGGCGACGATCCGCTTGCCGTCCACGATCGTGAAGTTGAGCGACAGGTGATGCCCTTCCACCCGCCAGCCCCAGGTGCCGGTGGTGCTGGGTTCGCCAAAGATCGAGAAATAATACAGGGTGTCGTCGCGATGGGCGGCGTGCTCCATTTCGAACAGCACCCGCTCGAGTGCGATCACCATGTCGGCCTGGGCGACGCCGTGTGAACTGAGGCCGGACTCCAGAAGTGCGCGGGCTAGCTTGCGCTGGGGCTCGGTCATGGCCTTGAAGGGCAGGCCCTGCCGGGCGCGGGGGATGTAGTGCCAGTTCTCGCGTTCCTTGTCCGTGAGTCCAAAGACGGCGGTCTTGTGCTGGTCGGCCGTGAGCGAGCCGGTCCAGGCGCGGGCGGCAGCGGCCATTTCGCCGACCGCCTCCCCGGAGGAGTGGCTGAACCCGAGGACCGGGCACAGGGCAATGGCAGCGAGCAGGACCAGGCGGGGGTAGCGGGGCACCCCGCTCTAGCTATTCAAGACCGGAGAAACCGCAACGTCAGGATGACTTGCGCAGCTTGGCGCGCACGCGCTTCACGATGCCCCGCACGCGGCTGGCCGGGGCGGCCTCGCGGGTCAAAATCCACTTGGTGTGGGGCAGGGCGCTGCGGACGATGTGCTCGGGCGCGGTGTTCTTTTCCGCGACGCCGGTGGAGAGATCCAGTCCGGCGCGACCAAACACATGCCGAACAAAGGACGAGCAGTAGAACGCCTGTTCTTGGGCGAGTCGGTTTTCCTTCGGGCACCACCCGGCGTGGCGCATGGCCCACATCGTGCCGGCGATCTCCCGCAGGGAGTAGCGGATGCCCTCCGCCACGAGTTCCAGCGCGCCCGCCAGCACGAGCTGCTCCTGCTTCGGCGTCAGGCCGAAGTCGAGGATCGCGACCGAGGTGTTCTTCGTATCGTCAAAGTATTTGGTCGCGCGGTTTTCCTGCACGCCGAGCCGGATGTGCTTCCGCTTGATGTCGAGGTCCGACTCGACGACCCAGTGATGCCCGTCATGGCGGCGGCCCTGGAGCAGGAAGGCGTGCGACCAGCGGCTCCACTCGTGCTCCTGGTTGAGGTGGCGTTGCGCGCGCATGATGAGCCGGTTGATCAGCTCGGGCCCGCCGATCAGGCCGACACGTCCCGGCGTTGCGTAGCGCTCGAAAAATTCCTGATTGGTCAGCCCTTCGACGATGATGGTTTCCGACATGGGGTGGATCCTTGTCTGACGCGCCGCGCCGCAAATTCAACCTCGCTGATTGGCGATATCAACATCCGCAACCCGATTGTGCAGTGCTCGTCCTATACTTTGAACGACGCCCAAGCACTGACGACTTTTCGGGGTAAGGCAGGCTCTGGCGACACGATCCACCGCCAATCGGGGTTTTTCAGAAAGGGCTCTCCTCTCGGTTGATTCCGCCTAAGCTCAAAAGAGATAAGTTGAAACAAGGTGATTTCGATGGGCTTTCCCGCCTGAGTCGCGGGTTTGGCGAATGTCCATTTCCGGACAGCTTCAAGTGCGGCGGGTCCAAATTCCGGATGGGAAGCTCGAACCAATTCCACTTGGGTCAACTTCCCGGTATAGTCGATTGTAAGCCTGAGGAGCGCGCCGCCTACACTTCCCGCTTTGCGCAGGGAAGTTGGATAAGTGGGGGCAGGTTGAGCGCGGGAAGTTGGAAGCGTTATGTCTCGGGCCAGAATGGGTTTGTCTCCCTCGATCGGGAATGAAATCACGGCGCGGAATTTATTTTCGCCGATTTTAGTCACGCCGGGTGAGCCCGGCTTTATCTCTCCACGCCAGATCAGCGAACTCGCCCAAGATTCGAGAATGGGGGACTCGCTTGAAATGATCCGCGAGTTTCCCTGCCTGCCCTGATCGCGCGTTTCGAATTCGAGGACTATATCCCGCACTCCCACGACCTTTGGGTCGGAGACAACAGCGACCTGATCCGGCTTTTCTTTTGCGGCAAGGAGCGATGCTAACGCGAGTGAAAGTGTCAGCCGCAATACTTGCCGAAACCAATTCATGCCAGCTTCGCGCCCTTGGCTTTAGCGGCGCGGATGAGGGCGTCGGCCATGTCGGACGGCGTGATGGCGCACTCGATGCCGCATTCCTTGAAGACGGCGATCTTGGCGGCGGCGGTGTCCTCGGCTCCACCGACCACAGCACCTGCGTGGCCCATGCGGCGTCCGGCGGGTGCGGTGGCGCCGGCGATGAAGCCCGCGACGGGCTTCTTGCAGTTGGCCTTAACCCAGCGAGCGGCCTCGACCTCGGCGTTGCCGCCGATCTCGCCGATCAGAATGATGCCCCAGGTATCGGGGTCGTCGTTGAACATCTTGATGACGTCGAGGTGCGATGTGCCGTTGACCGGGTCGCCACCGATACCAACGGAGGTGGACTGGCCGAGGCCCTTCGACGTGAGCTGAAAGACGGCCTCGTAGGTGAGAGTGCCGGAGCGCGAGACGACGCCGACGTGGCCCTTCTTGTGAATGTAGCCGGGAGCGATGCCGATGCGGCAGCCGCCGGCAGAATCTTTGCCGGTGCCGGGGGTGACGATGCCGGGGCAGTTGGGCCCGATGAGGCGGGTCTTGCTGCCGAGCATGGCGCGCTTGGCGCGAATCATGTCCTTGATCGGAATGCCCTCGGTGATGGCGACGCAGAGGTCGAGCCCGGCGTCGGCGCACTCGAGGATGGCGTCGGCGGCGAAAGGCGGGGGGACGAACACGGCCGAGGCGGTGGCGCCGGTGGCGGCGACGGCGTCGCGCACGGTGTTGAAGATCGGCACGCGGTGCGTGCCGTGCTCGAAGAACTGGCCGCCCTTGCCAGGCGTGACGCCGGCGACGATCTGCGTGCCGTAGTCGAGGGAGAGCTTGGTGTGCCGGGCGCCGAACTCGCCGGTGATGCCCTGGACGAGAACCTTGGTCTTTTCAGTGACGATGATGGACATTGGGAAATTGAGTAATGATTAGGCGACGAGCTTGACGATTTTCTGGGCGGCGTCGGCCATGGTGTCGGCGGAGTGGATCGTGAGGCCGGACTCGGCGAGGGTCTTCTTGCCGGCGGCGACGTTGTTGCCCTCGAGGCGGACGACCAGCGGGATCTTGAGGCCGAGCTCGCGGGTGGCGGCGACCACGCCGGTGGCGATGGTGTTGCAGTCCATGATGCCGCCAAAAATATTCACCATGATGCCCTTCACGTTGGGGTCGGTGAGGATGATCTTGAAGGCGGCCTGGACCTGGTCCTTCGAGGCGCCGCCGCCGACGTCGAGGAAGTTGGCCGGGCTGCCGCCGTAGTGCTTGATGATGTCCATCGTGCTCATGGCGAGGCCGGCGCCGTTGACGAGGCAGGCGATGTTCCCGTCGAGGGCGATGTAGGAGAGGGAGAATTTGGCGGCCTCGATCTCCTTGGGGTCCTCCTCGTTGAGGTCGCGCAGGGCGACAATCTCGGGATGACGGAAGAGGGCGTTGTCGTCGAAGGAGACCTTGGCGTCGAGGGCGAGCACCGAGCCGGTCGGCGTGGTGATGAGCGGGTTGACCTCGACCATGGCGGCGTCGGTCTCCCAGAACATCGTGTAGAGGGAGCCGATGAGCTTCACGGCGTTCTTGAAATAATCGCCGGTGAGGCCGAGGCGGAAGGCCAGCTCGCGCGTCTGATAGCCCTGCAGGCCAACGGCGGGGTCGACGATGATCTTGAAAATCTTGTCGGGGGTCTCGTGCGCGACCTTCTCGATCTCGACGCCGCCCTCGGTGGAGGCGACGATGACCGGGCGCGAAGTGACGCGGTCGAGCAAAATGGCGAGGTAGTATTCCTTGGTGATGTCGCTGGCCTGCGTGAAGTAGACGGTCTGCACCTTGCGGCCGGCGGGGCCGGTCTGGGCGGTGATGAGGGTGTTGTTGAACATCGCCTTGGCGTAGGCGAGGGCGTCGGCCTTGGTCTTGGCGAACTTCACGCCGCCCTTGAAGCCGTCGGTGAAGGTGCCTTTGCCGCGGCCGCCGGCGTGGATCTGGGATTTCACGACCACCGGGGCGTCAGGGAGCTGGGCCAGCGCGGGCTCGAACTCGGCGGCGGTGCGGGCGGCGACGCCCTTGGGGACGGCGACGCCGTATTTCTCGAACAAAGCCTTGGCCTGATACTCGTGGATATTCATGGAAAAGAGGAGGGAAGTTTTAGCCACAAAGCCCGGGCAATTGACACAAAAAAGAGAGTGGGACGGTTCGCCGCCGGTGACACAGAGGAGGGCAGGGCGGGATTGCCTTTGCCCCGGCGCCCGGCACGCTGCCTCTCCATGCAATCACACGAGGTGCTCAAGGAGGTGCTGAAGAAGACCAGCGCCAAACAAATCTCGGCCGAGATGGGTCTGTCGCTTTCGCTCATCTACAAATGGGCCGAGCCGCCCCAGGACGAGACGGGCAGCGGCGCCAACAACCCATTGGACCGCATTGAGCAATTGCTCCGCATCACCAACGACCCGCGCATCGCGCAATGGGTGTGCGAGCAGGCGGACGGCTTCTATATCACCAACCCGAAGGTGAAGCCGGATGCGCAACAGCTCATTCCTTCCACCAACAGCATCGTGCAGGAGTTTGCCGACATGCTGGGTGCCATCGCCGTGGCCGCGTCAGACAGCGCCATTTCCCCGGCGGAGGCCAAGGCCATCCGACGTCGTTGGGAGGACCTGAAATCCGTGACCGAGGGTTTTGTGCGCAACAGCGAGGAAGGTAATTTTGCGGCCCTGAAGCGAGGGCATGGGAATCCGGAGGGCTGAGGCACTTCCGGAGCCTATATTCCGATCCTGATAATCTCTTCCTTTTGGGTATAATTGCTGCTCTTCGGTCAAGGAACCGCACATGCGTATCACCCGGCCATGCACCTGACTCCTCGCGAACGTGAGAAACTT
>JAHFTH010000223.1 GCA_023269445.1 Lacunisphaera sp.
TTTGCCGCCGCGCTCCGCGCCTTCCTCCGCCAGGACCCCGACATCATCATGGTGGGTGAAATTCGCGACAAGGAGACGGCGAACATTGCCGTCGAGGCCGCCCTCACCGGCCACATGCTCATTTCCACGCTTCACACCAACGATGCCCCCAGCACCGTCGCCCGCCTGACCGACATGGGCATCGAGCCGTTCATGATTTCCTCCTCGCTGGTCTGCGTGTGCGCCCAGCGCCTCATGCGCCGCGTGTGCAAGGTCTGCCGCGTCGCCTACGAACCCGAGGGCCGGGAGAAGGACATGCTCATGCGCGCCATCGGCTGGTCGGGCCAGATCTACAAGGCGAACCCCAAGGGTTGCTCGAAGTGCAACAGCACCGGCTACAAGGGCCGCATCGGCATCCACGAATTGATGGTCACCAACGAGGAGCTGATCGAGGCGATCAACAAGGAAGCCGAGACCTCCGAGATCAAGCGCATCGCCATGAAGGGCGGCATGAAGACGCTTCACCAGGACAGCATGATGAAGGTCAAGGAAGGCATGAGCAGCATGGCCGAGGCGATCAGCACCGTCCCGCAGGACATGGAGCTCCGCGAAGGTGCCATGGTGCGGAAATGAACGGTTGAGGGAAGGCTTCCTGGTATGTTTCGGCTTTGATTGGATCCTGTGGGAGCGAGCTTGCTCGCGATGATGCATAGTCGCGAGCAAGCTCGCTCCTACAAATAGGACAGACACGCTTTGCCTTTATCCGCGTTTATCTGCGTAATCTGCGGAAGATGAATTACTGGCCCGAGTTCCTCACCATCGTCGTGGCGCACGCGCTCGCCGTGGCCAGCCCCGGGCCGGACTTCGCCATCGTGCTCCGGCAGAGCCTCCGGCACGGACGCCGCACCGCCGTGTGGACCAGCATCGGCATCGGCTGCGGACTCTCGATCCACATCACCTACTGCCTGCTCGGTCTCGGCTTGTTCCTGCAGAACTCGGCCGTCGCGCTGACCACGGTCAAATGGCTCGGCGCAGCCTACCTCGCGTGGGTAGGAGTCCAAGCCATTCGAGCCAAGGCTCGGACAGGCGACGTCGACCTCTCGACGGGTGACGCGGCCCCGACGAGCCGCGCCGCGTGGACGACCGGGTTTCTGGTGAACGTGCTCAACCCCAAGGCCGCTCTCTTCTTCATCGCGCTGTTTCCGTTGGCGGTGAGTGTCACCACGCCCAAGTGGATTCAGATCGGCTACGGCGTATGGATGACGGTGACGACGGCGCTGTGGTTCAGCTTCGTGTCGGTCGTGTTCACCAAGGAGGCGGTGCGGCAGAGCTTCCTGCGCCACGGCCACTGGATCGACCGCGCACTCGGGGTGGTCTTCCTCGGCTTCGCCGCGAGCCTGGCGTTGGCGACGGTAAGGTAGCCCGGTTGGGTCAGGCACCCGGTCCGGCTCGTGGACGATTATCTGGCAGGGTCCAGGATCTTCAGGCGCTCCTTTGCTTGAAACCCATAAATGCTTTTGGGGAACGTTTCGACAAGGTAGCGATAGCTACCTATGGCTTCGGGTATTCGATTCATCCCTTCGTAGCTCCTGCCGCGCAGAAAGGCGATCTCAGCCTGCAGTTCAGGGCTTGGCGGCACGTATTTTTCCGCGTCGGACAGCCGGGCCAAGGCAGACTCATATCGTCCGTCCTTTATAGCGGAGTAGGCGCGCCCCATCGCTCCTTTTTGGGCGGTGGCGCAACCGGTGACCAGCAAAACCAACAAAAGCACAATCGTGATCCGAAGATGGTTCATATTCTCAGGTTATTAAAGATGAGCCAAGATCACCTAGATTGAGGGTAGAGCGGTCATGTCCTATGTCAGCATGGCGGCGATGGAGGCGCCGAGGAAGCAGCAGAGACTGCCGCCGATCAGGGACTTCACGCCGAGCTTGGCCAAGGTGGACCGCTGGTTGGGCGCCAGCGTGCCGATGCCGCCGACTTGGATGCCGATGGAGGCGATGTTGGCGAAGCCGCACAGGGCGTAGGTGAGAATGATCTGCGCGCGGGTGTCGGGCAGCAGGCCGGCGCCGATGACCTTGCCGAGCGTGCCGTAGGCGTAAAATTCGTTAAGGATGGTCTTTTCGCCGATGACCTGCCCGGCGATGGTGAGCGAGCCGTAGTCCACGCCCATCAGCCACGCGAGCGGGGCGAAGACGACGCCGCAGATGTATTGCAGCGAGAACTCCGTGTAGCGGCCGTGGCTGCTCGCGGTGATCCACTCGTTGAAGCCGCTCCAGCCACCGATGCCGTGGGAGAGGATGGCGTTGGCCATGGCGACGAGGGCGGTGAAGACGAGGAGCATGGCGCCGACGTTGACGGCGAGCTTCACGCCGTCGGTCGTGCCGTTGGCGATGGCCTCGAGGGCGTTGGCGCCGATGTTTTCCTTCGGCACGGTGATGGTCTCGTCCACCTTCTCCGTCTGGGGCACCATGATCTTGGCGATGTAGAGCGAGGCGGGGGCCGACATGATGGAGGCGGTGATAAGGTGCTTGGCGAAGAGCAGGCGGGCGACGGGATCCTCCCCGCCGAGCATGCCGATGTAGGCCACGAGCACGGCGCCGGCGATGTTGGCCATGCCGCCGACCATGACGGCGAGGAGCTCGGAGCGCGTCATCGTGGCGAGGTAGGGCTTGATGAGGAGCGGGGCTTCGGTCTGGCCGAGGAAGATGTTGGCCGAGGCGCTGAGGCTCTCCGCGCCGGAGAGTTTCATGGTCTTCGACATGATCCAGGCGAAGACATAGACGACCTTCTGCAGGAGCCCGAGGTAGAAGAGGAGGGAGGTGAGGGCGGAGAAGAAGACGACCGTGGGCAGGACGTTGAAGGCAAAAAGATAGCCGAAGGACTTGGTGTCGGTGACGAGGCTGCCGAAAAGGAACTGGGTGCCAGCCTTGTTGAAATCAAGGATGGCGACGAAGGCGTTGCCCACGGCGTCCACGGCGTCGCGCGCGAGGTCCACCTTCAACACGAGCACGCCGCAGGCGATTTGCAGGAGCAAGCCCATGCCCACGAGTTTCCACGGGATGGCGCGGCGGTTTTCGCTGCAGAGGACGGCGAGGCCGATGAAGGCCGAGATACCAAGCAAACCGCGGAGGAGGTGGGTGAGTTGTTCCATTGGAGGGGTGAACGGCTGAACCGGTAAAAGGCCTATCAAATCCGGCCGCATGCGCGAGTTTGTTTTCCGGATGAAACATTGGCGCGAAGTGTGCGTCTAGTCCTGCATCACCATGATCGATTTCATCAATGCGCTTTTAATGGTTGGCGGGCTGGTGGCCGCTGCGGCGGTGGCGATGATGTGCGGAGTCTGCCTCGTCGTGTGGGTGGCGGGCGGCAAGCAAGTGTCGCGCAAGTGAGGGTGGCGATCCCGGACGAGCACCGGAAACCGCGGATTACGCAGATAGACGCAGATATTCGGATCAAGAGCTGAGGCAACAGAACTGAACGCGCCCTTCAAGTGATCCGGATTGCGGACCCGCTGGTTTGATCCGTGCTTATCGGTGCTTATCGGTGCTTATCGGTGCAATCCGCGGTAATTCTGACTGATTGTGGCCGTTTGATAATTCGTGGTTTCCTCCGCCGGGATAAAGCCTAGCCTGCCGACATGGACATCAAGGAACGTCTGGCCCGGCATCTGGGCAAAAAACCGGACATCGCCAAGGCGGCCTTTGTGGCACCCAACGCCACGGTGCTGGGCGATGTGAAGCTCGGGCCTTTGTGCAGCGTGTGGTATGGTGCGGTGCTGCGCGGCGACATCCAGTCGATCGAGATCGGCGAGGGCACCAACATCCAGGATCTGGCCATGGTGCACCTCGCTGACGATTACGGCGTGAAGATCGGCCGCTACACCACGGTTGGCCACAGCGCCATCATCCATGCCTGCACGATCGGCGACGAGTGTCTGATCGGCATGGGCGCAACCATCCTCGACGGCGCGGTGATCGGCGATCAATGCATCGTCGGAGCGAACGCGCTCGTCACGCAGCGGTTTGTCGCGCCGCCCGGTTCGATGATTCTGGGTTCGCCGGCCAAGGTGGTGCGTCTGTTGAAGGAAACGGAATTGCTCGGCCTGCGCGCTTGGGCCGAGAAATATGTCGAGGTCGCCAAGGCGCACGCCGCGCGGAAGAAGTAGCATGTTCTTGGAGGCGGGGTGCCCTCACCCCGCGAGACACGCGCTTCGATCGGGTAAACCACGCGGGGTGAGGGCACCCCGCCTCCAAATTCGCGGCCCGGATTTTGCCAAGATATGCGGAGCAGGCTCCCGCCCAAGGCGTATACTGACGCCAAAAGGAGTCATCATGAAATCCAATATCGGTTCGTTCGACGTCGCGGTGAGATTTGTTCTTGGCTGTCTCATCGGTATGTGGGGTGTGCAGCAGGAAACATGGTGGGGTCTGGTCGGCTTGGTGCCGGTCATCACCGCCTTGCTGGGCTACTGTCCGCTCTACACCCTGTTCCATATCGATACGACCTCGACCGATACCTAGTGCGGTTGGCGCATTAGAATTAGTCCTGACGACCCGCGCGGCCGGGTCGGGCTACCTGACGCGTTCCAGAATCGAGAAGGTGTAGCGGTAGTTTGCATCGTTGCCTTCCTTGCTCCAGGTCTCGCGCCAGTTCAGGTGCCGCCATTCTGGGAAAGTGGTGTCACCCTCAATTTGGGCGTGGACGAGGGTGAGCAGCAGGCGGTCCGCGAGCGGCAGGGTCTCCTCGTAGATGCGCTGGCCGCCGCAGACCATGATCGCGCCCGGCAAGGTTTGCGCGAGAGCGAGGGCGGCGGGGACGTCCGCCGCCACCCGCACGCGGTCGGTGGCGAGGGCACGGTTGCGGGTGATCACCACCGGCTGCCGGTCGTCCGCGAGAACCTTGGGCCAGGTCTCATATCCGATGCGACCGAGCACCACGGTCTGGTTGGCGGTCTGGTCGTGGAGCCACTGCTTGTCCTCCGGGAGGTCGAAGGGCAGCCGGCCGGCGCGACCGATGACGCGGTTCTCGGTGCAGGCGACGATGAGCTGGACGGGTTTGATCATTGCGGGAGGGGCAGAGAAACCTGAAGGATGAAACCTGAGACCTGAAGGAATGCGATCGTCTCCGGGCGGGCCCTCCTTGCCTCAGGTTTCGTATTTCACGCTTCGGTATTGCGATAAACACAAGAATTCAAAGTCTGACCGTCATGCAGAGCAAACTTCGTTTACTGGCCGCGGCCCTCCTCGGAGCTGCCGCTTTTTGTGCTTCGGTTCGCGCGGATGAATTCGACGCCCGCTATCAGGCGATCGCCGCCGCGCAGGGCAAAGCGC
>JAHFTH010000224.1 GCA_023269445.1 Lacunisphaera sp.
TCTGCCTTTAGCACTTCTTGACCTCCTTGCACCGCCGCCTTCTTGCCACGCAGGTAAAAGAGTAAAAGCCCATCGGGCAGGAGATATCTTTTGAAGAACCTTACGCCCAAGAACTCGTAGAGGGATCTCCCGCGCCATTGCTCGAGTTTCATTGGTTCGAAGTATTTACGCATGGCGGTCGAATCGAGGATCCTTCGCTAGCGATTGAGCTCAGCCACGCGTTGGCACTGACGACTGGTCCGGCCGATCTACTTTCCCTTTATTCGTCATGCTTGACGCTGGGTCGGCGCTGCGCGACGTGCCAAAGCACCCCGGACGGATCTACGACGTAGGCGACCCGGAGGCCCCAAGGCTGGAGCGCCGGGGCTTTCGGTGCTGACACGCCAAATGTTTTGGGGAGATCTAGTGAGACAAGGTGAGTCCACCACGCGTCGAGGTCGTCGACCAGGAGCTGCATCATGAAATTTTCAGCCCATTCCTTTTGGAAACGACTTTGGAGTATAAAGCCACTGGCCCCGATCCGGAAGATCGCCACTTCACCATCCAGCTCTTTCACAAACCCCAAGGCTTCGTAAAAGCGTTTGGAGAGGTTGAAGTCCTTTGCCGGCAGGAAAGGCCGAGCCGACTCAGTGCTTGTTTTCATGATGATTCGTTTAGTTTTTGCCCTACGTCATCAGTCAGACACGGAGGGGCGAAGCCTCGGAGTTGTCTGTGATGATCTGGTTGGCCCTTCTTCATTGATACTTTTCCACAAAAGCGTCGATTCGCTTTTGCTCGGCCGAATCAAGCGGGACCGAATGCAAGCGAGGATGGCTCTTCCGATACTGAGCGATCCGCTTGTAGAAAGTCTTCATCTTTAGTTCCGAATCACTGTCCATCGCGATCTCACCCCAAGCTTCTTGCGGATCACGCTCTTCAAGAGCAGACAATTCGAGAATGGCTGAGTCCAACCACCAATCTAAATCCTTCTTGGCTTGATCGGTCTTGCCGGCCTGCAATGCATCGAGAATCTGGGAGAATCGCCCGGCAGCTAGCGTCACCGACTTTTGCAACTGGAGATCGCGCACTGAATCGGCGCTCTTGGGTTTGGCGACTGACGTGCATCCGGCGCTGACGAAAATGACAGCACATACAAGGCCGCCGGCAATGAAAGTGGGAGCGCGCATAATCTTTCGGCCAACAGTGTTATTCAGATTCAGGATAAAACCACACTTTACTTTGGCCCGCTGAGAGGAAGATGCGGGCACAGCGTTCAGGGGCAATATCCGAGTTTTTTTGGAATTACTGGTGTGGGTGGCGATTGCTGGATTGCCACGTCGCTCTGCTACAGGGCTCCTCGCAATGACAGGCTAGTGAGTAGCGGTAGGGGTCGGAGCGACAGCCGGCACGACGATGAATTCGCTGACCTTGGCGGGGTCGAGGTATTGCTTGGCGAGCGCGCTGAGTTCGGCGGTGGTGACACTTTCAATATCACTGTAGCGGGTGCGGCTCCAGTCGAGGCGCTGGGGAAATTCCTGCGCGGCGGCGAGCACGTTGCCCAGCCAGTAGGGATTGGTGCGGGCGGACTCGCGGAGATTGGTGAGCACGGGTTGCTTGGCGCGGACGAGCTCTTCCTCGGTCACGCCGCTGTCGTGCAGGGCGGTGGCGACGAGCTTGATGGCCTCGGAGATGGTGCTCGCCTGATCGGGCGCGACGGTGGCGTCGGCAATCATCCAGCCGTAGCCGGGATAGGTGTCGCTGAGGTCGGGGGCGGCGCTGGGACTGTAGGTGCCGCCCATCTTCTCGCGGATCTCGACGCGCAGGCGGTCGGAGAAAACCAAGGACAACAATCCGAACCGGCGGGCGAGCTTGATGTCGCGTCCGTCCGTGGCGGGCCAGTAGAGGCGGACGAGGGCCTTGGGAATCTCGGTGGGGACGCTGTATTGCTTGGTGAGCGGCGCGGTGGGAGCGGTGACCTTGCGGGCGTCGGTGTAGGCGGGCTTGGCTTCGCGCTTCGGCAGCGCGCCGAAGGTCGAGGCGACGGCGGCGAGGGTGGCGGCGGAGTCGAAGTCGCCGACGATGGCGATCTCGATGGGCCCGTGCGCGAACTGCGGCGCGAGCCAGGCTTTCAATTCGCCGAGGCTGCGCGCGAGCATGACTTCCCGGGGCGGGAGGCCGAAGCGCGGATCGCCGCCGGCGAGGAGGCCGGCGACCTCGAGCTGGAGCGGACCGTCGGAGGTGTGCGCGAGGCGGAGGTAGAGTTGCTCAGCGGACTTGTGCACCTGCCGGATGGATTCGGGGCGATAGCCGGGGTCGGTGAGGAAGGCGCAGAAAAGCTGGAGCTGAAGGAGCAGGTCGGCGCGGTTGGTGGCGGCCCCGAAGGCGAAGGCGTCGCTCTGCGCACCGAAGGACAGGCCCACGGTCTTGCCGGCGAGGAGACGCTGGAGATCGTCGACGCTGTGTTTGCCGAGACCGCCGGCGGTGAACGCGACGTTCGCGAGGAGCGAGAGGCCGGGCTGGTCCTTGGGCATCGTGAGCGTGCCGCCGCCGACGCGAATGGAGACGCGGATGCGGCCGGCCTCGAAGTCGGTGGGCTTGAGGTTGAGGCGGACGCCGTTGGTGAATTGCACGAGCGTGGAGCCGAGGTCCTCGACGACGGTCTGCTGCTCCACCTTGCCCGCCGGGCCGAAATCGGTGTAGGCGAAGGCGGCTTGCTCGGTCTTGGGCGGGGCGGCGACGGCGACCTGATGGCTGGCCTGATAAGCGGCGGCGATGGCGGGCGCGGCGTTGGGGATCTGGATATTGCCCGCGACGAAAATCTTGCGGCCGTTGGTCTCGCTCCACGCGGCGCGGAGGGCCGAGGTGCAGGCGGCGGGCGTGACGGCCTGCAACGCGGGCAGATAGAGCGCCTGATCGGCGAGCGGGTGGGTGGAGACGTTGTCGTCGATCAGGTCGCCGATGACATCATCGGCCAGGGCGTGGGAGCGGCGGGTGGCGGCGGTGCGGACGGCTTGATCAAGGCTGTTGCTCATCCCGGCGACGGCCTCGGTGAGTTCCTCGGGCTGGAAACCGTGTTCGAGGGCGCGGCGGAGTTCCTGCTCGGCGACAGCGAGGGCGGCGGTCCACTGGTCGGGGCGGCAGTTGAGCTCGATGGAGGCGTTGCGGAAAAGGTCATACTGCTCGGTCACGCCGACCGCGCCGCTGAGGAAGGGCGCACCTTCCTTCTTGGCGAGGATGGAGAGGCGGCGGTTGAGCATCTGGAGAGCGAGGCCGCGCGGGAGATATTTCAGGCGGCTAGCCGAGGTGTCGGGCTCGAACGCGTAGGGCGTGACGGTCTCGAGCGCGACGTTGGTGCTGCCGGCTTCCAACTCCGTGTGCAGGCCGGTGTCGATGGTCGCGGCGGCAGTGACAGAGCCGAGGTGAGGCTCAAGCTGCATGGGCCCGCGGGCGGTGAGCGGCGAAAACAGTTCGCGCACGAGCGGTTCAACGGCAGCGGGATCGACATCGCCGACGAGCACGAGGCACATGCGGTCGGGACGATACCACGCATCGTAGAATTCAGTGAAGCGTTCGCGGCCGGCGGTGCGGATGACATCTTCGGTGCCGATGGGCAGGCGCTGGGGGAGTCGCGTGTCGGGCACGAGAAACTCCAGCTCGGCGAGGAAGGTGCGGAGGCCGACGGAGTCGCGCGCGCGCTTCTCGCTGAAAATAATGCCGCGCTCCTTGTCGATCTCGGTCTGTTCGAGCAGCAGGCCGCCGGCGACGTCGGCGAAGAAGTTGAGGGATTCGCGCAGGGTGGCGACCTTGGTGTCGGGCAGCTCGAGCTGGTAGAGCGTGCGGTCAAAGCCGGTCGAGGCGTTGGTGTCGCCGCCGAAGTTCATGCCGAGGCGCTGGAAGAACTCGACGACGTTGGCCGCGGGGAAGTGGCGGCTGCCGTTGAAGGCCATGTGCTCGAGGAAGTGGGCGAGGCCGCGCTGGTTCTCGTTCTCGTAAACGGAGCCGACCTTGACGGCGAGGCGGGCGCTGACGCGGCCGCGGGGCTCGGCGTTGCGGAGGAGGGCGTAGCGCAGGCCGTTGTCGAGCTTGCCCCACTTGATGGCCGGGTCCGCAGGCAGGTCGCTGGCCTGGTGGGGGAAATCGGCGGCGGGGATCGCGCACGGCGCAAAAACCAGCGCGAAAAACAGGGCGACGAGCGCATGGGCGGGACGGTTTAACTTCATGGCAGGCAAGACAGTTCCGGCTTTGCTTCGAAGAGCAAGGTTGCAGGCTGAAAAACGACGATTTTGACCCGGACTTTTGTGTGGCCAAAGGGCAAGGCGCCGACCTTGCTGGGTCAAAATCATGAAAGCGAAAGCCCAACCCAAACCCGAACTGGCCAATGCCGCCCTGGCCCGGAAAAAGGGGCCCGTTTCCAAGTTCATCGCGCATAACTACCGGCACTTCAACGCCGCAGCCCTGCTCGACACGGCCAAGGGTTACGAGACGCACCTCGCGGCCGGGGGCAAGATGCTGGTCACGCTCGCCGGGGCCATGTCCACGGCCGAGCTCGGCATTTCGCTGGCCGAGATGATCCGGCGCGACAAGGTCCACGCCATCGTCTGCACCGGCGCGAACCTCGAGGAGGACATCTTCAACCTCGTCGCGCACGATTACTACGAACGTGTGCCGCACTACCGGCAGCTCACGGCCGACGACGAGCAGGCGCTGCTCGACCGGCACATGAACCGCGTGACCGACACCTGCATCCCCGA
This sequence comes from Lacunisphaera sp., assembly GCA_023269445.1. GTDB lineage: Bacteria > Verrucomicrobiota > Verrucomicrobiia > Opitutales > Opitutaceae > Lacunisphaera. The sequence continues at coordinate 4,731 of JAHFTH010000224.1, forward strand.
GGGCGAGGCCATGCGCCGCATCGAGGCCGTGGTCGCGGCGGAGTGGGTCGCCGCCGATCGCGCGGGCGAAAGTTTTTTCCCGCACGAGTTCATGTATAAGATTCTCCGGTCGGGGAAGCTGAAGAAACATTACCAGATCGACCCGAAGAATTCCTGGATGCTCGCTGCGTGCGAGAAGAACCTCCCGATCATCGTCCCCGGCTGGGAGGACGCCACGCTCGGCAACATGTATGCCGGTCGCGTCATCACGGGCGAGATCAAGCACGTCCACACGGTCCGCACCGGCATCGAATACATGGCGTGGCTCGCGGGCTGGTATACGAAGACCGCGAAGCCGCTGCGCAACGGCGAGGGCTCGATCGGCTTTTTCCAGATCGGGGGCGGCATCGCGGGCGATTTCCCCATCTGCGTCGTGCCGATGCTGCACCAAGACCTCGGCCGCACCAGCGTGCCGCTCTGGGGCTACTTCTGCCAGATCAGCGACTCGACCACGAGCTACGGCAGCTACTCAGGCGCCGTGCCCAACGAGAAAATCACGTGGGGCAAGCTCGGCGCGAAGACACCGAAG
>JAHFTH010000034.1 GCA_023269445.1 Lacunisphaera sp.
CCGGTTGGAGCCAGGCATTGAAGTGGCTGAGGCCGAGGCAGAGCAGACCGACGGCGACCAGACCGATGCGGAGATGCAGCGCCGTGAACACGTTGACGGGTTCCGGCGGGGCGGCGGGCACCACGGGGGAATTTTCCGCGTTCGTGGCTGGGGTGGCTGCACTGATGGGACTCATTTGGTATCGCGCAGGAAGAGGTTGAACTGACTGTTGCCGGCCGGGAGCAAGGTGCGGGTTTTGACGCGGCCCAGCACGGCGGCGAGGGTGTCGGCCCGCAGGCGGGTGCTCACGAGATCCGGCGCGGTGTGGTATTCCGTGGCGAGGGAGAGGAAAGACCCGGCCTCGGCCTGCGCCCGCGAGGTGAGCTGCGTGGCGGCGGCCTCCGCTTCGCGGCGGAGACGGTAGGCCTCGCTCTGCGCCTGCGGCAGCGTCTGCGCGCTCCCGGTGCGGGCGTTTTCGACGAGCGTGCGGGCCTCGACCTGTGCACTGGTGACCTCGGCGAAGGCCGTGGCGGTCGCGCCGGGCGGGGAGAGCAGGGAGACTTCAAAGGCCACCAGCTCGAGGCCGAGCTTGAGGTGGTCGAGCCGTGGCTGGGCCAGCGAGCGCACGCGCGTGCGGAAGGCTTCGAGGCCCGGGCCGAGTGCCGCGTCGATCGGGAGACCGGCCAGCGATTGGGCGGCCACGTCGAGCACAAGGGCCTCGATCAGGGCTGGGGCCTGCGCGGTGTTGGTCGCACTCAGCCAGGCGACCGGATCGGCGATGCGGTAGCGCACGCTGAAGACGGCCTGGACGATGTTGGCGTCGCCGGTGAGGGTGTAGCCGTCGTAAACGGGGTGCAGGTTTTTGGGGCGCGGGCGGGTGCCGTCGGTGGCGGTGACGGTGTCGGGTGCGATGGGATCGTCGCCCGGGCCCCAGGCGTTGAGACGCAACTCGTGTTGCGTGCCGGTGGGGACCTTGACGACGCGGTCGATCGGCGTGGGCCAGGCGAAGAGCAGGCCGGGCGGATGGACCTTGGGCTGGAGTTCGCCGAGGTGGTAAACCAGAGCGCTCTCGTGCGGGGCGACGCGGGTGAAGCCTGAGCTGAGATACAGAAGCACCAGCGCCAAGAGCAGCCAGCCGAGCAGCGACATGCTTGACACCAGCGCGCCGAGCAGTGCTTCACCGGTCCCCGGTCCGCGCGTGTGGCGCCGAAGCGGGGGCCAGCGGGTGGCGGCGGGCGGAGGAGAGACTGGCGGCGGATGAATCACCGGGCAAGGCTCGCGGTCGGAGCGGACTTGAGCTGGTTGAAGGGGGCCGTGTCGGTGTCGAGCACGACGGTGGTGTTGTCCTGTGCGATCTTGCGCAAGGCCTCGAGTTCACGGGTCAGGCGGTAGAAGTCCGGGGCCTGGGCGTGGGCCTGGGCGTAAAGTTTGGCGGCCTCGGCTTCGGCGCGACCGCGCACTTCCTCGGCGTATTTCTGCGCGTCGGCGAGCAGAGTGATTTTCTCGGCTTCGGCGCGCGCGCGGATTTCCTCCGCCTCGCGGCGGCCCTCGGCGCGGTAGCGTGCGGCGTATTGGCCGCGCTCGGCGCGCATGCGTTCGAGGACGTAGCCCGTGTTGGCCTCGGGGAGGGCGATGCGGCGGACGCCGACCGCCTCGATGGCGATGCCGAAAGCGGCCAGCGCCTGCGGCCGGATGAGGGCGGCGAGTTCCTGCTCGAACTCCGGCAGCTTCACCCGGGCGGCGTCGGCGTTGACCAGATCGGCGAAGTCGAGGCGGCCGAGCAGGGTGTTACGGGCGCTGGTGGCGAGGCTATCGAGCCGGGCCGGAGCGGTGTCGGGCGAGCCGAGCGCCTGCAGGAACTTCAGCGGGTCGGACACACGCCACGCCAAGTAGAGCGGCACGATGACGTTACGTTTATCGCGGGTGAGCGCCTCCGACAGGCGCGTGTCGTGGAAGGCGAGGCGGGTGTCAAAGCGGTTGACGGTGTCGACGGGCCAGGGCCAACGGCCGTAGAGGCCGGGCGCGGTGAGGACGTGGACGGGCGAGCCAAAACGCGTGAGCACGACGGCCTCGTTGCTGGCGACTTGGAAGGTGCCGAGACCGAGGCCGAGCGCGGCGAGAATCGCGACGGCCACGAGAGCGCGGAAGATGATTTGCAGGCGGGACATGGTGGGGACGAAGGGAAAGGGTGAGGGGAAAGTGGTCAGGGTGTTGTGGCGGGGAGCGGGAGAGTGGTGGCACCGAGGAAGAACGATCGCCGGGCGGCGGTGCCGGCGGGGATGATTTCGAGACGGGGCACACCGGCGAGGGCGGCCTCGAGCGACTCGAGACGCAGGCGCAGGCCGAACTCGGCCGGATGTTCGCGCCAGGTCGCGAGTGGCGCGAGGAAGCGGGCCGTCTCGCCCGCAGTCCGGGCCAGACGCGCGGTGGCTGCGGCGTCGGCCTGCACACGGGTGAGATTCGCGGCGATGCGCGCGGTGCCCAGGGTCGACACGGCCTGGCTGCGCGCCTCGTCGACGAGCGTGGCGCGTTCCTCCTCGGCGCTGACGACATCCTGGTAGGCGGGAGCGACCGGCACGGGTGGATGCACATCTTTGAGGCCGACGAAGACGATCTCAAGCCCGAGGCCAAGGCGGTCGCTCTCCTGCTGGAGGGAGGCGTGCAACTGCGCGGCGAGGTCCGCCCGGTCGGTGGTCATGAGCCCGAAAGCGCGGTGGCCGATGGCCAAGGTGAGCAACTGGCGCGAGCCGAGCGCGGCGAGGGCGGCGGCCGGATCAGCGGTCCGGCGCAGACTGGCCACGGCGTCGCGGATGCGGAACTGCACCGGCACGTTGAAGGTGAGCAACTCCTCGCCGGCGCCGACGAGCAGGTTCTGTTCGCCCTCGAAATGTTTTTCGGCCCAGAGCACAGGGCCGGCGAGGTCGCGCTCGAAGCCGAGCGCGATCTCCTGCACGCGACCGGTGGGCACGGCGACCAGTCGCGCCCAGGGCCAGGGGCGGTGGCAATGCAACCCCGGCGGCAGCGCGGCGGCCTGGACCTCGCCGCGCACGAGCAGCACCCCGGAGGAGTCCACCGGGATGCGGGTGACGCCCGTGCCGAGCCACAAGCCCAGCAGGCCGAGCAACGCGAGCGGCGCCGCCAGCGCGCGCAGGTAGCGGACGAGCCAGGCTTCGGCGAACTTCAACCCGAGGTTGCGCTCAAGGGTGCCGAGCAGCGAGTGGAAGGGCCCGGCCTCGCCGAAGAGCGCGGGCAGCAGCGCGCTTTCGCCGAACACGGGCGCGCGGACGCGGGATCGCTCCGGCTGATAGAGGCGGCCGAGAGCCCGCAGCAGCGTTTCGAACACGAGCAAAGCGAGCACGGCGAGGAGAACGTGCGCGGCGGGAGCAAACCAGGGCCGCTGAAATTGGAGCCAGATCAGGAGCGTGCCGGCCACCCCGGCGAAGGCGGCGGTGCTCAGGCGCGCGAGCGGCGGAAGCAGGGCCGGGCCGGGGGCGGGGGCGGGCTCGCCGCGCAGGGCGCGGCCGGAGTAGGCGGCGAGAAAATACCAGCCGAAGGCTAGCGCGCCGCAGAGACCGGCCGCGAGGGTGAGATTGGCATCGGTTGCGCCGGTGCTGAAACCGGTGCGGGGCCACCAGAGCCAGGCGGCCACGGTGCCGGCGCCGGCCGCAGTCAGGGTCGGACGCAGACGGAAGGGGAGCGGCGGTAGTGCTTGCAGCGCGAGCACGGCGGCACCCCAGAGTTCGAGCGAGGCCAGCGCCCGGAAAAGTTCCAGCCCCGTGCGCCGGGCCAGCCAGGTAGTCAGGCCCGCGCTGAGGGCAAAGCTCACGGCGGCGAGGCGCAGCAGGCCGCGATGCGGGGAATGTTCTTCGGGCCGGCTCATACCGGCCGCGTTCCCCGGCGGGATTGCTGGTAGCGCCGCATCACCCAGGCCGCGCTGAGCAATCCGATAAAGCCCAGGCTCGGGGCGCCACCACCGCCGGAACTGGTCGCGGATCCGGTAGCGCTGGAGGTGCCGGTCGTGCTGCTGGTGCCGGTGCTGGTTCCCGTGGTGCTCGATGTGGTCGTGGCGGTCGTGCCGGTCGAACTGCTGGCGGTGGATGCCGTCGTCGAGCTGGTGGCGGTGGTGGAGAAGTTGCAGGCGATGCGGAAACCGACGGAGTGGAACGAGCCGGCCGGGGTTCGCGTCTCGGTGCGGAGGACGCTGGTGCCACTGGCGCCGGTGGAATACCAGGAGCCGCCGCGCACGATTTTCACGCCGGTAACGCCGGCTTCCGCTCCGATCGTGCCGGCGTCAGACTGGGCGAGGGTGGGGCCCTGCGGATTCGAGGTGGCGTCGGCGAGCGTGTAGTAGGCGGCCATATACCAGTCGTTGACCCACTCGTAGGCGTTGCCGGCCATGTCGTAGCAGCCATAGCCGCTGAGGCCCGTGGGATAGGAGCCGACCGGGGCGGTGTAGCCCCCGTTGCTGATGAGCGTGGCGTATTCGTCGCAGCCGACGAAGTCCGCCAACGCAGCGTTAGTTTCGTTGTTCCAGTTGCTCACGCTGCCGCCGGTGGAGATGGCCAGCACGTGGCTGGTGGGCACCGTGCGGTCGCTACCGATGATCGCGAGGGTGGTGGCATCGAGGGTGATCGCAGTTTTTGCCGTGTAGGTGAGGATGGAAAAGTTGGCGAGGTAGTAGGCGGCGGCGACGCCGTTGTATTGGAAACGGGTGGTGAGCACGCCGCCGCTGTAGGAGGAGCCGGCGGAATTGCCCCACGGGTAGGTGTAGGCGTTGGGGCCGCGGGCGGCCTTCTCCCACTGCGCCTCGGTGGGCAGACTGAAGTTCCAGCCGGTCTTCTGGTTCAGCCAGTCGCAGTAGGCCTTGGCGTCGTTCCAAGAGACCCAGAGAACCGGGTGGTTCATCTTGTTTACGGGAGGGAGGCCGTATTGCCAATGGCGGGGCGGGGTGCGGCCGGTGGCCTCGACGAACTCCAGCCACTCCGCGTTGGTCACCTCGAATTTGCCGATGGCATAGGCGTCGAGATACACGGAATGCAGGCTGGTGCCCGTGCCCATCGTGAACGTGCCGGCGGGCACATAGGCCATGCCGACAGGGAGAGTGACGGTGCGGCCGTTGCTCTCGACCGTGGTCGTGAGACCGAGGGTCGGATCGGCGATCATCTCGCCGGTGGCGGCCACGGCCACATAGTTGTTGGCGTTGATGCTGGTCTGCGCCGCGACCGGAAGGGCAGCGGCGAACCCCGACAGCGTGAGCCCGAGGCAGCTACGGAGGACGGATTTCATGCCCCCTGTTTAGCAGAGGGCAGGTTAAGTCTGGATTAAGGATCGGTGCCGATTTTCTCTTCCGGTTCCTCGCGTGAGAAAACCGCTGGTTTCCAGCGACTTTTTCGTTATCAAGTTCCTCGTGAAAGCTTCCGAATTCTTCGCCCTGCCGCCTTCACTGGCCCGCTTTGCAGCGTTTTTCCCGGCCGGTGCCGCTCCGTGGGACTGGCTCAAGCAGATCGGGGCCGCTCTTGAGGCCGCCCAATTCGGGGCACTGGAGCTGAAAATCCCCGCCGGCGTCCATATCGAAGGCCGGGTCTGGTTGCACGCTTCGGTCAAGCTCCCCACTCATGCGACGATCATCGGCCCGGCCTATATCGGCTCCAAGACCGAGATCCGTCCCGGCGCTTTCATTCGCGGCAATGTCATCGCCGGCGAGGGTTGCGTGCTCGGCAACTCCAGCGAATTCAAGAACTGCCTCCTCCTCGACGACGTCCAGGCCCCGCATTTCAACTACGTCGGCGATTCCATTCTCGGCAACGGCGCCCACCTCGGGGCCGGCGCCATCTGCTCCAACCTCCGTCTTGATCAAGCCGAGGTGACCGTGCGTTTGTCGGACAAAACCGTCAAAACCGGTCTTAAAAAATTTGGGGCCATCCTCGGCGACAAAGCCGAGGTCGGTTGCAACGCCGTGCTCAACCCCGGCACGCTACTCGGTCCGCGCGCCCTCGTGATGCCCGCCATGGCCTTCGGCGGCATTTTGCCGGCCGACACCATCGCGCGCGTCCGCCAGACCGTCTCGACCATCAAGCGTCGCGACTAATTTTCCTTATGCCCCGCATCCTCACCGGCATCACGCCGTCCGGCACTCTTCATATCGGCAATTATTTCGGCGCGATGCGTCCGGCCATCGAGCTGCAGGCCGGCGGCGATGCCTACTACTTCATCGCCGACTACCACTCGATGACGGCGATCACCAACGCCCAGGAGCGCCGCGGTTACACGCAGGGCATCGCCCTCGACTGGCTCGCCTGCGGCCTCGACCCCGCCAAGGCCGTCTTCTGGCGCCAGAGCGATGTGCCCGAGGTCTGCGAACTCACCTGGCTGATCGGCTCACTTACGCCGATGGGCCTGCTGGAGCGCGCCCATAGCTTCAAGGACAAGACCGCCAAGGGCATCGCGCCCAACTTCGGCCTCTTCGCCTATCCGGTGCTGATGGCTGCCGACATTCTGCTTTACGACACCAACATCGTGCCCGTCGGCAAGGACCAGAAGCAGCACTTGGAGATGACCCGCGACATCGCCATCAAGTTCAACCAGACCTACGGCGACACCTTCGTCGTCCCCGAGGAACGCATCTCTGAGACCCTCGCCGCCGTCCCCGGCCTCGACGGCCAGAAAATGTCCAAGAGTTATGGCAACACCATCGAGATTTTCGGCGACGAGAAAGTGCTGCGCAAAAAAATCATGGGCATCGTCATGGATTCGCGCACGCCTGCCGAGCCCAAGCCTGACGCGGAGAAGAATCTCGCCATCCAGCTCCTGCGCCTCGTGGCGCCGAAGGATGTCGCGACCGATTTCGAAAACCGCCTCCGCGCCGGCGGCCTCGGCTACGGCGACCTGAAGAAGGCGCTGTTTGAGCACTACTGGAATTACTTCGCGCCATATCGTGTGAAGCGCGCCGAGCTCGTCGCCAATTCCGACTATGTCGAGAAGGTCCTGAAGGATGGCGCCGAGCGCGCGCAGGCCGTGGCGTCCAAGACGATGGCCCGCGCCCTCCAGCACTGCGGGCTCAGGTAGCTTGCGGGTAGCGCCGAGCCGGACTCAAATCACCGTGTAGGTCGGCGGGGGCAGGGCAGCGATGCGATCCATGATCCGCTGCGCGGCGATCTCATAGCGGGCTTTGCCGGCGGTAGGATCGTCATACTCGCTGGCCGGGATGGGCGGGCCAAAGACAATGCTGATCGACGTGCCAAAATTCGGGATGGATGAGCCTTTGCTGAAAGCTTCAAACGAACCGTAGATGCGGCACGGCACGACGGGCACGCCGGTCTTGCAGGCCATGAGGCCGACGCCGGGCTTGGGCTTGTGCAGTTGGCCGTCGGGGGTGCGGGTGCCTTCGGGAAACAGGACCACCGCGCGATTTTCCTTCAGTGCTTGGAGCACGCGCTTGATGGCGCCGATGTCACCGCTGTCGCGTTCGACGGGAATCGTTTCCACCTTGTCCAGCCACCAGCCGAGGGGGCGGATTTTCCAGAGATTCTTCCGGCCGAAGAAACGCATCTGCCGCGGCACGTGGGCCCCGACGATCGGGGGATCAAGGTGGCTGGCATGGTTGGAGGCGATGAGGAACGGGCCGTCCGTCGGGAAATTCTCCGTGCCGGCCACCTCGCCGCGGAACCACATGCTATGGACGCTGGCCGCCAGATAATGGAAGAAGCCGTAGAAGGGCGTCATCGAGAGCTGATCGGGTGTGTTCGGCATGGGAATTTATGCAGAAACCAAGAAGCCGGGAATACTCATTTCTGGTTTCATGGCTTCTGAATCATTCTAGTTTGGCTCTGATTAATGAGGCCATTTGGTCCACGACCTGTTCGAGGGTGAGGTAAGTCGAGTCGACGGCGATCGCCCCCTGCGCGCTCGCGTCGAGTCGGTGGCGGTCGATCGTGTCGCGCTGGCCGATGGCATCCTGCCGGCCCTCGGCGGCGCGGCGCTTGGCGCGTTCGACCGGATCGGCGAACATAAAGAAGCGGAAGTCCGCCGCAGGGAAAATTTTCGAGCCGATGTCGCGGCCTTCCATGACAAGCCCGCGGAAGCCGTGCTGTTTCGCCACGTTCACCTGGTCGCGCTGGTAGCCGATGAGCTTCTCCCGGACCTCGGGCACCGCCGCGTAGTGGGCGACATGCTCGTTGACCCGCTGGTCGCGGATCTCATCGCCGGCGGGTTGCAGCGCGATGAGCATTTGGGCCGAGCGGCCGTTGAGTCGGGTGGAGAAATCCAGCTTGGGCAGCTCGGCTTTGATCGCGGCGAGGTCGGTGTGCGGGATGTTGCGCCGGAGCAGCTCGCTCGTGATGTGCCGGTAGAACGAGCCGGTGTCCACGTGCAGCAGGTTGAAGCGCTCGGCGAGAATCCGGGACGACGACGACTTGCCCGAGGCGGCGCCGCCGTCGATGGCGATGATGATGAAAGGGGCGGACATGAACTCAGGGAATTGACACGAGACCAACACACCCCGCCCTGTCGGGCACCCCTCTCAAGAGGGGATATTGATTCGCGTCGGTTTGGGTCCCCTCTTGAGAGGGGTGGCGCGTAGCGACGGGGTGTGTGGATTGGAGCAGCATCGCTCAATGAGAGTCCGCCCGGAGGCCGGCCAGCAAGTCAAAGAATGCCGGGAAGGTCTTGGCGCAGCAGCCGGGATCCTTGATGGTGAGCCAGGGCTGGCCGTTCTTCAGCAGGTCATGACAGCCGAGGATGGCGAAGCTCATGGCGAAGCGGTGATCGTGATAGGTCTCGATCTCGACACCGGCGGTCAGCGGGCGGGGATGGATTTCCAGCGAATCCTCGGTCTCGATGACGTGCTGGCCTAGCTTCTTCAGCTCGCGCGCCATGCCGGCGACGCGGTCGGTCTCCTGCTTGCGCGTATGGGCGATGCCGGAGATCTTCGTCGGACCATCCAGTAGCGGCGCGATGGCCGCGAGCGTGAGGAAGGTGTCTGAGAAGCCGCTGAAGACTCGCTCAATGGAACTGGGATTCTTGGTGTCAGTGAAGCCTGAGACTATGCAGTTAGGCTGTTCCTTGGTCACGATCCCGACTTGTTCCAACACCGAGATGAATTGCGAGTCGCCTTGCAATCCTTTGCCAGGGCCATGCAGCCCCTGCAAAGAGAGTGCCCCTCTGGTCACAAGTGGCAGGGCCAGGAAGTAGCTTGCGGCGGTAGCGTCTGGTTCAATTGCGTAGGAGCCCGATGGAACAATGAATTTTTTTAGAATCATGGGCCGGACGACGTGAGTGCTCAGCCATTGCACTCGGGGTTGACCGAAACACACCATGAGTTCGGAGGTCATGTCGACGAAAGGTCGACGGACATCGCCGATAAGTTTGAATTCGACTTCGCTGCGACAGAGTGGGGCCACCATGAGCAGCGCCGAGAGCATTTGACTACTCTCGTTGGCATCCACCCCGACTCTTCCTCCATGCAATCCTCGCGCATGGATTTCCAAAGGAAAGAATCCCTCGGAACCCGTGCAACGGATATCGGCTCCGAGTGCACGCAAAGAATCAATCAGGCCTTTCATGGGTCGCTTTCTCATTTGCGGCACTCCATCCAACCGATAGACGCCAGCAGGGGCTGCGGAACAGAGCGCAGTTAGAAAACGGGCTGCGGTGCCGGCGAGCCCGATAAAGAGGTCGGCTTCCCCGATCTTGAATCCGTTTGCTTGGCCGCTTATGCGCAGAGTAAGGGCGGTTTCGTTGGCCTCGACCGTGAAACCCAATTTACGCAGCGCCGTGGCCATCAGTCTGGTATCTTCACTGAACAATGCACCCGTCAGTGTAACTGGCTTGTCGCATAGTGCCGCAAGCAGGAGTGCGCGGTTCGTGATGCTCTTGGAGCCGGGCAAGGTGACACTGCCGCGCACCGGCCGGGTGAAGGGTTGAATCGGGAGAGTGGGCGGGTAGGAGGGCATTGTCTTTTGTGGGAGCGACCTTGGTCGCGACTGTCGCGTGCAAGCACGCTCCCACAGGTTGCAGACTAAGGAATGGGACGGAAGGGATCGCGGTAGGCCTTGCCGCGCTCGAGGATGGCCTGCACCTCGAACCAGTCGCGGTTGGCGAGGGCGCGTTCCATCCCGTGCAGCTCCTCCTGGTAGGCGCGGACGGCGCGGAGCACCTCGTCTCGGTTCTGTTCGAGGATGGTCTTCCAGAGCTTGGGGTCGCTGCCGGCGATGCGGCTGGTGTCGCGCAGGCCGCCGCCAGAGAAATTGCGCCACTTAGGGTCGCGCCGCGCGAGGCTGGCGCAAAGCGTGGAGGCGAGCACCTGCGGCAGGTGGCTGATGTGCGCGACGATCTCGTCGTGGGCGTCGGGCTCGATGGTGGCGACGTCGGCTTCGAGGGCGGCCCAGAAAGCAGCGACTTTCTCGGCGGCCTTGGCATCGGTCTCGGGCAGGGGAGTGACGAAGACGGCGCGGCGGACGAAGAGGTCGGCGCGGCCGTGTTCCCAGCCGGTTTTTTCGGAGCCGGCCATCGGGTGGGAGCCGACAAAGTGGTGGCCGGGCGAAAGCGCCTTGTGGCTCAAGCGGCAAATCTCGCCCTTCACGCTGCCGACATCGGTGACGATGGCGCCGGGGGCGAGGGCCGGGGCGATTTGCCCGACCAGCGCGACGATCTGGTCAACCGGGGCGCAGACGATGACAAGTTGGGCGCCCTTGACGGCGTCAGCCGGGGTGTCGGCCACGCGGTCGCACCAGGGTTGGCCCTTCAACTGGAGGCGCACTTCGGGGCGGCGGGCCCAGAGCGTGATGCCCGTGGCGGCTCCGTAATGCCGGGCAGCCCGGGCCACGGAGGCGCCGAGCAGGCCGGGAGCGAGAATGGCGATCTGGTCAATCACAGTCCTGACGAAAAGCGGACGGTCGCGGATTGTCGAGCCCGGGTCGGTCAGCTTCCGCCGAGCTTGCGGATGAGGGCGAACTCAGCGGGCTTGAGGGGCTGGACGGAAAGCCGGCTCTGGCGGATGAGCGCGATGTCCTTGAGGGCCGCGATGGTTTTGACTTGGGCGAGGGTAACAGGCTTTTTCAGTGGCGCGACCGGGGCCAGCTCGACGGCCACCCAACCCTCCTCGTCGGCCGTGGTGTCGGGGAAGGCGGCTTTTATGACGCGCGCAATGCCGATCACGCTTTTCGATTCGCCGCTGTGATAGAAGAAGGCCTCGTCGCCGGGGCGCATGGCCTTGAGATGGAGCCGGGCGGCGTAGTTGCGGACGCCGGTCCAATCGGTGCGACCATCGCGGACGAGATCGGTCCACGAGTAGGTCTCGGGTTCGGACTTCACGAGCCAGTATTGCGTTGTCATCGGCGGGGGTGATTGGTCGGATGCAGGGAATGAGTGAGACCGACCCCGAGCTAGAGAAGAAAGCCCATCGGGCACAAATGATTCTTTACGGGGTCATGCTTTTCTTCCTCGTGCTGCCCTTTGTCTTGCTGTGGCTGAAGAACCGCGGTGTATTCAACTAGCTCACCGCCTCCTGCATGAACAAGACGTTGCTCGTCATCCGGATTATATTTGTCGCCCTGTGCATCACCGCGAGCTGGCTGGTGTGCTACACCATCGAGGAGTGGGACCACCGGCGCGGAGTGGCCATGCTGATCGGCCTGTTGATTGGCGTCTTGGTGGTGTTGGTGGACGTGATGTTGAAGGGCTTTTCCCTGCGCGGCCTGACGGCACTGACCTTCGGCCTCGCGGCGGGCACGCTGATCTCGTGGATGATCGGCAATTCGCCGCTCCTGAACAAAGGCGACCCGCAGATCATTTACTTGGTGCAGCTCGCGCTTTTCGTCATCTGCACCTACCTCGGCACGGTCATAGCCCTGCGCGGCAAGGATGACTTCAACCTTGTCATCCCCTACGTCCGATTCGTGCCGCATGACGTGGATGTGCCGCTGATCGTGGTGGACACCAGTGCACTCATCGATGGGCGCATCGCCAAGGTCTGCCAGACCCAGTTTCTCGGCGCGGCTCTGGTCATTCCCAGTTTTGTCCTGGCCGAGCTGCAGACAGTCGCCGACTCGCCCGACCCGGTGAAACAGGCCCGCGGTCGCCGCGGTTTGCAGGTGCTCAACGATCTGCGCGCCATCAAGCACATCGACATTCGCATTCACCAGAGCGAGGTCACGCGCCGCCAGGACATCGAGGCCAAGCTGGTTTTCCTGGCCCAGTCGATGAAAGCCAAGCTCCTGACGACCGACACGAATCTCGCCTCCATGGCCAAGTTTCAGGGCGTCTCCTGGCTCAATTTGCACGCGCTGGAAAATGCCCTCCGGCCCGAGCTGGTCATCGGCGAAAGCATCGCCCTTGATCTCGTCAAGGTGGGCAAGGAGGATGGCCAGGCCCTCGGTTACCTCAACGATGGCTCGATGGTGGTGGTGAACAACGCCCGGGCCTTTGTCGGCAAGCGGGTGACGGCCGAGATCATTGGCGTGTTGCCCAGTGGCAACGGCAAGATGATCTTCGCCAATCTGCTCGGCGAGAGCGAGCCAGTCTGAGGCCGCGGCGAGGTCGCCCGAGCTCCAGTTTCCTTGGAGCCACGGCGACCCCGCCGTGGAGTTCGGCCAAAACAGAAAGCTTCATTTTCTCCTTGCCGTCCTAACTGTCCTAGTGCAACTAGGACGGCATGCTCCCGTTCGCGATCGAACTCAAACCCGGCCTGCCGATCACCGAGCAGGTGATTTTCGCCGTGAAGAAGGCCGTGGTGGCCGGCCGGCTTAAGCCCGGCACACCCTTTCCCTCGGTGCGCGCGCTCAGCCAGGAACTGCGCATCAACCCCAACACCGCGCACAAGATCACCGCCACCCTCGTCGCCGAGGGCGTGCTGCTCACGACGCCGGCCGTGGGTAGCGTGGTGGCCGCGCCGGGCGATGCCGATCAGCGGGCCCGGACCGCGCTGCTCGATGACGAGTTGGAGCGCCTCGTGGTCGAGGCCAAGAATCTCGGCCTCGGCCTCACCGTCGTGCAGGACGAACTCTCCGCCCATTGGCGTCGTCTGAACAAAAAGTGATTTCCCCATGAACATCATCGAAACCAATAATCTCACGCATCGCTACTGGCGGACGGAAGCCGTGCGCGACCTGACGCTCACTGTGCCCACCGGAAGCGTCTTCGCGCTCCTCGGCGCCAACGGGGCCGGCAAGACGACCGCGATCAAGGTGCTCATGAATTTACTCCGGCCCAGCGCGGGGGTCGCGCGGGTCCTCGGGGTGGACTCGAGCCGGCTGGGCGAGCAGGAACTCGCGCAGATCGGCTATGTGTCGGAGAACCAGCAACTGCCGCTCTGGATGACCGTGCGGCAGTTGCTGGACTATTGCCGGCCGTTTTATCCCACGTGGGACCGGGCCCTCGAGGCCAAGCTGCTCGCGCAGTTCGACCTGCCGCCGGAGCGCAAGCTCAAGCAGCTCTCGCGCGGCATGCTGATGAAGGCCGCGCTGCTTTCCTCGCTGGCTTACCGGCCGAAGCTCCTCGTGCTCGACGAGCCGTTCAGCGGACTCGACCCGCTGGTGCGCGATGAATTTGTGCAGGGGTTGCTCGAGACCTCGCGGCTCGGCGACTGGACTGTGTTGGTGTCCTCCCACGACATCGAAGAAGTCGAGCGACTGGCTGACCACATCGCTCTGCTCGAGGCGGGCCGGTTGCGCTTCACAGAGACGACGGAAGCGCTGCTTGGTCGGTTCCGCCGGATTGAGGTGGAGTTGAATCAACCCAACGCCGCCACCGGCGCTTTGCCTGCGGCTTGGCTCGACTGGCAGTGCGAAGCCGGACGCGCATCGTTTGTTGACTCGGCCTATGACCGGGAAACCACCGAGCGCGCGTGCCGCGATCGCTTTCCGTCCGCCACCGTGCAGGCGCGGCCGATGTCGCTGCGCGCAATTTTCATCACCCTGGCCCGGGCCGGACGCAACCAACTGAAAGGAGCCGTCGCATGAACCTCATCTGGCATATCATCAAAAAAGATCTGCGCGCCCTGAAATGGCCGCTGCTGCTCTGGCTCGGATTTATTGTCGCCAAGCTGGGCGTGGGCGTAACCTTGCTCACCGCCGATGGCACGGAGTCGCCCGAGTGGTTCACGCGGATGGACGGTCTAGGCAAGGTGCTGGCGGCCTTCGAGTGTGTGAGCTTCGTGCTGGCGGCGGCCTTGGTCCAAGAGGACCTGCTGGTCGGCACCAAGTCCTTCTGGGTGACGCGCCCAATTTCTGGTGCGCGTCTGATGAGTGCCAAGCTGTTGACCCTCTTTCTCGTCTTCGGGGCGATGCCACTGCTGTTGACCCTGCCGTGGTGGCTGGGCTGCGGCTATGGCCTGCGCGAGATTGGCTGGGCCGCGCTGGAAACCTCCGCCATTCATGCGGCGTGTGTGCTGATCGGCATCCTCTGGGCGGTGGTGACGGACGGATTCGGCCGTTTCCTGATGTGGACGCTGGTGACGTTGTTCGCCATTCCCACCCTGACGACGACGGTCGCATATTACTTCACCAGCGGATTGTCCAATGCCATGCTGAGCACGCGCTTCGCAGTGGGAGCCGGGATTGCTGTGATCGGCATTCTGGTCGTGGTGGTCCACCAATACCTGACACGACGGACCTTGCGGTCTATCGGCATCATCGGCGCCACCGGCGCGGTGCTCGTGCTGGTCGGGGCCTTTTTGCCATGGCGGTGGAACCTTGAGTCCCAGCTCTACACCCATCTCATGGAGCAGGAAGTGGGTCAGTGGTCCGCGGCGGCCGAGCCGACGGGGCTCAAGTTTGCCGTGGAATCAGTCCAGCTAACCAAGGTGCGCCGGGAGGCCAGGAACTCTCAACTGCTCGTCAAGTTTCGCGTAGAAGGCCTGACAGAATCCCAGGCGTTGCGCGTCTACTGGTCCGACTATGAGTGGCGCTGGGCTGACGGAACCACGAACAAGGGTGGCGCTTCGGGCCGCTCCGGCCTGGGGCACATGGTGTCGGAAAAGGCCCTGGGGGTGGCGATGAAGCTCGCCGCCGAGGGACAGTATACCGACACGGTGGCAATGACTGTTGGGTTGGAGGCCGAGAGAGCGACGAGATTGACGGCAGAGCCGCCGGCGCTCCTGCTGAGCAACCGCCTGCAACTGCTGCGATTCGACTCGGCCGTCCCGGTTCCCCTGCAAGGCGCCGACTGGAGCTCGATGGGGTTAGTGGGCGAGCGGGTGGCGAGCGCGGAAAAATCCGGGGAGGAACTTCTCGTGACCTTTATCCGGCACTATCCCTCCCTGTGGGTGAATAATTTTGCCGGAGGATACCTCTATGAGTATGGCGGCGGGGGATTCAGCCAATACCTGCTGGTGAATCGCGCGCAGGGCTTCGTGGACCGGGGCCGGGCGGTCGACCGCCGGTCCACCCGGATTGGCACGGTGGAAATCCACTGGTATACGCAGTCCTACCACGCCTCGAAGAAGGCGGGCGGCCCGCGCCCGGTGCTCGAGGCCATCAACGCGCTCAACGACGCCGAGCTGATGCGGGTGACCTATGTCGAGCAGGCGCAGTTCATCCACGAGATCAAGATCGACCCCCTCGTCGCTGAGCCGCCGGTCAACCCGTAGCCGATCCGGCGGCGAAGGAACTCACCGCCCTACCTTTTTTCCAGCCAGTCGTGTAGATCGGAGTCGGAGCTGACCTCCGCGAACATCTGGTAGTCGGCCGCGAGCAGCGAGGCGTAGGACGGCTCGGCGAAGCGCCGGCAGTGGAGCAGCACCTTGGCCTTCTGGCCGGGCGCACGCACGAGCCGGCCGAGTCCTTGGTTCACCTTCTGCAGGCCGGGGATCTGGTAGACGCGCCGGAAGGCCGCGTCGCGGCCGAGTCCATTCAGCGCGGTGAGGCGGGCCTTCTGCACGGCGTTGACCTCGGGCAGGGCCGGACCGACGACCATGGCGTGTGTGACGCGGCCGCCGAGCAAGTCGATGCCCTCGGCAAAGCTGCTGCCGAGCACGAGAAAGAGCACGTCGCTGAACACAAGGTTCTCCTCGACCCACGCGGTCTGCGCCGCGAGGTCGGGCAGCTTGGGCTGCAGCGCCGTGCGCAACACCGAGCCGTAGTCCTCCAGCGTTTTCTGCACGGCTTCGGCGTAAGCATAGGACGGAAAGAAGACCGCAATCGCTCCCTTTGCGGCCTGTTGCATTTCCACGATCGTGGCGGCGGTGGTGCCGTAGTGATTGGCGCGCTGGCGGAAAGTCGTGTCCACGCGTAGATCCACGGCCACATCGTAGGCGCCGGCGCGCCACGGCGTCGGGGCGTGGAGCCGGGCGGTCTGGGTCAGGCCGCACGCGGCTTGGAAATCGTCGTAGGGCTGCAACGTGGCCGACATCAGAATCGCGCCGCCGAAGGGCTTAAGGGTTTCACCGATGGCGGCGGACGCATCCACGCAGGCGAACTCCAACTGACCGGCTCGCGCGACCCAGACCAGCTTGGTCAGGTTTTTATCCGCGAGAAAATCAGCCAGCGCGGCGAACGACCAGAGTGTCTCACTGTGCTTGGGACCGAGCGCGGAGTAGTCGAGGAGCTGGGTGGTGGTGAGGTTGGCCAAGCGGGCGAGCAGATCATGAATTTCCGCTTCCACGGTGGGATCGAGTGATTCAGTCGGCTGGAGCGAGGCGAGCAGGCGGGTCCATTCCTCGACGGCGAGCACGAGCGTCGCGGGCGCTTGGAGATGATCGAGCTCGGCGAGCAGGAGGCGGGCGTCGCTTTCGTTGGCGCTGTGCGAGTAGGCGCCGGCGACGCGCGAGGGCAGGTTGTGCGCCTCATCAATGATGAGCAATGTCTCGGCCGGGTCGAAGCCGGGCTGGTCGAAGAACAGCCCGCGGTTGTCGGGGGCGAAGACATAGTTGAAGTCGCCGATCCACACGTCGTTGAAGGGCAGGGCGGCGCGCGTGATCTCGTAGGGGCAGATCTGCGCGGCGCGTCCGGCGGCACGGAGGGTCTCGAGGTCGCGGGGCTGTTTCTCATCGAGATAAAAGAGGCTGAGTCCGCTGCCCGGCCAGCGCTCGGCGCCGTCGCGCAGGTAGTCGCAGCCGTCGCGCACGCAGTGGAAGGTATGGTTCACGCAATGCTCCGACTTGTTGCGCACCTGCCAGACCGGCAGCACGGCCCCGGCGGTCATCTGCTGCAGGGTATGCACGACTTGGATCTGGCCGGTGGACTTGCCGGTCAGCCAGATGAGCCGGGCGAAACGGCCGGCCTTGAGCTGGCCGAGCGCGAACTCCAGCACGCAGCCGGTCTTGCCGTAGCCGGTGGGGGCTTCGAAGAGAACCACAGAGGACAGAGGACCGACGACCGAGGACAGGTCGGATTGGATGGTCTCCTGTCCGATGCGGAGGGTCTGAAACGGCGGCTGGAATTGCAGCGCGCGGCGGCGCGCGGTGGCGCGGAGCCGGAGATTGAGGAACTCGACCAGCGCGTCGAGCTGGTGAAAGACGAGCGCTTCGTCGAACGGCGTGAGCGCGATCGTCTGCGCCAAGCCGGAGCCCGCCTCGACGAAGACGAGCTCGGCGCGCGTGTCCTTGGCGCCGAGGGCGCGGCGCAACACCACGTAGGTGGAGAGCTGGAGAAAGTAGGCGGGGTAGTCGGCGCGCAGCGCGGTCTCCTCGGCCGGGAGCGGACGCATGACGCTCTTGATCTCGCGGAGCGTGGAGCCGACCTGCTGGTCGATGCGGCCGGTGAGGGCAAAGGTCCAGCCGCGGTGCGTGATGCGGCCATCGATGACGACCTCGAACTGCGCGGCGGGTGACTCGGCGAGCGTGCGCTTCTGCAGCTCGTTGTGCCAGTGCTGGCCGAGCTGCGCGCGCCAGAGACCCTGCGGGCCGCCACCGCTTTCCTGCGGGCCGAGGCTGAAGTTGGCGAATTCGCCGACGCTCAGGCTGGCGGTGCGGTTTTCGAGGGAGAAATGCATGCAGGACTCCGCAGATTACGCGGATGAACGCGGATATGGCAATGATGCATGGGTAGGGCGGTTCTGCTGGAGGGCCCGCAGAGACGCGGGCCCTCCAACGGCGGGATCAGCGATCCCGCCCTACAATCGAATCTCGGTCTCGGCGTGGACCCATTCCTCGAGGTGGCGG
>JAHFTH010000035.1 GCA_023269445.1 Lacunisphaera sp.
AGAATGAAGGCGGGCGCGAGACAGGCCTTGAACATAGAGCCGGTGGACTCACCGCGCTGCACGCGCTCGGTCTGGGGCAGTTGCTGGCCCATGAACATGAAACCGTAGGCGGCGAGCGGGAGCAGCATGGTGGCGAACTGCGCCTTCCAGCCGAGGCCCATCTTGGCAAACACGAAGGCCAGCAGGCCGCCGATCACGATGCCACCGGGAAACCAGACGTGGAAATGATTCAGCTTGGTGGTCTGGTCCTTCGGGTAGAGCGTGGCGACGAGCGGATTGCAGGCCGCCTCGACGGAGCCGTTGGCGATGCCGAAAAGCAGCGTGCCGGCGAAGAGGCTCTTGTAGTCCCAGGCGAAGATTGTGAGCAAGATGCCGGCAAGGTGACCGACGAATGCGAGGCCGAGGATCTTGCGGAAGCCGAGCGTGTCGACGAGCGGGCCGCCGAACACCATGGCGAGCGTGAAGCCCCAGAAAGCGGTGCCGTTGACCCAGCCCACTTGCTCATTGGTGAGGTTGAACTGGGTGATCCAGTCGCCGGTGGCGCCGCCACGGATGGCGAAACTCATGGCGGTGGTGATGAGGGCGGCGCAACTGGCCGTGAACAGGCGGGATGGATTCATGGGGTGACGGTGGGGGTTGGGGTAAGAAACCGGAGGAAAGTGAAACCATTAATGTTCGTTAATGAACACTAATTTTTTGAGAAATGTGGCCGGAGCCCTGCCGCCTATCAGGTGGCACCGAGACCCCGGAGCAGGCCCCGGACGTAGCCAACCGACTCGGCCAGGCCGGGCATGGGATCCTCGGCGCTCTTCTCATACTCAAACCAGACCGTGTGGCTGTAACCGGTGTCGATCAGAGCCTGCAGGATGCCCCGTTGGTCCAGCACACCCCGCCCCACTTCGAGCGGCTCGTCCTTCTTCGTCCCGACGGGCACGGCCGTGTCCTTCAAGTGGATATCATACAGCCGGGCACGGTAGTCGCGGATGCATTGCACGGGATCCGCTCCGGCCCGGTAGGTGTGGCCGACATCAATGCAAAGCCCGATGCGCGGATCGAGCGACTGGATGGCCTTCCAGGGCTCGTGCGGCGAAGGCCAGTCCTCGTTCTCGGGTCCATGATTGTGGATGGCGGCGCGGACATCGTATTCCCGCACAAAACGCTCCAACCGGGGCAGCGCGGCGCGGGCCGGGCTGCAGCTGAAGAGCGGCACCCCCATTGTCTTCACATACTCGAAGGCCGTGCGCATCTGTGCCTCGTCATCCTTCAGGGTGAGGACGCCGACACAGGTCGCGGTGACCCCGGACTCCTTGAACTTGGCCAGCTGGGACGTCCAACCCGGGGGCGAATTCTCCCACGGCAGGTGCAGGCGGTTGACGGAAATAGTGTCCAGCCCCACGCGTTTCACGGCCTGCAGGGCGTTTTCGAGCGGCATCCCCCGCAGGGTATACGAGGCGACGCCGAGGCGGAAGGCGACCTTGCCGGCCGGGGCGGGCGTGGCTCCGGCCGCGAGCGCCTTGGCCCCCAGCAACGGCAGCGTGGCGCCGGCCGCAACGATGGTTTTCAGGACGGTGCGGCGGTTCATGGCTTCTGAATTCAAACCAGTCCGAGCTTGGCGAGGACCTCGGGCGGCGGGCCCTTGAATTCGGCGAGCGGCATGTTGCCGACGTAGCCGATGTCCTTCATGCCCTCGGGCGTCGTGAAGAATCCGCTGGCGGTGAGATCGCGGAACTTCGCGAAGAACTTCGCCCCCTCCGCGTGCTCCGGCTTGGCGTCGGGCGCGTGGCACAGGTCGTCGCAGACTGCGGTCGTCTGGGCGTGATCCAGGTCGGCAAAATCTTTCCCGTAGCGCCGCTGCGTCTCGGTGTTGATCCAAGTCAGGCCGCTGAGGACAATCTCGCGATCGCCCTTCTGGTCCGGATAGGGCGAGCTGATCCACTCGTCGATGAAGTCATGCACGTGCAGGTCAGCGGCGCTGGGGATGCTGCCCTCGGCGGGAATGATGACCGCGCACAAGGCGGCGGCGGTGCGACGCTGGGCGTCGGTCATCGTCAGCGGCCAGAACGCACCGGGCTTATATTCCTGGTTGAGCAACGCATCGGTGCCGTAGCCTTGCGCGCCCGGGGCGGCGGCCAGCGCCGGCGCAGCGAGCGCGTGCCGGTCGGTGACGGCGAGGGTCGCGGTGGCGGCGAGCATCCACTTGATGGCGGCGCGGCGGTCGAGGCGCGGGTAGTCGTGGTTCATGCTAGAAACTCCCTTTTTTCATCTCGGCGAGGATGTGTTCGCTGGCGCGCCAGGCGACGGCCATGATGGTGAGCGTCGGGTTCTTGTCGGCGTTGCCCGGGAAGGGCGCGCCGTCAGTCAGGTAAAGATTGGGCACGTCCCAGGTCTGGCACCACTGGTTGGTCACCGATTTTTTGGCCTCGGCACCCATGATGGCGCCGCCGACCTCGTGGATCACACGGCCGCCCTTCTCGATGGCCGCCTTTTCACTGATGCGCCGGCGACTGGCGTTGCGGCCGAGGACCTTGCCGCCCATGGCGGCCACGATGCTGGTGAAAGTTTTCTCCATGTGCTCGGCCTGGTTGATCTCGTGGTCGGACCACTGCCAGGAAAAGCGCAGCACCGGGATGCCGAACTTGTCCTTCACCACCGGATCGAGTTCGCAGAAGGAGCCCTCGTTGGGAATCATCTCACCGCGACCGGAGAAATACATGAACGAGCCGTAGTAACGGCGGGCGTCCTCCTTGAGCTTCAGGCCGTAGCTGCCCCGCGTGTAGTTTTGGAGGCCGTTGCCCGCGCCCATGCCCGGCATGCCGCGGCCGCCGCCAAACTCGATGTGGTAACCACGCGCGAAGCCGAGCTTGCCGGCGAGTTGCTCCTTGTAGAGCCACCACGGCGTGTAGACGTGTGCGCCGCCGGCGCCGTCCTCGTTGTGCGGCGGCAGACCCTCCAGCGCCGGGATCTGCGCGCTGAGGCTGGCCCCGACGGTGTCCATGACGTATTTGCCGACGAGGCCGCTGGTGTTGGCCAGACCCTGGGGAAACTGGGCGGACTTGGAATTGAGCAGCAGGCGCACGGTTTCGCAACCGCTGGCCGCGAGCACGACGACGCGGGCCTTGGCCCGGCACTCCTTGCCCGTGGTCTTGTCAATGTAGACGACGCCGTCGGCGCGACCTTTGGCATTCAGGGTCACCTCGCGCACCATCGCGTTGGTCACGAGATCGAGGTTGCCCGTCGCGAGGGCGGGCGGCAAGTGGACGGTGGTGGACTGGTAGTTGGCGCGGATGGAGCAGCCGCGACCGCAGAGCGTCGCCCAGAAGCAGGCGGCGCGCTCGCTCATGGACTGCGCGAGGATTTTTTGCGCCTTGGCGTTACCGGGATGGATTTTCTGCGGCAGCACCGCGGGATCCTGCCGCTGGGTCAGCACGGCGCGGTGGATGGCGACGACGGGCACGCCCAGCGTATTCATGTGCTTCTTGGCGTATCGCTCGCTGGCCCGCGCAACGGGTGGCGGCTGCAGGACACCGGGCGAGGAGTCGGGCGTGTTTTCCAGACCGTCGTTGTCGCCATAGACGCCGATCAGCATCTCGACCTTGTCGTAATAGGGCGCCAGCTCCTCGTAGGTGAAGGGCCAGTCGAAGCCAAGGCCGTCGCGGCTGTAGGCCTTGAAATCATAGGGGCCGTTGCGCAGCGAGTGGCGGGCCCAGTGGTTGGTGCGGCCGCCGAGCATGCGTGAGCGCCACCATTCGAACTGCTTCGCCGGATCCTCCGACGCCTGCGTGTAGGGTTCGCCGGGCACCTGCCAGCCGCCATCGATCGTGGCGTCGTGGAAGCCAAAGGGCTTGTCCGGTGTGGCGGTGCCGCGCAACGGCGCCTGGCCATTGGTCTGAAACATCGGTGTCTCCTTCACCGGGTCGTAATCGCGGCCAGCCTCAAGCATGAGGACTTTCGCGCCTTCCATCGTGAGCGTGTAGGCGGTCTGGCCGCCGGCGGCACCGGATCCGACCACGATGACATCGTAGTCGGATTTAACTTGGGCGGAGGAAATGATCGGCATGGGGCGGCCGGGAAACGGGGTGCGGCCAACTGAGGCCACGATCAGGAAATCAGCAAGGGGAAAGGAGAAAAGCGGGGAGCATGGAGCGTCGAGCTCGGAGCCAGCAGTTCCTGTTCTCTGTTCTCCGACATCTTGCTCCTTGCTCCCCGCTTCCGGCTCCATTCTCTTTGCCTTCCCATGGCCAAAATCGAAGTCAGTGAAGTCGCCGCAATCCTCAAGAAGCACAAAATCGAGCCGTCCCTCCTCCGCGAAATCGTGGAAGCGATGAACGAAGCCTCCCAGCCCGCTGGGGACGAGGACCTCAAGCCGCCCGCCCCGAAGAAGCAGTTCGTCGTGCTGCTCTCCGACCCCGAGGGCAAGCTATCCAAGAAGGACCTCACCGGCTGGGTCGTGCAGATACCCGAGAGTGCGAGCCCCTACTCCACGACCGACCGCATTTTCAAGGGCGCCTATGATTTCAACGCCTCGAAAAAAGGCCGGCTCCTGCCCGTCAAATCCATCGGCGAGGCCCTCGAGAGCGCCAGCGCCAAGTATTTCAAGGAGTCCGAGCTCTGGGTGAAAACCAAGATGCCCGTCGCCGTCGTCGTAACCGACAACGTCCTCCCCAAGGATGAGTTCAAGGTCGAGAAAGTGGACAAACGCCGCCGCGACGAGGAGTGAGGCGGCTGGAGCCGCGCTCCCGCACCTTACGCCGGGCCGTAGGTCACCCGGTCCTTCTCATCAATGAAGAGGACTCGGCGCTGGATCAGTTCGGCCAGCTTGGCGTTCTGTTCCGGCTCGCTCAGCTTGCCGCCAAAGACCGTGTTGATGTAAGCGAGCAATCGGTCGCGCTTCTTGGGCCGCTGATTCACAATCGTCTTCAACCGCGCGATGAGTTTCTCGAGCCGCACGTCCGTTCCGACCACCTGGACCGGGGCCGTAGTTTTGAGTGGAGCACTCATCTTAGCTGGGGCGACCGCTTTCACCGGGCTGGGCTTCCTCGGTTTGGGCAGGAAAGGCAGCGCGGCGAAACTGTCGTGCCGCGTGACCTTGATGCCCTTGCCGCACAGGTGGCCGATCATCGGCTCAAAATCCTTGTCCTTGGAAACGATGCAGAACTGGGCGCCCGCACTGCGCTGAATGGCGCGACCGAGATAATAGGCCAGGGTCAGATCGAGCGCGTTGTGTCCGGAAGCCCCGACCTCCACCAATTCGACCTGCGCGGCCAGCCGGTGGATCTGTTGGACGAGCGGCGGGTCAAGCCACATCTGTTTCTTCCCGATCAGCAGCGTGACATGGACCAGCTTCCCCTCCACCAGCCCGAGATCAACCGTCGGGACGTTTTCAAAGTCCACAAAGACGAAGTGGGTGATGGCATCGGTAGGCATAACTCAATACTCCACGTCGCGGCAGCGGGATTCGAGCTGGCGGGCAAGCAGGTCGATCTGCTTCGGAG
The DNA here is from genome assembly GCA_023269445.1 of Lacunisphaera sp. Lineage (GTDB taxonomy): Bacteria > Verrucomicrobiota > Verrucomicrobiia > Opitutales > Opitutaceae > Lacunisphaera. The sequence continues at coordinate 5,493 of JAHFTH010000035.1, forward strand.
TCAGGACGTCGTTCCGCGCGCTGATGAAGCCGGTCAAGTAGCTCGTGCTGACGACGCTCACGGGATGCCGTGCCGCAGGCGGGACCACGTAGTAGCCGGGAAACACGAGAACGGGCGTCACTTCCAATCGCTCGCCTGTCATGAGAGACAGCCAGTCACGGAGCCAGTGAGCACTATTGGCCGCCTGCTTCAGACCATAGGCGTCCTCCTTCCAACCCGAGCTCAGCTCTTTGCCATCATAGTGCACCTCATGGTCCTTCCGCCCGGGACGGGCATTCCCCTTGCGGCGCATCTTGGTCTCGATGGAGAACACCCCGCCCGGCCCGATGACCACGTGATCAATGTTGAACTCCTGCTTGCCGCTCTCCGCCGGCACGTCGTGAAACACCTGCCAGCCCTGCCCTCGCAACGGCTCCAATTCCTCCGCCGTCATTCGCTCACCGAACCAGCCGAGATAATGATTGCCTCGCCGGACCGCCTCCTTGGCCAGATAATACGAGCCAGCGCCCACCAGCCCGAGGGCCACCAGCAGAGCCAGCGCCATGCGCAGACCCGGACCGCCAACCTGGGCCGACTGCATCCCGACGAGCACGCCGAAGCCGCCCAGCACCGGCAGCACCATCAAACCCATCAGCAGATAGATCAGGTTCTCGTCCATGAGCTCGATCTTATGCTTGAGCGACTCGCCCGGGCCGCGCATCAGCCGGTCACGCTCGGGTTTGAACGGCAGCTTGGGCCGGCGCTTGGTCTTCAGCCACTGGATGGCGAGGAAAAGCGCCACGAATACCACCAGTCCGTAGATGACAATGAAGACCGAGAAACTCATCCGTTACCCATTCTCTGGTTTATCCTCGCCGACGTAGATGTGCGCGGAATCGAGGTCGGCCTGCGTGTAGCCGGCAGCGGGCGCGCCGTCTCCAAGCGTCGGCAGGGACTCGACGAGCTTCATCGTCTCCACGCTCACGGTCACGACCTGACCGACGAGGCGCACAATGTATTCCTCGTCGTCGGCCCGGTTGGGGTCGCTCAGCACAGTGTCGGGATTGTCCTTGGCGCGCTCGACCTGGTATTGGTCGATCACCCAGTCGAGGGCACTGCGGTTGCCGAGCCGGTAGTCGTGGGCGGCGGCAGGAATGCCCGCCAGCGTCAGCCAGTCGTTGTAGACCAGCTCGGACTTGTCCTTGGAGAGTTTCATTTTCTCGACGCGCCAGTCGGGTGTCACGCCCTTGCTCTCGACGCGCTTCAGCTTGAATTCCTTCTGTGACTCGTAGCCGATGTGGAGCGCGGCGAGCTTCTCGCCAGCCTTGGCGAAGACGGTGAAGTCGGGGGCGAAGGGGATGCGCGGCAGCTCGCGGCGCAGATTGGCCGCGAACTTTTCCCGGTAGGCCGGGTGGTGCAGCACCGCATAGACGTAGTGGAAGATGTCCTTCTTGGTGATCTTCGCCTTCGGATACTGCACCTTGAACTGCTCCAGCGCCCAGTCGGTGACGTTGTCCCGCCGGTGCCCACCGTCGGAGTCATAGGTGTAGAGCGGGAAGCACTGGCAACTCGCGCCCCCTCCAACGAGGTGGAGATCATTAATCTCCGTCGAAACGAGAGCCATGAATGGCTTCTCCGAGCCAGCATCAGTCACGCTCAACATTCGATTCTCATCCTCGGTCTTAGGCGTCGGGAAAAATTCAGGGAAATGATAGAGATCCTCGTTGAGCACGCGCTCAAAGAAGTAACTGCGTTTGGTGAACGGCCGATAGAGTGCGGTGCGAATCTTCTGAGGCACGAACTCGACCTCCGTCTCCCGAAGCAGATTTCGCTTCGTATGCCTGATCCATTTGCAGACCTTGGGATCAACGCGGAGGAATTTCTCCAGATCGTCCGGCTTCTTGGCGCGCCGCCAGCGGTCAAGTTCTGCCTGATAGGCTTCGACCATCCGCTTGGAGCGCTTCGTGAGCAGCGCCGCATCGAAATCGTAAACGAGATCGTCGTTGTTGGAGCACACGCCGCGAGAGAACGTGCGGAAGATCGCCTGAGCATCTAGGCTGTCGAGCGCCTTGGCTTCCTTGGCTCCGATGGGCACGAACTTGGTGAAGCCCGCGCCCTCTCCGTCGTGCAGCCACGTGTGGCGCTCGTCCGGCTTGAGGGTGCGCCACTTTACTCCGCTGACGGCTTCCTTCTCCTCCAGCCAGGCCCACTTCCTTTCCTTGCGCCAGTCCTCCCCGACTTCGGCGTAGCGGATCACGCACTGGCGCGGCTGCAAATCCTTCTGCTTGTGCCGGACGAAAAGCGCGATGCTGACCCCGACCTGGATGCCAAAGACGTTGTGCGTGGTGCCGGAGAGCTTGGGGTTCTTCCGCACGTTGCCGCCGAGATCGAGAATATAGATGGCGTCAAAGTCCTTCGCCAAATGCGCCCGGACACCGTCGGTGGCGAGCCCGTCCACATAGCCGGAGTTGGTCACGTAGGCGACAATGCCCTCGTCACCAATCCGGTCGCTGGCCCAACGGATGGCCTTGATGTAAGGATCGCTGAGAGAGTTTTTCAGCGTGGCCGCCGAGTCGGTCGCGAAAGTGTTTTTAATCCGCTGGTCAAGGTGCGGATATTTCCGGTTCTTGTTGTTGTCATTCTCATCCTGCTGCCACGCGTTGTAGGGCGGGTTACCGAGGATGACGCGGATGGGAGCTTTCTTCTGGGCGTTCACCCGTTCGGTGTTGATCGCGGTCATGAACTCGAACTCCACGTCGCGTGGTTCGGCGAGCTCGAACGTGTCCACGAGGCACAGCCCCGGGAAGGGTTCATACGTGCCGGTCTTCTCGAAATACTCGTGCTCCAGGTTGAGCGCGGAGATGTAGTAGGGCAGCAGCATGATCTCGTTGGCCCAGAGTTCACCGGCATATTTGCGCTTCAACGCCGCCGCCGGCAGCTCACGCATCAGGTGCACCAGAAAGTTACCCGTGCCGGTGAAGGGATCGAGGAAATGGACACCCTCTGCCCCAAGGTCCTTGCCAAATTCCTTCTTCAGCAGCTCACGGATGCTGGAAATCATGAAGCGGACGATACTGGGCGGCGTATAGACGATGCCCATGGTGTCGGCCACCTTCACGGCAAAGCCCTGGAAGAAGCGTTCGTAAACGGTGTTCAGGAATTTCTGCTTCTCGGAAAAATCCTCGATGGTCGCGGCGGCGCTTTCGATGGCGAGGTAGAAGCGGTCGAGCTTTTTGAGGAAGTCGGCGCGGTCGAAGTGACCGGTGGAAAGGGCGGTGATCACCTTCTCGATCTCGACGGCGATGACGTTGCGCCGGGTAAAGTCGGGGTTGTTGAAGACGGAGCCGAAAAGCCGGGCGGTGAGGAGATGTTGGATCAGCATCTCCTCGATGGCGGAGTCGGCCAGGCCGGGGTTGATGGCGGCGCGGCAGAGCGCGGCAAAATCAATGAAAGCGGCGGCGAATTTTTTGACCGGCTGCGTGCCCTCGGTGCCGCGGGCACGGCGGATGAGCGTGGTGAGGCTCCCGCCCAGCTCGGCCACGCGATCGCGGAATTCAGTGCTGGCGCGTTCCCAGTCGTCGTGGGCCGGCTCGACATAGGCGAAGAACTGCCTGAGCACCTCGACGAGCTGCTCGGGTTTCGTGTCGATGGAAACATTCAGTGCAACACTTCCGTTCTGCACGAGAATCGCGCGGCGAGGCTGCCAGAACAGGGTGTTTTTCGAGGGGTAGCCGAGCTTGAGCTTGGCCCGCATTTCGGCGACGAGGTCATCGGCATCATCTTTGGCCTCGAGGCAGCCGTGGACCAAACGGTATTCGTCGAGCAGTGCGCCATCGAGCCGCAGGGGTGCGGCACCTTTGCGTGAGATGGCGTATTCCCGGACGAGGGTCCAGTGCAGCGGGCCGGCACCGGCCTCGATCAGGTTATGCCAAGCCTCGCGGAGGGCGGTCTCATGCTTCGCGCCGACGTTGGCCAGTTGGGCAAGGGCGAGGTAGTAGCCGCGAACGGCTTTATGAGTGGGCTTGAGGGTAAAGGGAGCCGACATGGAGTAGCAGTGGCGCAAAACTGTTGGCCGGCCCTGAAAATGCCAAGCGGTTTAGCGGGGCCAACGTCCCCCAGCGCGGCGGAACGGGCAACCAGATTCTGCTACGGCTTACTACTCCCGATCCCAAACCGCTCCGGCTGCATCCCCCGGGAGCGGACGGCCTCGGCCAGCGCCGCCAGATCGATCGTGTCGCCGGGCTTCAGGCCGTTCTTGCGATACCACCCTTGGTTCATCTCCAGCGCGAACCGCCGGATGCCCAGCGACTCCACCGGCCGTTCGTCGTGCGGATACATGGGGTAGACTTCCTTCAGTTTCCCGTCGGCGTCGAAGTAGCCGATATCGAGCGGCAGCTCGGTGTTCCGCATCCAGAAACTCATCTGCTGCGGCCGGTCGAAGAGGAATATCATCCCCTCTTCCGTTCCCATCGTCTGGCGGAACATCAGGCCCCGTTGCGACTCAGCGGGCAAAATTGCCAGCTGCATCTCCACGACCTGCCCGCCCACCTTGATCGGGAAGCGATCCTCCACCGTCTTAAGCTCGACGGGCTTTTTCTCCGCATTGCCGCAGGCGGCGAGCAGCGCGAACGCGGCGATGGCGAACAGCGGGAGGAAACGGCGACGGGAAAACATTTTTGCGTTATGGATGGGTTTCCTAGCTAATGCTCTTCAATCACAATTCAACCCTACTCTGAATTTATTGTCATCGCGAGCCGCACAGCGGCGTGGCGATCCAGCTGGATTGCTTCGTCGAAAGCTCCTCGCAATGACTGGCACCTTGGCTAATCAACTTCCCACTCTCACCCCATGTTCACTCCTCCTCCGCTCCTCTACGCCGACACCCACCGCAGCGCCGACATGCTCTACTTCGGCCGGGTCGAGGTCCACGATCCCTTCATCGCCTTCCGCGCGCAGGGCAAAAAAATCACCGTCCAGAGCGCCCTCGAATTCGGCCGCGTCAAAAGGACCGGCGACTTCGATCTCGTGCTGCCGCTCGAGGAATGCCGCGCCCGCGCCAAGGCCCGCTTCAAGGGCCAGGCTGGTCCGGCCGAGATCATCGCCACCCTCGCCAAGGAATACGGCATCCGCCGCTTCCGCGTGGCCGACGACTTCCCCGCCCACCTCTATCTCAAGCTGACCAAACTCGGCCTGAAACTGGAGCTCGCCGGCGGGCTCCTCTTCCCCGAGCGCGAAATCAAATCGACCCGCGAAGCCGAGTGCATCCGCGAGGGCAACCGCCTCTGTTCGGTCGGCTTCACCGTCGCCGAACAGATCCTGCGCTCCGCCCGCATCAAGGGCCGCACGCTGGTTTACCGCGGCAAGGTGCTGACCTCGGAAAGCCTGCGCTTCGCCCTCGAGACCGCGATCCACGAGCAAGGCGGCAACCCGCAGGATACGATCGTCGCCGGCGGCGACCAAGGTTGCGACCCGCACGAACGCGGCTCGGGTCCGCTGCGCCCGCACGAACTGATCATCATTGATGTATTTCCGCGCGTCGTGAAGACCGGCTACTTCGGTGACATGACCCGCACCTACCTCAAGGGCCGACCCCGCGAGGTGCAGCGCCGAATGGTCGCCACCGTTCGCGCGGCACAGCAGCGCGCGCTGAAGGCCATCTGCGCCGGGATCGACGGCCGGGAAGTGCATCGCGCCGTGACGGAATGCTTCGAGGAAGCCGGCTATGAAACCCGCCACGGCAAGAACGGCTCGGTGGGTTTCATCCACGGCACGGGCCACGGACTCGGACTCGAGGTGCACGACCCCGGCCGCGTTAACGCCGCAGTCGCCAACCCCCTCAAACTCGGCGCCGTGGTCACGGTCGAGCCCGGCCTGTATTATCCCGGACTCGGCGGCTGCCGCTGGGAGGACGTCGTGCAGGTGACCAAGGGTCCGGCCAAGCTGCTTTCCCGTCATCCGTATCGTTGGGAGATTCCTTGATCGAACCTTGTAGGAGCGGCTTTACGCCGCGATCCAGCAAACCATTGCGGCATAAAGCCGCTCCTACACAAACCATCCTGACATGCCTGAGCTGGCCGAAGTCGAATTCTTCCGCAAACGCTGGAGCGCCGGGCACGCCGCCAAGGTGCTCGCCGCGCGCCTGCACGAGGGGAAGAAAGTTTTCCGCGGCTGCGACCCTGCCGCGCTCAAGCGTCGGCTGACCGGCGCGCGTCTCCTTGATTCGGAGACTGCGGCGAAGCAGATGCTGTTTCGCTTCAACGGCGACAACTGGCTGGGCATCCACCTCGGCATGAGCGGCGAACTCCGCGTCGAGTCACCGGCCTACGCGGCCACGAAGCACGACCATTTCATTTTGGTGCAACAGAAACGCCAGTTGGTCTTCAACGATCCACGCATGTTTGGCGGCGTGCTCTTCCATCACGGCAAGACGGCGCCCGCGTGGTGGACCAAGATCGCGCCGGCAATCCTGTCGCCCGCATTCACGGTCGAAGCCGTGGCAGCATTTCTTAAACGTCGCGCCCGTGCTCCGATCAAGGCTGTGCTGCTCATGCAGGAACGGTTCCCCGGCGTCGGCAACTGGATGGCCGACGAGATTCTCTGGCGCGCGGCGATCCACCCGAAGCGGCTGGCCGGTTCGCTCAAGCTCACCGAAGTGCGCACGCTGCACCGCGAATGCCGCCGGGTCTGCCGCCTCGCGCTCGACACCATCGCGGGGAAAGGCCGCTACTTGCCGCCCAACCTCAACGCGCACATCCCGCGGTCGTGGCTCTTCTGGCACCGCTGGGAGGACGGCGGACACTGCCCGCGCACGAAGAAGCCGCTCGTCCGCGAGGAAGTGGGTGGTCGCACAACGTGCTGGTCGCCCGCCCGGCAGAAGCTACGCTGATTCCATGGCCGCCCGAACCCGACTCGACGAATTGCTGGTGGCGCGCGGGCTGGCTCCCACCCGCACGCAGGCCAAAGCGCTGATCATGTCCGGTCGTGTCCGTCACGGGACGGAGCGGCTCGACAAGCCGGGCAAGGAATTCCCCGCCGATTTCGAACTCACCGTCGACCAGCCCCCGCGCTTCGTCAGTCGCGGCGGCGACAAGCTCACCGCCTATCTGGAAAAATTCCCGGTCGATCTTACCGGCGCGCATCTGCTCGACGTCGGCGCCTCGACCGGTGGCTTCACCGACTGCGCGCTGCAGGCCGGGGCCACCTCCGCTACCTGCGTCGATGTCGGTCATGGCCAGTTACACGAAAAGCTCCGGCGCGACCCGCGCGTGACCAACCTGGAAAAACTCAACGCCCGCCACCTCAAGCCCGGCGACCTGCCGCGCGCGAGTTACTATACCGTGGTCATGGACGTGTCGTTCATTTCGTTAAAAAGCGTGCTGCCCGCCGTGTGGCCGTTCCTGCGTCCGGGCGGAACACTCATCGCGCTGGTGAAACCCCAGTTCGAAGCCGGCAAGACCGAGGTGGACAAGGGCCAGGGCATTATCCGCGACGACGCGGTGCGCGTGCGCGTGCTGGCCGAGGTGCGGGACTTCGCCCTGCGCGAGCTGGCCGGGGCGAAAGTGCACGGCGAGATGGACTGCCCGGTGCACGGTGCCGACGGCAACCGCGAGTTTCTGCTGGGGCTGACTAAGGCGGTTGGCCACGGATGACACGGATCGTCACTGATAATAGGTTTCCAATATCCGCGTTTATCCGCGTAATCAGCGGAGAATCTCCATGTCCCCCATCCGCAGACTCGCCTTTGTCGTCAACACCGAGAAACCCGGCGCCGCCAAGCTGGCCCGCGAGCTCATCGCCATTGCCCGCACGGTCGGCGTCCGCCGGATCAAGAGCCACCCGGCGCGTAAGCTGCCCCGGAATTATTTCAAGGGTTGTGATGCCGGCTGCATCATCGGCGGCGACGGCACACTCCTAGGTGCGGTCAGTGAGGCCGCCCTGGCCGGCATCCCGCTCATCGGCGTCAATCAAGGCAGCCTCGGCTACCTGACGAGTTTTTCTCCCGAGGAAGCACGCGCGTGCTTCGGCGAAGTTTTGCTCGGCCACTACCGCATCGCGCCGCGCACCTTGCTCGAATGCCGCACCGGCCCTCGCCGCCGCGATCTCGCGCTCAACGACGTGCTGATCAAAGCCGAGGTCAACTCGCAGTTGGTCCGTCTGGAGGTCCGCGCCGATGGCGAGCTCGTGACGGACTACCTCTGCGACGGTCTCGTGCTCTCCACCCCGACGGGCTCGACCGCCTACAATCTCTCCGCGGGCGGACCGATCATCCACCCGGCGGCGCGCGTGATCGCGATGACACCGATCTGCCCGCACACCTTGAGCAACCGCACGATCGCCTTTGAGGACAGCGTGAAGCTCAGTATCCGCAGCAGCTCCACCGGTTCGCGCCTGCTCGTCGCGCTCGACGGCCAGCGCAACCGCGAGGTCGTCCAAGGCTCGGCGATCCATGTCACCATCGCGAAGCGCCGGCTCGGGCTCGTGCAGCGCCGCGACTACTCGCACTTCGGGGTCATGCGCGCCAAGCTCAAGTGGAGCGGCGGCCTGACGGATAAAAAATAAAGCCCCGGCGGTAACCGGGGCTGGTGCGGACGGAGCGAGATGAAGGCGTAGACTATTTCTTATCCATCTCTTTGGCGGCCTTCTTCGCCTCGCGTTCAGCCTTGTGCGCCTCGTGCGCCGCTGCTTCGTCGGCCTTCATCTTGGCCCTTTCCTCGGCATCGAGTTTGCCGTCCTTGTTGACATCATATTTCGCCAAGTTCGCTTCGTGTGTCTCCTTCGCCTTGGCCTTGGCGGCGTCCTTGGCCGCCGCCTTCTCCTCATCGTTTAGTTTACCGTCCTTGTCGGCGTCGAACTTCTCCTTCGCCTTGGTCAGGGGCTTTTCCTTGGTGACTTCCTCGGCACGGAGGGAGAGCGGAGCAGCGAGTAGGGCGAGCGCCAGCAGAGCCGACGCGAGATGGGGTAACGAGCGTAGTTTGATCATAACCCGGTCAGAATACGCGCCCATGGATTGGTGGAAATCAAGGTGTTCGCCTAAAAACAGGCGGTCGGATCAGGGTTTGACCACCAGTTGCACTCTCTGGGCCGGCTGAAAATACTTCCGGGCGAAATCCTGGATCGACGCCAGCGTGACCGCATCGACGCGCGCGTCGTAGGTCCGCCAATCGTTGACCGGCAGGCCGTAGACCGAGTTGAGCGCCGACTGCATCGCGCGCGCGGAATTCGTCTGCATCCCCATGCGTTTGCCGGCCTTGAGCCGGATCTGGCAGCGGGACAACTCCTCGGCCGTCACCCCGCCCTCGCGGACGCGTTTGATTTCAAGGTTCAGCTCCTCGATCACCTCATCGTAGCGCTGCGGGCTGGTGCCCGCGTAGAAATAAAACATGCCCGTCTGCAGCCCGACGATGCGGCTGGCGCGCACGAAGTAGGCCAGACTCTTCTGCTCGCGCACGCGCTCGAACAGGTGCGAGGACATGCCGCTGAACAATTCGTCGGCCACCTCACTCACCGTGTAGTCGGCGGCCAGGATGCCCGGCCCGGGAAAAGCCTGGAACACGATCGCCTGCTGGCGCGGCTGTATCTCGGTGTAATCGCCCGCCTCGACCGCGAGCCGGCCCTTCGCGGTGGACGCGGCGCCCTGCGGCAGCTTGGCGAGGAACGCCTTGAGTTTCGGTCCGAGCTTTTTCGGATCAAAGTCACCGGCGACGGCGAGCACGGTGTTGCCCGAGACGACGAGCCGCTGGTGCAGCGCGCGCAGGTCGGCGACCGTGATGGCCTTCAAGCCCGCCTCGTCACCGCTGGCCTCGATGGCGAAGGGATGACCGGCGAAGAATTTCTCGCGCATTTTCTTGCGACCGACCGTGACCACGTCGTCGAGACTTTCCTTGAGCGCGGCGAGCGAGGACTCGCGCTCGATCTCCAACCGGGCCGGTTTGAACGCGGGCCGCAACGTGGCGTCGGCGATCAGCTCGAGCGCGAGATCCGTGTCGCCAGGCAGCACCTCGGCACTAAGGCCGAAGCTGTTGGTGCCCGAGAATTCATGGAACGAACCGCCCACCGCCTCGATGGCGCGGGCGACTTCCTCGGCTGAGCGCCGGGCGGTATCCTTGGCGAGCAGCGCGGCCATGAGGGCGTTGAGCCCGCGCCGGCCCGCCGGCTCGAACATCGACCCGCCGGCAAACGCCAGACGCAGGTGCAAGTTGGGCAGGTGGTGATTGGGTTGGAGCAGCAGGCGTGCCCCGTTGGGCAGCGTGATTTCCTCGAAATCGAGCGAAGGCCCTGCTTCGCCAAGGCTACGCAGGGCGACCGGCTCAGCCGAGCCGGTCGGGTTCGATGACACGACCGTGAGTCGCTCCGGCACGAGGTAGGTGCGCATCACCTTGATCAGTTTCGCGGGGGTCAGGGCGAACGACCGGCGGAAATACTCACGGGTGTAATTGATGTCGCCGACAACGACCTCGCCGGAGCCGAGACGCGAGGCCTGGCCCGACATGGTCTTGCGCATGTTGATCTCGGAGGTCACGGCCTGGCGCACCGCCTTGGCCAGCGCAGCGGCGCTAATGCCCTTCGCGGCGATGCGGTCGAGCTCGCGCAGGATCGCCTGCTCGGCGGCCACGCGCTTGTCGGGATCAGCGAGGTAGGAAATATAGAACAGGCCGCTCGTGCCGGGGCCCCACGCCATGGCGTCGATGCTGTGCACCAGCCGGGCTTTCTCGCGGATCGATTGCCAGAGGAGCGAGCTGTCGCCGTGACCGAGCACCATCGACAATAGGTCGAGCGCGGGGGTGTCGGGATGCGCGAGGCCGGGAATCTGCCAGCCGAGCCCGGCGCGCGAGACCTGCACATCCTCGTGCAGATGCTGGTCGCGGCGGGAAAGCTGGGCGGTTTCATCAGGCACCAGCACGGGGGCGAGACGGACGCGAGGGGCTTTCCCGAAATGCTCGGCGATGGCGGCGCGCGTGGCGACCGGGTCGAAATCGCCGACGATCACGACCACGAGATTATTGGGCACGTAACGGGCGCGGTAGTAGGCAAGCAGGTCGTCGCGGCTGACGGCGGCAAAGACGTCGCGGTGGCCGATGATCGGCTGGCGGTAGGGATGCGTGCGGTAGGCCGTATCGAAGAGCGCCTGCGACAGGCGCTGGTCGGGATCGTCGAGGCACATATCGATTTCACGCAGGATGACGTCCTTCTCCTTGGCGGCTTCCTCGGCTGGCAGGGTCGAATGCAGCACGGCGTCGGCGAGCAGGTCGATGGCGACGGTGGTGTGGTTGGACGGAAGCTCGATGTAGTAAACGGTGCGATCGAAGGTCGTGTAAGCGTTGATGTAGCCGCCGTGGGCCTGGACGGTGGCCGAGATCTCGCGGCCGGCGCGGCGCTCCGTGCCCTTGAAGAGCATGTGCTCGAGATAATGCGACAAGCCCGCGCCGAGATGCGCGCCCTCGTGGATGCTGCCGGTTTTCACCCACACCTGCACGGAGCTGACCGGCGCGGCGGTGTCGGGTTTCAGCAGGACGGTCAGACCGTTGGGCAGCGTGTAGCGTTCGATTGATTCGCGCCAGAGACTCTCCAACAAGGCGAGGTCGCGCGAAGGGACGGAAGATTTTGGGGGCATCAGGAGTTGATCAGAGAAATTGTGCTGTCATCGCGAGCGGCATAGCCGCGTGGCGATCCATCTGGATTGCTTCGTCGCTAGGCTCCTCGCAATGACAATGCAGGGAAAGTATCTCACGCTCCGCTGGACGCGCCCCGCGACCGGCGGGTGCCGGCGGGCTGGAAGGGCTTCACGAAGGCCTCGTCAAAATCGTAGATGTCGGCGAAATCCTCGCGCCGGTCACTCTCCGTTTTGCTGAAGACATTATACTCGATGAGGTTGAAGACGATGTCGCCGAAATCGGAGCAGCGGCGGATGCCCCAGGTGTTGAGCAGGGTCTTGGTGAGCGGGCCGAACCGATCGAGCGCGTAGTCCCGGATGCCGTTCAACAACTCCGCGCCAGTGACATGCTGGGACTTGCCGGTGCGTTCCGGCTGCTTGCGTTTCAGCTCCTTGACCGTGTGGTCCAGCGCCTGCCGGACGAAATCATAGGCTTTGCGGTCAAAGCGGGAGTCCTCCTTGCAGATCAGGCCGACGATTTCGGAAAATTCGAGGTCTTGCATGTAAAGTAACTCCCTAGCTAGCACAGCCGTTCGCAGGCCGCAACCCCGCAGCCAAGCCGGCCACCGGCCGTGTTTTTTACGACCGGGCAATTGTCAAATTTTGGCAAACTTCAACTCGCCATCGCCTCAATTTCCTTCATATACGTTCTAAATGATCGCCGCGACCCAGTCGAACCACCCCCTCGCCGCTGTTACCAGCGGGCGTCCGGTGGAGGCCTCCGTGAACGAGGCTTGCGGTCGCATTCGCACGGCCGGGATGCGTGTCACCAAGCCGCGAGTCGCGCTGTTCGAGACCCTGTTGAAACTGGACGGCCCGGTCAGCATCGAGCGCATCCACCAGCAGGTCGGCATCAAGTCCTGCGACCTCGTGACCAT
>JAHFTH010000225.1 GCA_023269445.1 Lacunisphaera sp.
GGCAGGAAGGCTTTCTCCTTCTGCGTGACGACAACCGCCGCGCTTTCGCCGGTGTTGAGGCGCACCAAGCTGCCGGTGACGGCTTCCTGCGTGTCAGTGCGGACAACGCTGTAGGGAGACGATGAGCCTCGGGCGGTTTGAGGCACCGCCAGTAAAGTAAGCACGGTAACCAGCACGACACTGGCCAGCAAAGCGCACACACGCGCAGTGACAGAAGCGACGGGGGGACAGACAGGTGTATTCATAAGCGTGGGAAGTTCCGGGCACGAAGCGCCACACCCTCTATCGGCCCTTATGCCTATGAACTTGAGCCGGTTTCTGCCCTCACCACGGTGAGGGCAGGATGGGCATTGCGCAGATCGGGGCCGCACCTTTACTCGGCGGTGTCCCGCACCCGTTTCGCCAACCCCGTCGAACCCATGCCCGCGTTTTCTGCCCGCCTGTCCGTCGTCCTGTTGCTTTCGCTTTCCGTGCTCCCGGTGGCGCAGGCGCAGACCGCGGCAGCCGTCGTGTCGCCGCCGCCGACCTTGGTGCCCACCGAGCGCTTCGCCGTGCCGGAGGGTTTCGAGCTCACGGTCTGGGCGCAGGCGCCGCAGCTGCGCAATCCCACCAACATGGACGTGGATTACAAGGGTCGCATCTGGGTGACCGAAGGAACGAATTACCGGAAGCACCAGGACCGCGACAAGGCCGGTGACCGCATCGTCGTGCTGGAAGACACCGACGGCGACGGCCGCGCGGACTCGAGCCACGTGTTTGTGCAGGAGCCGGACCTGATCGCCCCGCTCGGCATCGCCGTGCTCGACAACCAGATCATCGTGTCCAACGCGCCCGACCTCATCGTCTACACCGACGTAGACCGCAACGCCCGCTTCGATCCCGCGATCGACAAGCGCGAGGTGCTGCTCTCCGGCTTCAACGGCCGCAATCACGACCACGCGCTCCACTCCGTCACCTTTGGGCCCGACGGCCGCTGGTATTTCAACCAAGGTAACAGCGGCGCCCACTTCACCGACCGCTCCGGCCGCACTTTCCGCGTCGGCAGCGCGTATGACCCGACGTCGAGCGGGGCCACGCCGCTCTACAGTTGGAAACCGGCGGATATTTCCGGCGCGCTCAGCGACGACGGTCATGTTTATACCGGCGGTTTCACCGTGCGCATGAAGCCGGACGGGACCGGCGCGGAGATTATCGGCTTCAACTATCGCAACAGTTACGAACAGACGGTCTCGTCATTCGGTGACATTTTCCAAAACGACAACGACGATCCGCCCGCCTGCCGCACGGCTTTCCTGCTCGAATACGGCAACGCGGGTTTCTTCTCGCGTGACGGCAAGCGGTTTTGGAACGCCGACCGCCGTCCGGGGCAGAACATTCCCACCGCCGAGTGGCGGCAGGAAGACCCGGGCGTGATGCCGGCGGGCGACGTCTATGGCGCCGGTGCGCCGACCGGCATCGCCCTCTATGAGGGCGACGCCTTCGGGCCGGAGTGGCGCGGACTGCTGCTCAGCGGCGAGGCTGCGCGCAACACGATCCTCGGCTACCGTCCGCAGCCCGAGGGTGCGGGCTTCAAGCTGGAGCGTTTCAATTTCGTCACGAGCAACCCCGCCCAGGTGCTGGCCGGCGTCGACTCGAAGCGCGGCAAGATCGGCGAGGATCTCGGCACCTTCTTTCGTCCCTCCGACGTGATGGTCGGGGTCGACGGCGCGATCTATATTGCGGACTGGTTCGATCCGCGCGCGGGTGGGCACCAGGATCTCGACGACCAGACCGCCGGAGCGATTTACCGCGTCGCGCCGAAGGGCTTCAAGTCCGTCGTGCCGCAATTCGATCTCGCGACCACGGCGGGGCAGATCGCGGCGCTGCGCAGCCCGGCGGTCAACGTGCGCTCGCTCGGCTATGTGAAGCTCCGGGCGCAGGGCGCGAGCGCGATCGCGCCGGTGGCGGCGCTGCTCGCCGATGCCAATCCCTACATCCGCGCCCGCGCGATCTGGCTGCTGGCCGAACTCGGGACGGACGGACTCGCGCGCGTCGAGGCGCTGGCGGGTGATGCCGATGCCCAGACGCGGATCACCGCCTTCCGGGCGCTGCGGCGCCATGAGCACAAGGTGCTGGCGCACGCCGCCAAGCTCGCGTCCGATCCCTCGCCGGCCGTGCGCCGCGAGGTGGCGGTGGCGATGCGCGATGTGCCGTTCGCTGAGGCGAAGGATATTTTGCTCACGCTCGCCAAGGGTTACGACGGCGTGGACCGCACCTACCTCGAAGCTTGGGGCATCGGTTGCTCGGGCAAGGAAAACGAGGTTTACGCCGCGCTGGAGGCCAGGCCGCTCTTCGCGGCACGGGCGTTCCAGTGGTGGACGCCGGCTGATGCGAACCTAACCTGGCGCCTGACGCCGGCTGCCGCCGTGCCGCAGTTCGTGATCCGTGCCAACGACGCTCGCCTATCCGAGGCGCAGCGCCTCGCCGCGGTGACCGCGTTGGGTTTTATCCCCACTAAAGAAGCTGCAACGGGACTGCTCGACTTGGCGCAGCACGCGGCGGGATTGGTGCAAAAGCAGGCGTTCTGGTGGCTGCTCAACTACAAGGATACGCGGTGGGCCGGACAGGGCGTTGAGGCGGAACTCAAAGCCCGCGGCCTCTACGATCCCGCGACAGTCGTGATCACCGAGAGTGTCGTGCCCGTGCCGCCGCCGAGCAAACTGCCGCCGGTGGCGGAGATCGCCGCGCTGAAGGGCGACGCCACGCGCGGGGCCGCGCTCGTGACCGCGTGCTACCTATGCCACCGCATCGGCGCGCAGGGCACAGAGTATGGCCCGAATCTCACGGCCTTCGCCAAGATGCAGCCCGCTGAAGTGGTGATCGGGGCGATCGCGAATCCCTCGGCCGACATTTCCCACGGCTTCGAGGGCACGCAGGTCACGCTCAAGGACGGCAAGGTCATCCACGGCCTGATGCTGTCGAGCGGCGACCCGCTGGTGATCCAGAGCATGGGCGGGGTGACGCAGCTGATCCCCGCCGACCTGGTGGCGAAGCGCGAACGGCTGAACCGCTCGCTCATGCTGGGGGCCGGGCAGCTTGGACTTGACGCGCAGGCGGTGGCCGACCTCACGGCCTATCTGCGGAGCTTGTGAGGTGGTTTCTCGCGAAGGATCCGAAGGAGGCGAAGGAACCTTCCTTCGTGACCTTTCCATCCTTCGCGTGACGATTTGATGGGTGTAAGGCCGCCGCTCGTCGGCGGGCCGATTGAGATTTGATGAACGGCACGGCGACAAGCGCCGGCCCGGCATACAAAACTAGCGCGTGGGTGGGCGAGGTTTTCGTGATTCGTGCGGAAAGTAGCAGCGGTGGTCACACCGGCGCTGCCGGACAGCCGTCTGACGACGGCTGCTACACCCTCTTACCCCGCCAGACACACCTTGAAGCCTTCGGTCAGGGCGGCGCGGTCGAGCTTCTTGCCGATGAAGACGAGGGTGTTGGTGCGGTTTTCCGTCGCGTTCCACGGGCGGTCGAACTTGGCGTCGAAGAGCATGTGCACGCCTTGGAAGACGAGGCGCTTGTTCGTGCCCTTGACGACGAGGACGCCCTTCATGCGGAAAATGTCGCCGCCCCTCTCCGCGAGCAGCTTGGAAATCCAGTCGTTGAGCTTCTTGCCGTCGAGCTCGCCGGGGAGGCTGATGCCCACCGACGAGACTTCCTCGTCGTGCGAGTGCTCGTGGCGGAAGGTCTTGTCCCAGCCGTAACGAATGACGCCGCCGTCAGGGCCGTGCAGATGCGTCGGCACGTCGTGGCCGGTGAAGAGGAGGTAGCGGCCGGCAGTCGGAATGGTGACCTTGAACTTGCCGTGCTCGTCCTTGAGTTTCAGGCGGTGCAGCTGGGCACCGGCGGTGATGGTCTCGCCGGTTTGGGTGACTTTCTCCCAGTCGGAGAACGTGAGGACCGTGGCGTTGATCGCGGCGGCGAGATCCTTTTCGTCCAGGCTCTTCAACGGCATGACGACAACATCGAGCTCGTTGTGATTGTGGCCGCAGTCCTCACCGCACTCATGGTCGTGCTCATGCCCATGGTCGTGACCGTGGTGATCACCGTGGGCATGGCCGATGGCGAGTTCGTAGGTGCCGGCGGGCAGTTCGTAGGCGCCGGCCCATTCGAAGGGATATTCCATCTCGAGAAACTGCGGGTCGACCTCGACGGCGCGCTCAAGGTTGAAGCCGCCGACGTTAAGGACCTTGGCGATGGGCAGGTCGGCGTTCTTCGTGCGGTGGATCTTGGCGACGGCGTTGATCGAGCGGAGACGTTTCTCCAGCGCGTCGAGATCGGCGGGGGAGATCAGGTCGGTCTTGTTGAGGAGGATGACGTCGGCGAAGGCGACCTGCTTCTGGGCCTCGGGCGAGTCGTGCAGGTGGAGGTGGATGTGCTTGGCGTCCACGAGAGTGACGATGGCGTCGAGGGCGAACTGCTCCTTCATCTCCGGGTCGGTGAAGAAGGTCTGGGCGACGGGTCCGGGGTTGGCCAAGCCGGTGGTCTCGATGAGGATGGCGTCGAGGCGGTCCTTGCGCTTCATCAGCCGGCCGAGGATGCGGAGGAGGTCACCGCGCACGGTGCAGCAGATGCAGCCGTTGTTCATCTCAAAGATTTCCTCGTCGGATTGGATGACGAGCTGGTTGTCCACGCCAACCTCGCCGAACTCATTCTCGATGACGGCGATTTTTTTGCCGTGCTGCTCGGTGAGGATGCGGTTGAGCAAAGTGGTTTTGCCGGCGCCGAGGAAGCCGGTGAGGACGGTGACGGGAATGGGTGCAGAAGCCATGAGCAGGGAGCGTGGAGCTGGGAGCTGGGAGCAGGTTAGCAAAGCCGTCAACGCCGGGTTTGCAACCCGGGGGCGGGCTGCTCTGCTGGGGCCATGAGTGACCTGCCGCCGCTGCCCGCCGACCCGAAGCCCGGACTCTACCGCCATTACAAGGGAAAGGATTACCGGGTGATCGGCGTGGCGCGGCACTCGGAGACCGAGGAGGTGCTCGTGGTCTATCAGGCGCTCTACGGCGAACGCGGCCTGTGGGTGCGGCCGGCGGCGATGTTCAACGAGACGGTGGATATCGGGGGCAAGCAGGTGCCGCGATTCGCCTATGTCGGTGGGGTGTGATCGCGTTCCAGCCACGAATAGAGCACGGGCAGCAGCACAAGAGTCAGCAGGGTTGAGCTGATGATGCCGCCGATGACGACGGTCGCGAG
>JAHFTH010000226.1 GCA_023269445.1 Lacunisphaera sp.
CTCCAACGCCGCGCCGGCCAGCACGCCGAGAAAGGTGCTGTCCATGCTGGCACAGAGGCGGAAATCGACCACGAAACGCCGCTTCCCCTGCTTGACCATCTCGGCGATGAAATCCTTCAACCCGCCGCTGTTCATAAACGACGCCCGGCCCTCAATCCGCACCACCACCGGATCGGCGTAGGCGTCGACAAAGAAAACGGGCTTCGTGGAGTCGGACATGGGTGGAGGAAAAACCTGAGGGTGTGAAGGCGTGAGGATAGGAGCTATTCACATCCTCATATCCTCAAGTTTCAGGTTTCTCTTCTAGTTCGCCGCCACGATCTGTCGCAGCACATACGGGAGAATGCCGCCGTGCTGGTAGTAATCGATCTCGATGGGCGTATCGATGCGGCAACGCACCGGCACGTTCTCGACTGCGCCGCCCTTGCGGGTGATCTTGAGCGTGAGGTCCTGCTGCGGCTTGATCGCGGCGGTGAGACCGACGACATCGTAGCTCTCGGAACCGTCGAGCTTCAGCGTCTGGGCGGTGGTGCCTTCCTTGAATTGCAGCGGGAGGACGCCCATGCCGACGAGATTGGAGCGGTGGATGCGCTCGAAGCTCTGCGCCACGACGACCTTCACACCGAGGAGGTTGGTGCCCTTGGCGGCCCAGTCGCGCGACGAGCCGGTGCCGTATTCCTGGCCGGCGAGGATGATGAGTGGCACGCCCGCTTTCTGGTAAGCCATGGAGGCATCGTAGATCGAGGTCTCGACGCCATCCGGCCCGAGGGTGTTGCCACCCTCCTTGCCACCGAGCATCAGGTTCTTGATGCGGACGTTCGCGAAGGTGCCGCGGGTCATCACGCGGTCGTTGCCGCGCCGCGAGCCGTAGGAGTTGAAGTCCTCGAAGGTGACGCCGTTATCGAGGAGGTATTTGCCGGCCGGGGCGCTCTTCTTGATGGCGCCGGCGGGTGAGATGTGGTCGGTCGTGACGGAGTCGCCGAAGATGCCGAGCGCGCGGGCACCCTTGATCTCGGCGATGGCGCCGGGCTTCATGCCGAAGCCGGTGAAGAACGGCGGCTCCTGGATGTAGGTGGACTTGGCGTCGAAGGCGTAGACGTTGCCCGTGGTCGAGGGGATCTCGTTCCACTTCGGGTTCTGCGCGGCGAAATCGGTGTAGAGCCGGCGGAACACCTCGGGCTTGAGCGCCGCGGCCATCTGGTCGCGGACTTCCTTCAGGGTCGGCCAGAGATCCTTCAGGAAAACATCCTTGCCGGCTTGGTCCTTCCCGAGCGGCTCGGTGGACAGGTCGATGTCGACGCGGCCGGCGAGCGCGAAGGCGACGACGAGCGGGGGCGACATGAGGAAGTTGGCCTTGATGTTCTGGTGGACGCGGGCCTCGAAGTTGCGGTTGCCGGAGAGCACAGACGCGGCGACGAGGTCGTTCTTCACGACGGCCTCCTCGATCGGCGCCGCCAGCGGGCCGGAGTTGCCGATGCAGGTCGTGCAGCCGTAGCCGACGGTCTGGAAGCCGAGTTTATCAAGGTAGGGCGTGAGGCCGGTCTTGTTGAGGTAGTCGGTGACGACGCGCGAGCCGGGCGCGAGGGAGGATTTCACGACGGGGTTCACCTTCAGGCCCTTCTCGACGGCCTTCTTGGCGACGAGACCCGCCGCGAGCATGACGCTCGGATTGGAAGTGTTCGTGCAGCTGGTGATGGCGGCGATAAGCACGGAGCCGTGACCGACCTTCTGGCCGTTGACCTGCGCGCTCACGGTGGAGAATTCCTCGGCCTTCTTGCCAAAGCCGGCCTCGGTGACGGGCTTGGAGAAAGAGGAAACGAAATCGCGTTTGAGGTTCTGCAGCTCAATGCGGTCCTGCGGACGCTTCGGGCCGGCGACGCTCGGGACGACGCTCGAGAGGTCGAGGTCCACGACCTGCGAGTAATCAATCGCTCCCTTCGCGGGGATGCCCCACAGGCCCTGCGCCTTGTAGTAAGCCTCGTAGGTGGCGATGTGCTTCTCCTCGCGGCCGGTAGCACGGAGATAGGTCGAGCACTCGGCATCGATCGGGAAGAAGCCCATCGTCGCGCCATATTCGGGCGCCATGTTGGCGATCGTCGCGCGGTCGACCACGGGCAGTGCGGCGGCACCGGGACCGAAGAACTCGACGAATTTGCCGACGACCTTCGCCTTGCGCATCATCTGTGTGACGGTGAGCGCGAGGTCCGTGGCGGTGACGCCTTCCTTCAGCGCGCCGGTCAGGTGCACGCCGACGACGTCGGGCGTGAGGAAATACACAGGCTGGCCGAGCATGCCGGCCTCGGCCTCGATGCCGCCCACGCCCCAGCCGACGATACCGATGCCGTTGATCATTGTCGTGTGCGAGTCGGTGCCGACGAGCGTGTCGGGATAATAGACGTCGCCGGCGCTGAGCACGCCCTTCGCGAGGTATTCGAGATTAACCTGGTGGACGATGCCGATGCCGGGCGGGACGACCTTGAAGGTGTCGAAGGCTTGCATGCCCCATTTGAGAAACTGGTAGCGCTCGCGGTTGCGGGTGAACTCGAGCTCGAGATTCTTGGCCAGCGCCTCGGCCGAGCCGGCGAAATCGACCTGCACGGAATGGTCGACCACGAGATCCACGGGCACGAGCGGCTCGATGATCTTCGGGTTCTTGCCCATCTTGGCCACGGCGGAGCGCATGGCGGCGAGGTCCACCAGCAGCGGCACGCCGGTGAAATCCTGCAGCACGATGCGCGCGACGACGAAGGGGATCTCGGCCGTGCGGGCCTCGGTCGGCTTCCACGACGCCAGCTCCTTGATGTTGGACTCGAGCACACGCTTGCCGTCGCAGTTGCGCAACACGGCCTCGAGGACGAGGCGGATGCTCACGGGCAGGCGGGCCACGGCGGGGAACTGCTTCGCCAGCTCGGGCAGCGAGTAGAATTTCTTGCCGCCCTCGAAGCTCTGGAGGGTGTTGAAGGGATTGGGAAGACTCATGGGTGATCGAGATTTGTGGGAGCGACCTTGGTCGCGACGGTCGCGTGCAAGCACGCTCCCACGGGAGGAAGCAGTTATTTGGCCAAGGCGGCTTTCACGGCGGCGAAATTCGGGAGGTCCTTCGGCGTCGGGGTCTGCTCGGCGTATTTGACCACGCCGTCCTTGCCGATGACGAACGCCGCGCGGGCCGCCGTGTCGCCGATGCCCGCGAGCATGGGGAAAACGACGTCATAGGCTTTCGTGACTGTCTTGTTGAGGTCGGAGAGCAGCGTCACGGTGATCTTGTTGGCCTTGGCCCAGGCCTCCTGCGCAAAGGCGTTGTCCACGCTGATCGCATAGACGGTGGCGCCAAGTTTCTCATAGTCCGCGAGCCCGCCGGTCTGGTCGCACATCTCCTGCGTGCAGACGCCGGTGAAGGCCGCCGGGAAAAACAGCAGCACCGTCTGCGTCTTGCCGAAATTGTCGCTCAGCTTGACGTCCTTGAGGCCGTCGGCGGCTTTGGACTTGAGGGTGAAATCTGGGGCTTTGGAGCCAACGGCGATAGGCATGGTAAGGAGGGTTGTGGTTCGTGGATGGGGCGGCGGTTTGTCCGTCGCGTGGAACCGGATAAATAGAACCTCCGGACTTCCCGCCGCAACCCCTTTTCTCCCGGTATGAGGGTGAATACTGAATTGGACAGTCGGGTCATTAGTCCGACTGCAGGGCGGGGTCGCTGACCCCGCCAAGGTGGTCGCCGATTTCCACATCGGCGACAGGCGTCGGTATGGAAACCGACGCCCACCCTGTGTCATGCGGGATCAGCGATCCCGCCCTACACCCCCACCCTGTCACTTGTCACTTGTCACTTGCTCCCTTGCCGCCGATAACGGCGGCTTCAATGAGCGATATCCTGGCCGAACTCGAATGGCGTGGCCTCTACGCCGACTGCACCGACCGTGACGCGCTGACCAAGCGCCTCGCCGAGGGCCCGGTCACGCTCTACTGTGGCTTCGATCCCACCGCCGACTCGCTCCATGTCGGCAACCTCGTGCCCCTGCTCGCGCTGAAGCGCTTCCAGGACGCGGGCCACCTGCCCATCGCCCTGGCCGGCGGCGCCACCGGCATGGTCGGCGATCCCTCCGGAAAATCCGACGAGCGCAACCTCCTCACGCCCGACCAGCTCCAGCACAACCTCGACTGCATCAAGCCGCAGCTCGCACGTTTTCTCGACTTCACCGGCGCGAAGAACCCCGCCCGCCTCGTCAATAACTACGACTGGACCGGCACCATCACCTTCCTCGAGTTTCTCCGCGACACCGGCAAGCACATCACGGTGAACTCCATGATCGCCAAGGACTCGGTCCGCACCCGCATGGAGGACCGCAGCACCGGCATCAGCTTTACGGAGTTCAGCTACATGCTGCTGCAGGGTTATGATTTCTCGCACCTGCGGAAGACCTTCAACTGCGAGCTGCAGGTCGGCGCCACCGACCAATGGGGCAACATCACCGTCGGCACCGAGCTCACGCGCAAGAAACTCGGCGCCACCGTCTGGGGCCTCGTCTTCCCTCTCCTCACCAAGTCCGACGGCTCCAAATACGGCAAGACCGCGACCGGCACCGTCTGGCTCGACCCGAAGAAGACCAGCCCCTACCGCTTCTACCAGTTCTTCGTGAACGCCGACGACGCCGACGTCATCAAGCTGCTCAAGACACTGACGTTCCTCCCGCAGGCCGAGATCACCGCGCTCGAGAAGGAGCTGAAGGCCAACCCCGGCGCCCGCGCCGCCCAGAAGGCCCTCGCGAAGGAGATGACTACGCTCGTTCACGGCGCCGACGCCTTCGCCGCCGCGCTCAAGGCCACCGAAATTCTCTTCGGCGGTTCCCTCGATGGCGTCAGCGAGGCGATTTTCAATGACGTTGTGGGCGAAGTCCCGACCAAGGACATCGAGAAGGCCAAGTTGCAGAAGCACCACTCCCACGATCCAAAGACAAATAGCGCAACTATGCATGCCATTCCGTTTTTTATTACGGACATTATTGTGCACGCCGGTCTCGCGCCTTCAAAGGGTGTTGCACGTCAGGATGTCGCTGATGGTGGTATCTACATAAACAACGTTCGTGTGCCTAGTCATACACGGATAGTCACTACCGACGACCTGCTGTTCGGAAAATACCTGCTCCTCCGTAAAGGCAAGAAGAGCTACGCCGTGCTGACTGCGAAGTGATTTCGTTGCTCCGCGAATCC
>JAHFTH010000227.1 GCA_023269445.1 Lacunisphaera sp.
ACTGCGGCGGCCGGCCCGACGAGTGGACGGTGGAACTGGCCCCGGCGACCGTGACGCCCGACCGCCTGAAGGTGTTCAAGGACCTCGGCGTGACCCGCATCTCGATGGGCGTGCAAAGTTTTGACGACGGCCTGCTCGACGCGCTCGGGCGGCAGCACACGCCGGCGCAGATCTACCGGGCCTACGATCTGATCCGCGCGCAGGGTTTCACCAGTGTGAACCTCGACCTGATGTTCGCCCTGCCCGGTCAGACCGAGGTGCAGTGGCGCGCCGATCTCGACGAGGCGCTGCGGCTCGCGCCCGACCATCTCTCGACTTATTGCCTGACCTTCGAGGAGGACACCGCGCTGTGGATCAAGCTCTCGCAGGGCAAGGTGAAGCTCGACGCCGACAAGGAGGCGCTGTTCTACCAACACACGTGGGACTACCTCGCGACGAAAGGCTACGCGCAATACGAGGTCTCGAACTTTGCCCGCCCGAAACATGCCTGCCGCCACAATCTCAACACCTGGGCCATGCACGAGTGGGTCGGTCTTGGGCCCTCGGCCGCCAGCCAGCACGCCGGGTGTCGCAGCGCCAACCCGTCCGACCTCGGCCTGTGGCTCGCCGATGTTGCCGCCGGCCGCCGCGCCACGTCGGACCGCGTCGCCCTGACCAACGACCTGCTCGCGGCCGACTCGGTGATCTTTGGCCTGCGCATGAACGCGGGTGTGTCGCTCCCGCAGTTGCGCCGCCGTTTCCCCACGACGCAGTGGGCCGGGCTGGAGGATCTTCTGCCCAAACTGCTTTTCGGCGGCTTGCTCGAAGCGACCGTCGAGGGCCGCATCAGCCTGACGCCCCGCGGCCGGTTGATCGCCGACGCCATCGGCGCGGAAATCATGGAAGCCTTCGAGGGCTCGGCCAAGGAGGCGGTGAAATGAGCGGTCATTATTTCGGCGCGGACCAACACCCCCCGGCGCCGTGCGCCACCCCTCTTCATAGAGGGGAATCAACCTCACGCAGCCGAAGTCCCCTCTATGAAGAGGGGTGCCCAAAGGGCGGGGTGTGTAGGAAGAAATTGTTGATCATGGCTTGCGTGCCGTTTTTTCAGGCTTTGTTCGCTCTGAGTCTTTTGGCGCTCTCCGCCTGCCACTCATCCCCCAAGCCGCCTGCCTACGATCCCGTGGTCGTGCGGTTCTTCCTCGAGACGCGGCCGGGCGAGGCGGGCGTGGCCCTGCATCTGCCGGTCAGCGGGGTGAGCGTCACCGTCGCGGCCAAGCCGATTCTGGTGGAATACGACATTCTTAACGCCGAGGTCGCCCGCGTGGAGCACGGGCAATGCCTGTTGCTGCAGTTCACGCCGGCCGCCGCGCGTGATCTCTACCGGCTGTCGGTCGCGAGCGTGGGCCGCCGGCTGGTGCTCACGCTCAACGACGAACCCGTCGGCGCGCGACGCGTCGAGCAGGCGATGCCCGACGGCACCGTGCTGGTCTTTGTCGAGCGGCCTGATGCCGACCTGCCCGCGCTGGTCGGACGTATCAAGCGCACCGCGGCCGACATCGTCGCGGCAGCGAAGAAGTAAGTCTCTGCTTTATGCGGACGTGCAACCAACACACCCCGCCCTGTCGGGCACCCCTCTTCAGAGGGGATTTCGGGCAGAGTTGGCGCTGGTTTTGGTCCCCTGTGCGGAAGAGGGGTGGCGCGCAGCGCCGGGGTGTGTTGGGATTGTATTTAGTCTTCCTGGCTTTCGCCCCCTTCGCCTCTGCCCAGCGCATCGAGATCAGCTGGCCGACGCCCAACCCGGCGTGGGAGCGCGGCCAGAGCTACGAGCACTGGGTGCAGCCGACCGTCTCCGGTGAATTCACCTCCGGCCTCTTCGGTTCCGTGCGCAGCAACGGTTCGCAATTTCACGAGGGCTTGGACATCAAGCCTGTCTCACGCGACTCCCGTGGCGAGCCGCGCGACGAGGTCACGGCCGCCATGGACGGAGTGGTGCGCAACATCAGCGCCCGGGCCGGGGAGAGCAATTACGGCCGCTATATCGTGATCGAGCATCCGGGCGTCTCGCCCGCCGTCTATACGCTCTACGCGCACCTCGCGCGGATCGAGCCGGGTCTCTTCGAGGGCATGAGCGTGAAGCGCGGGCAGGCCATCGGCACGATGGGGCACAGCTCGGGCGGCTACTCCATCCCGACCGACCGCGCGCACCTGCACTTCGAGATCGGGCTGCGGCTGACGGACAACTTCGCCTCGTGGTATGGCTGGAAGAAATTCGGCAGTCCCAACCAGCAGGGCCTGTTCAACGGCATGAACCTGATGGGCACCGACCCGCGGGAGTTTCTGGATAAATGGCGCGCGCATCGCGTAGACAACTTCGAGCAATACTTTGCCGCCCTGAAGCCCGCCGTCCGCCTGCGCGTGGCGACGAGCCGCGTGCCCGACTTTATCACGCGCTACCCCGCGCTGCTGCGTTCGCCGATCACCGGGCTCTTGGGCGGGTGGGAAGTGCAGTGCGATGTGACGGGCCTGCCCTTTGCGTGGACGCCGCTCAGTCCGACGCAGGTCGCCGGCATGAAGGCGGGCTCGGTCGAGATTGTTTCGGTGGACACCGCCGCGCTGCACGTCTTCCGCGGAAAGTCGCTCATTCGCTCCCACGGTGGCCGTCCTTCACCCGGCCCCGATCTCACGACAATGCTGCAACTGGTGTTCGGTCTGAGGTGATCAAATTATGCCGGCTCAATACAAATTCAATCTCATCCATGTCATTGAGTCAGTTAAGGAGAGTGATGGTGAACCTGGTCGCGTCATAGCGGACAATTGGAACGCCAGTGCGTTATCTGGTCCCCGTATGCGTTATCATTTTGTATTTAACAGAACTGACCTATTGCGGGTTTTAGATGAAATTCACTCGGAGATTCCTCAATGGAATCCTTTGTTGCATTTTGAAGTTCATGGTAACGACAACGGAATTGAGTTGAGAGATGGCAGCTTTGTTCCTTGGACGGAAATGGGGCCATGGTTATGGCGTATTAATTTGGCGACTCGGTTTAATCTCATAGCGGTTTTCTCCTGCTGTTTTGGTATTCACCAAATTAACGCAATGACCGCGTTCGAGCCTGCTCCACTCGCTTGTGTTGTAGGATGTGATCGGGAGACTAAAACGATGGAAATGTTGCAGGGGTTTGAGGCATTTTACCGGACATTGTTCGCAACTGCGAACATCGAGAGCGCTATGACCGATCTGCAGCGGCATATCAAAAGCGACGCACGATTCGCCTTTCTGACTGCGGAGAAAATGTTTCGCGGAAGCTATAAAGAAGCGATGGAACTGAGTCGGTCTAAGGCCTATTTCGCGGAAAGAACAAAGCGGATTCGCAATGAAATCGCACAAAGCGCCAAGGCTAATAGGCAGGCAAATCCGAAAATATCCTCAGCCCAGATAAAACGTGTCCTCATGCAAACGGAGCCTGAAATCTTGCAAAAGTTTTATTCGATATTCTTTGGCTGCGAGTTGATTCCAGAAAACCGTCAAAGATTCCCTTTTGACCAATTGACCGCTGAATGATGACTCCTTGCCGACGCGGCTATGGCCGCTCTGGACTAACGCCTCAACTCTGCGGCTTGAGCTGGCCGAGCAGTTGCTGGAACTCGGGGTCGGTCTTGAGGATTTCCAAATCGGGATCCTGCAGCATCCAGTCCACGTCGTCGTAGCCGAGCGAGACGGCCTTGCGGAGCGACTGCAGGGCGGCGGGGCGCTTTTTGCACAGGGCGAGGGAACAGGCCAAGTTGTAGTGCGCGGTGGGGTTTTCCGGCTCCAGGCGCACGAGCTTGCGATCCATCTTCAACCCGTCGGCGATGCGGCCGACCCGGGTGTAGAGCGCGCCGAGGAGTCCGACGACCTCCGTGTAATCCGGACTGCGGCGGAGGATCGCCTCGTAGAACTCGATCTCGAATTGCGGGTCGGGCTTGGTGGTCTTGGCCATGATTATTTCTTGAGGCGGTTCGGGCAGCGGCCGTTGGAACGGTAGGCGATGCACTGGGCGCTCACCTGCAGGCGCTGTGCCACCGGCTTGAGGCCGAGCTTCAGCGAGACCGTGCTGCCATACCATTCCATGAACGGGGCGCTGATCTCGAAGATCTTGTCGCAGTCCAGGCAGACGACCTGCGCGACCTGGTTGCTGTCGGTGACGCGCAGGTAGAATTTCTCGCCCGAGCCGATGTCCACCTCGCGCAGGGCGTGGCTCCCGGTCATCAGGGGGAGGGTGCGGTAGACGGTGGCGCGCGAGACCGAGTCGTCGATGGCCTTGGCGTGGACCAGCAGTTGCTCGGCGGTGAAGTGCTCCTTCTGGGCCAGCGCGGCGTCGAAGATGGCGAGGCGCTGGTTGGTCACGCGGAGCCCCTGCTCGGCCAGGAAGTCTTGGAATTTTTGGCGGACGGCGTCGTGACTCACTGGCAGGAATGTCGGCCCGGCGGGTTCGCCCTGTCAAAAGCAAAGTGTGCGCGTCCCTTGCCGGAAACACGTTGCCTCATCCGGGCGCACCCGCTGACTGGGGCCGATGATCGTGGGCGTCCAGCCGCTGGCGGGTTTCGACAAGCTTCTGCACTACAAGGTGCCGGAGAATCTCCGCGCGGACGTGCAACTCGGCTCGCTGGTGCGCGTGCCGATCATGAACCAGCACAAGGTCGGACTCGTGCTGGAGGTGGACGCCATCGCCGATGTCCCGGTCGAGCGGCTCAAGAACCTGTCGAGCGTCATGCAGGACTACCCGGCGCTGACGCCCGACCTGCTCGCGCTGGCGAAGTGGATGCACGGTTACTACGCGGCCCGCATGGAGGCGGTGCTGGAGGCGATGATCCCCGCCGCCGTGCGCGACGGCACCCAGCTCAAGCAGGAGAAATACCTCGTCGCCGCCCGGCCCGCCCCGGTGGAGGAGCTGGCCGCCCTGCGCAAGAAAGCCCCGCAGCAGGCGAAGGTCTTTGAATTCCTGCTGCAGCAGTTTCACCCGGTGAAGAAGTCGCTCGTGCTCTCTCGTCTCGGTGCGACTGCCGCCGTCGCCTCCGCGCTGGTGAAGCGCGGACTCGTGCGCGAGGAGACGCGCCACGTGGAGCGTGTGGCCTACGCGGACAACTGGACGGGTGGCGAGATCGTCACCGGTCTGCCACCGAAATTAAACGACGAGCAGGCGGCCGTCGTCTCGTCGGTGGCGGAGA
>JAHFTH010000228.1 GCA_023269445.1 Lacunisphaera sp.
GCGCGGCAACGAGCGCAACCGCGTCCAACTCCGGGCCAAGAACATGGCCGAGAACATATCTCTCTACGCCGCCGAACAGCTCACAACCAAACTCTACCGCACCCGTCCGCGGGCGGCCATGGCCTTCATGACCGGCTCCAACGAAGTCCTGCTGCCCGACAGCACCGGCAACAATAACGTCCTCAACACCGTCAACTTTGCCACCGTATCGGGCATGGAGGTCCGCGCCGGCATGCTGACTCCCACCGCTTATGCCATTGTCACCGACATCACCAGCGCCAACTACGGCCTGCAGGTCAGCACCGCCACAATCCCGGTAATTGCCAAGGCCACGGTCACGCACCCAGCCCTCGGCCCCCAAACCACGCAAGTGCTGCAGGAGATGGAGATCGCCATGACACCGTTGTTTCAATTCGGCGTTTTCTACAACATGGACCTGGAGCTGTTTCCCGGACAGGATATGACCATTATGGGCCCCGTCCACACCAACGGTCGCCTGATAGCGCGAGGGGAAGTGGGCAGCACCGCCATTTTGACCTTTGCTGATCGCGTCAGCGCCGCCCAAGGACTCTACGCCGACGGTCAACTGAAGGTTGCCTACCGCAATCGCTCAGGCGGCAACACGGCCGGTGCTGGCGGCACGGGGGCAGTTTACTATACGCCGGTAAGCGGTTCCGCGATCAACCTGTATAACGGCACCATCTGGAAGGACCATAAAGACGGCTTGACCACCGAAAGCGCCACGACCAAAGCCAATTTCAAAAGTTTCACCGTCGCCAACTATAGCACGAACGTCCGCACGAACGTCCATGGCGTCACCGCCCTCGCACTCCCCGGCGTCGGCGGCTATAGCGAGACCAACCTGACCACGACCACCGAGGATGACCGCAACAACGGCCGGCAGGTCATCGAGTCACCCAACCCCACCAAGTATAACGGCACCAGTTGGGTGGCCACCACCGACGATGCCGACACCAAGCAGTCGAAAATTGCCTGGAGTGCCGGCCTCTACATTGCGGCCAATCCCGACGACACCATCCGCACCACCATTACCCCGGATGGCAGCACCCAATACATCCTGCCCTTTTCCTATCGCTGCTGGCTGAACAGCATCGACGGCAGCAACGTCCATACCTGCACCGAGGTGGTGCTGCCCGGCCAGCCTTCCTACGGCTACAACCGTGGTGCCGATGGCACCGCCGGCACGGCCGATGATTTCATGTATCGCAACAACCTGCCGAATTTCTACACCACCGACACGACCGTGGGTAGCAACCAGGTTCTACGCATCCCCCAGCAGGCCTATGGCACCGGCTCCGGCTACCTCATCAACAACATTGGCGGCTATGGCATCGGCGACACCGCCCTCACTGTCGATACCGGCATCGGCACCATTCTCCCCGGCGACACTATCACGATTGGTGTAGAGAAATACACGGTTGCCGCTGCCGTCGCCCCCACCTCCGTCACCCTCGCCTCGCCCGGCCTCCGCGTCGCCGTTGCCAACAACGCGCCGCTCTATGTCGATGCCCCGGCTGGTTTTTGCGGCACCGGCACCGGCTATCTAGCTAACGGTGCTCTGGCGCTGAACGCCACTACCATCACGCTCAACACCGGCACCGGCTCCATCTACGCCGGCAACACCATCACCATCGGAACTCAGAAGTATCTGGTCACCGCCGCGCTGGCCAACGGTGCCCTCACTATCGCTTCGCCAGGTCTGCGTGCTGCGGTCGTGAGCGGCACGGCCGTCACGGTCGACCCGCTCTCCGGCACCCGCGGCACCGGTAATAACTACCTGATCAATGGCGCGCTGGCCGCTGGTGCCACCTCCCTCACCGTGGATACCGGTGCCGGCACCATTCTCCCCGGCAACACCATCACCACCGGCGGCTACACCTACACCGTAGCGTCTGCGCTGACGAGCAACGTCTTTACGATCACGCCTGGCCTCTACGCGGCTGTGTCGGATAACAAAGACGTAATCCTCAATCCTCTGGTCGGCACGGGTTACGCCCACAACACCGGCACCGGCACCGGCTACCTGCTCAATGGCGCGCATGCCATCGGTGCCACCGCCCTCACCGTCGATACCGGCACCGGCACGATCGAATCCGGCGATATTCTTACCATCGGCACGCAAAAATATCTCGTCCACAGTGCCCTGACCGCCGCCAATGTCGTCACCCTCACCTCGCCGGGGCTCCTAGCGGCGGCAGCTGATAATGCGACCGTCACCCTCGACCCCGTCTCCGGCCCGGTCTTCCCCATCGAGGCCTCAACCACGCCTTACCCGTCCGAAGCCTACTTCTTCGACTCGCGCCGCTCCAACGGCAACCAAGGTTACGTCTCCAACGTTGCCAGTGGCACCGCCCGCGCCTCGACCAATTACGTGCCCCGCGCCATCGCCAAAATCGACTTCGACATGGCCCGGTTCAAGATGATGTTCGCTCGCTCTGCGACCATCACTGCGGCCGTAGCCACCACCACGAGCACCGGCTATAAGGTCCAGGCCCCCGATGCCACCAACTGGACCAACTCCATCTTCAATTCCGCAGGCGTCACGACCACACTTGATCTCGGCCTAGATGATCCCGCTGTGGCCGGGCTGGCCTACACGGTTTTGCCCCCAGACACCGGCGGCACGCTGGCCCAAATCACCTGCCAGGATCCTTTCCGACTGTATTATGCGCCATCCAATCCGGCCAGCGCCGCCACCCTGACGGCGATCGCCACCGACCCCCGCGCCTATCTCGTCCCGGTCTCGGTGCTCTATGACGGGACCACTCCGGACGCATGGTATGACGGCATCGCAATTTATCTGCACTCCGTGGATGCGGAAAAACGCGTGCAAACCTCAGGTGTGCCCACCCGAGTGGACTCGGGCGTGCGCCTGTGGAACGGACGTGGACCGGTCGCCAGTTACACCGCCACCGACAAAACCGGCTTCACCTTCGTCACCAACGACGCCGCCTATATCATCGGTCACTTCAATGCCGATGGCACGGTCAACACCACCACCTCCTCCTCCGGCAGCGGTGGTTACAGCGCGCGTTATCCTGACAGCACCAACGAGAAATTGACCGCCGTCATGGCGGATGCCATCACCATGCTCTCCCAGCCGGAGTTTAGCAGTGCCAGCTCCCCCTATTTTCAGACCAATGGCTGGAACGACGCGCTCAGTGCTTTCCGCATCACCAATACGAGCTGGGTCAACACCTGGCGTTCTGCCGCCCCCAGCAGCTCCAATAACTACGAGGGCCTCGGGACTTCCGCCACAGCCATCAAACCCGGTGCCATGCCGACCAACAGCGTGCCCGGTGCCGCCGGCACAACCTGGCAGACCAAGATGACGCCCGCAGCCGACACCGAGTATTCCGTCGCGCTGCTCGTCGGCATCGTGCCCAGTAACCACGCCGCCTCGGGCCTGACCGACAGCCCGCCCAACACCTTGGCTAATGCCCAATATAGCGGCGGCGCCCACAACTTTCCACGCCTGCTGGAAGACTGGCACGGTGACATGGACACCAGCTATACGGGCAACGCCAAGTTCTTCCTCCGCGGATCGATGGTCGCCCTGTTCGAGAGCCGTGTAGCCATGGAACCTTGGAACATCCGTGCTTACGCCGCCCCTGATCGCTTCTGGGGTTTGCACGAGGGCTTCCGCACGGCCAACCATGACGTGCCGCTCGAACCCATCCTGCTCAGTTGCTCGCGCCGCCGCTACATGGAAATGACGTCTGCGGAATACGATGCAGAGAAGGTCGTCATCGAGGCCCTCCCGCACTAATTCAGTTTACTGAGATAATCTGCCAAAATCAGCCATGCGCGTCCGCGGTGGCTGATTTTGTTTTTTTCGACCTCCGACAACTGCGCATAGGTGCACTCATATCCAGTCGGGATGAACAGCGGATCATAACCGAAACCCGCACCTCCTACCGGTTCCGGCGCGAGCGTCCCATCGCACCGGCCTTCAAAGATCTGCTCTGCTCCACCCGGTCCACGCAGTATCAGGACACAAAAGAAATACGCCGCGCGCCGGCCCGCGGGCACGTCGCGCATCACCTCGGTCAATTTCCTTAAATTTGCCGCACTGTCATGCTGTGGTCCGGCGAAGTAAGCTGATTCCACCCCGGGCGCACCCCCCAGTTCCTCCACGCAAACCCCGCTGTCATCGGCCAGCACCCACGCCCCCGGCGGCAGCAACGCTTGCAGGGCCTGCGCCTTCTTCCGCGCGTTGCCCACAAAGGTCCCCGTATCCTCCGCGACCTCCGGCATCCGCTCCGACGCGACAATGCTCAAGTGTAGGAGCCTGCTTGCAGGCGATTCATCCGCCAGCCTCTGCAATTCCTGCACCTTGTGCGGATTGCCCGACGCCAGATGGATGACTTGGAGACGGGGTGCCCCCACCCCGCAGGTTTCCTGCTCTTTCATCAATAGGTCTTCCGATTGAAGGTCGCTTCATCCACGAATACTTTCTCCGGATAGCGCACGTGGCCGCGCATCAGCGCGTCGTCCCCGTGCACCTCGTGCCGCACGGTCTGGAGCCGGATCGCCTCCGCCAGGGTTTCGGTGCGGAGCCCGCGCAGGATGGCCTTGCCTTTGTCGTCGGCGAACAGCACCGGGGCATGATAGGTGAAAAGGTAGTCGAGCTCGCGGGCCTGTAGCAATTCGCTCAGCAGTTGCGCGCCGCCCTCGAAGAAAACCCCTGTGATGCCTTCCTGCGCGCAGCGCGCGCGGAAATCCTGAAAATTAACCTTCGGCGTTGCCGAATTGAGCACCCAAGTCTTCACGCCCATCGCGTTGAGTTTACGCACATAGCCGAGACCGCCGTGCGAGGTTGTCACCACGATGGTGCGTTCGCGGAATTCGTCCGTATAGACGGCGGGCATCGCCTTGTCCGTCACCGAGCGCAACAGGCCGTCGAAGACGAAGCGCCATGGGCACCATTCCGTCCCGTCCACCCGGGCGGTCAAGCGGGGGTTGTCGGCCCGCACTGTCCCCGCCCCGACCGCGATCGCTGGAAAATACTTCCGCCACAGATGCCCGTTGGCCCGCGCCGCCTCGCCGGTGATCCATTTCGAATCGCCGGTGCGAGTCGCCACCTTGCCGTCTAACGTCACGCCCGATTTAGCCGCAAACAACGGGCGGCCCGTGGTG
>JAHFTH010000036.1 GCA_023269445.1 Lacunisphaera sp.
AAAACTTCCACCCGGCAGAATGGCGTGACTATCCATCGCACCGGCACACCCGAACAGCACGACGGCCTGATCTCGCGGGCGCTGAATCACCGCCGCTTCCTACGCACGGCCCAAGGGCAACTCGCCCTGCTGGTCCGGCCGGGCGACATCGTGGTGCCGATGACCGACCCTCCGCTGCTCGGTGCGACCGTCGCACGGGCCGCCACTGCCCGGGGCGCGAAGGTCGTCCCCTGGATTCAAGACATCTACCCCGAGATCGCCTCCGTCCACTTCGGCGCGTTGGCTGAATTCTTCCTCGCGCCCCTGAAAACCACTCGCGACTCAGCGTGGCGCGCCGCGAGCACCTGCGTGACCCTCGGTGAAGACATGGCGCGAACCGTCGCGAGCCGGGGCGTGCCGACCAGTCGCCTCGCCGTCATTCCCAACTGGGCGCCACGCGAATTGCAGGTGCCGGCTGCTCCGGCCGCCATCGAGGCGCAGCGCCAGCAATGGGGCCTCGGCGGGAAATT
Organism: Lacunisphaera sp.; assembly: GCA_023269445.1. GTDB lineage: Bacteria > Verrucomicrobiota > Verrucomicrobiia > Opitutales > Opitutaceae > Lacunisphaera. The sequence continues at coordinate 510 of JAHFTH010000036.1, forward strand.
CGTCGTCGTCTACTCGGGCAATCTCGGCCGGGTCCACGAGTTCGCGACGATCCTGCAGGCCGCCGAGCAACTCCGCGATAACCCGGCCATTATCTTACTCTTTATCGGCCAAGGCGCCCGCTTCGAAGAAGTCCGGGCTGCTGCGCGTGACCGGGGACTGGGCAATATCCGGCTGCTCCCGCCCGAGTCGCGCGAAAATCTCGCCGCGTCGCTGGCGGCCGCCGATGTCCATCTGGTGACGCTCCGGCCCGAATATTCCGCCTTGGTTTATCCCAGCAAACTCGCGGGCGCGCTGGCGGCCGGCCGGCCCGTGTTGTTCGTCGGACCGCCGGACGGCGACATCGCGCGCCTACTGCAACAGGACGGGTGTGGCACCGCGCTGGTGCCGGGTGATGCCACCGGCCTGGTCAGCGTGATCACCTGCTGGCAGGCGGATGCCGCGCTGCGCACCCGGCTCGGGGCCAACGCCCGCGCGGCCTACACCCGGCACTTCACTTTTGCGGCGGCTCTCACGCGCTGGGAAGAATTGCTCCGGGCGAACGGTGGATTGCGGTAAGTTCAATTTGCCTTCGGCGAGGCCCGCCCTGTAGATACCTTTAGCCATGACCCAAGGGAAACTCATCACACTCGCCCTCGTGGCCTTGGACACCATTTTTGTGTTCCTGGTGTTCAACTTCGTCGCCTGGACCCGCGGCGTCGTGGCCTGGGATACCCCCATCATGGCACCGTTGATCTTGCCGGTGTTGATGCACGTGCTCGCGGTCTATCTGATCGACGGCTACAATCCGCGCACCGACATGATGTCGGTCACCTACACCAGCCTGCACACGATCTCACTGGTCGTCGTGGCCATGCTAACGCTGCTGCTGACCTTTGTCGTGATTCCAGCCGGCTTTCCGCTGCAAGTCAGCCGGTTCGTGCCGACGGTCTCCGCCGTGGCGCTGATTCCCCTCACCCTGACCTATCGCCGGATGTTCTACCAACGACAGTTGGCCAAGAAACAGCAGCGGTATTTCATGTTCCTCGGCAGTCAGGAAAGCTGCGTCTCGTTCAAGGAAGAGTGCCGCCGCACCGGCATGACCCAGGCGGTGCTCTACGCCACCCACGAAACTTTCGTCCCCAGCCCGCAGTCCTACGCGGTGTCCATGCCACCCATGGGCGATGTTACCCATTACTTGGCGGAATACGAAAACCATCTCGACGCCATCATCCTCCGGGAATCCAGCCAAGAGTTGCCACCGGCGGTCGCGCAGCGGTTGATGGAGCTGCACTTCTCCGGCGTGCCGACCTACACCCTTGAGCTGTTCCACGAGGTCTATTGGCGCAAGATCCCGCTCTACCGCCTCAACCAGACGTGGCTGTTCCAGGAAGGATTCCAGATCGCCCGCGAGCCCGTGTTCGAGCGCCTGAAGCGCGTCAGCGACGTCGCGCTGTCCTCGCTGGGCTTGCTGCTGACGCTGCCGTTCCTACCGCTCGTCGCCGCCGTCATCTGGATCGGTGACCGAGGCCCCGTGTTTTTCCGCCAACCCCGGGTCGGCAAAAACCGCGTGCCCTTCCAGATTCTCAAGCTCCGCACGATGTCCGTCCACCATGACGGTGCCGTCTATACCGGCGCCAATGACAGCCGCATCACCGCCATCGGGCGTTTCCTCCGCGCCACCCGACTCGATGAGGTCCCGCAACTCTGGAATGTATTCGTGGGCGACATGAGCCTCATCGGTCCCCGCGCCGAATGGGTGAAGCTAGTCGAGGACTACGAAAAGAAGATCCCGTGCTACCATTTCCGCCACCTCGTGAAGCCCGGCATCACCGGCTGGGCGCAGGTCAACTATCCCTACGGCGCGAACCTCGAGGACACGCTCCGCAAGCTGGAATACGACCTCTACTACATCCGCTACTTTTCCTTCGTGCTCGATGCCTCCATCGTCCTGAAGACGATCCACATCATGCTCTTCGGCAAAGGGCGATAGGCCCCAAGGAACAAGTGACAAGGTCCAAGTAACAAGAGACTGCCCAAGCCATCCGGTTCTTGCCACTTGCAACTTGATCCTTGGTCCTTCCTGAGCATCGGACATTTGCCACGAAACACAGAAAATGAAAGCGAAGGCCTACGACTTCATCTGCATCGGCGGCGGCAGTGCCGGTTTCAACGCCGCCCGCGTCGCCGCCGGCCTCGGCCTCAAGGTTGCCGTGATCGACGGAGCGAAGCAGCTAGGCGGCCTCTGCATTCTCCGCGGCTGCATGCCCTCCAAGACCCTGCTCTACACCGCTGAGGTGCTGCACCACGCCCGGCATGCCGACCGCTTCGGCCTCAAGGTCACCGGCGCCCGCGCCGACATGAAGGCGATCCACGCCCGGAAAAAGCGCCTCATCGCCGACTTCGCCAGCTACCGCGTGTCGGCGCTCACCGGCGGCAAGTTCGACCTCATCCGCGCCCACGCCCACTTCCTCGACCCGCACACGCTGGAGCTTTCCAACGGCCAGAAGCTGCGTGGAAAGCATTTCCTCCTCGGCACCGGCTCGAAGGTCAGCACGCCGGCCATTTCCGGACTGCGCGATATCACCTGCTGGACGAGTGACGACGTGCTCGACCTCGACTTCGTGCCCAAGAGTGTCCTCGTGCTCGGCGGCGGCATCGTCGCCTGCGAACTGGCCCAGTTTCTCAACCGTATCGGCACGAAGGTCACCCTCATCCAGCGCAGCCCGAATATCCTCCGCGATCACTCGGAGGAAGCCTCGTCCGTCGTGCAGCAGGCTTTCGTCGACGAGGGCATCGAGCTTTTCGCCGGCACCCAGCTCAAGCAGCTCAGCCAGGACAAGCGCGGCGTCACCGCCACCTTCCTCCACGACGGCAAGGTCGTCACCCGCCGCGCCGCCCACTGCTTTAACGCTCTCGGCCGCGAGCCCAACACCGCGACCCTCGGGCTGGAGGCCGCCGGCGTGAAAACGCGCGCCGACGGACAGGTCATCATCAACCGCTGGCAACAGACGAGCACGCCGCACATTTACGCCGCAGGCGACTGTTCCGGTCCGCACGAGATCGTCCATCTCGCCATCGCGCAGGGCGAACTCGCGGCCCGTCACGCCGCCAAGGTCAAAGGCCTGAAGCCCGTGGATTTTTCCCTGCTGCTCAACGTCGTCTTCACCGACCCGCAGCTCGCCATGATCGGCGCGCTGGAGTCCGACCTCGACGAGCGCGGCGTGAAATACCTCCGCGCCACTTACCCCTTCAACGACCACGGCAAATCCATTTTGATGGAGGCCAACTACGGCTACGTGAAGGTGCTGGCCGAGCCCAAGCGCGGCCGCATCCTCGGCGCGGAGATCGTCGGCAAAGACGCGGGCGAACTCATCCATTGTTTCTCCACGCCACTCGCGCTGCGCGCCACCGTGCGCGACATGCTCCGGGCCCCGTGGTATCACCCGACCCTCGCGGAGATCATCACCTATCCGCTTGAGGAAATCGCCGACCAGCTGAAAAGCTGATCAGCTGATCAGTGGAGACCGGGAGTGGATTTATGGGGCATCGCTAGGCCCGCACTCAGCAGCCCTTCGGTGGCTCCCAGAGCTCGATGCGGTTGCCTTCGCCGTCCTTGATCCAGGCGAACTTGCCGAATTCGGAGGCCTCGATGCCCTTCGGGTCGATCCACACGCCTTCCTTCTTCAGCGCGGCGATCACCTTCTTCAGGTCAGCGACGCGGTAGTTGATCATGTGACCCTGCTTGCCGGAGCCGAAATACTGGGTGTCGGAGTCAAACGGACTCCACGCAGTGGTGCCCTTCTTCTTCGGGTTCTTTGCGTCGCGCCATGGAAAGGAGCAGCCGCCCCACGTCTCAACCGGCAGCCCGAGATGCTTCTGATACCAAGTTCCAAGCTTCGTGGGATTCTTTGCCTTGAAGAAGACTCCGCCGAGTCCGGTAACGCGTGGCTTTTTCATGAAGGCAGACTACTGCGGATAACGCGGATGGCACGAATAAATTCCTCCAACTGTAGGGCGGGGCAGCGATCCCGCCCTACTCTATCCGCGTTCATCTGCGTAATCCGCGGAGGATCTTACTTCACCCGCTGATACGGAAACTCGATGCGCTTGGTCGTGCCGTCGGGACCCGGGCCCTCGATATACGCGAGCACCGTGCCGTCGGGTTGCAGGCGGTAACCGATGACCTGCGGGAAATCATGCTCCTTGTTCTCGAACACCACCTCGGTGTCGGTGAGCGACTGGAGCTTGAAGGCCGCCTCTTTCTGGCCCGAGGGCTGGGCGATGTAGAACAGTTCGCCGCCCGGGCCCTCACGGATCTGGGTGAACTCATGCTCGAGTTCCCGGCCCTTGGCCACCGTGCGCGCCATACCGAGCATCACGCCGCCGGCGGGAGCCATCCATTGCTCGTCGATCACGCGGCCCGCCTTCTCCATCCGCCAGTGGCCGGCCAGCCAGCCGAGCTTGGCGATGATGGCCGCCGGTGCAGGCTTGGCGCCTTTCGGCTTGTCGGCCGCCAGCACGAGCGCCGGCAGGAGGAGCAAGGGCAGGTAACGGGCGAGGCGCATGGGCCGAATGGTCAGACCAATTGATAGCAAATCGCAGCGAAGGCCAGACCGACGAGGCCGACGATGGTTTCGCAGACCGTCCAGGTCTTGAAGGTCTGCGCCACCGAGAGGCCGAGGCAGTCCTTGACGATCCAGAACCCGGCGTCGTTGAGATGGGACAGGAAGAGCGAGCCGCAGCCGATCGCGACGATGATGAGGGCGATGTGCGTCTGGCTGAGTTCCGGATGCAGCGCCAGGACGGGCACCAGCAGGCCCGAGGCCGTGGTGATCGCGACCGTGGCCGAGCCGGTCGCCACACGGATGAAGGCCGAGATCAGCCACCCGTAGAACAGGGGCGACAGATGGAATGATTCCCCCACCCGCCCGATCGCGTCCGCCACGCCGCTGTCGCGCAGCACCCGGGCGAAACCGCCACCGCCGCCCACCACCAAGATCGTCATGCCCACCGCCGCGACGCTCGTCTCGGTGAACTTCAGCAGCCGCGCCTTGGTGTAACCGCAATTCGTGCCCAGCGACCACAGGCAGAAGATGACCGAGCTCATCAGCGCCATGGTCGGGTTGCCGACAAAGGTCGCGACGTCGCGCAGTGTGTGGCCCTTCGGCAGCGTCAGCTCCGCCAAGGTGGCGAGCAACATGAGGATCACCGGCAGCAAAATTGAGAAAAGCGTCAGCCCGAAACCGGGTCGGCGCAGGGTCGGGTCGGACGCGTCGGGGGCCGCAATGGCCGGGGGCGAAGCTTCCACGCGCTTCACGGCCCACTTCGCATACAGCGGCCCGGCCACCATGGCCGTGGGAATGCCGACGACAAAGCCCCAGATCAAAACAAGACCCATGTTGGCCTTGAGCGTCTCGACGGCGACGACGGGGCCGGGATGCGGCGGCATCAGCCCATGCATCACCGAAAGGCAGGAAATCAGCGGCAGCATCAGCAGCAGGAACGGCTGCTTTGTCTCCCGGGTCAGCGTGAGCAAAATCGGCAGCAGCAAGATAAGGCCGACCGCGAACCAAGTCGTCAGGCCCACCGCCAGCGCCAGAGCGATAATGCACCATTGGATATGCTTCGGACCAAAGAACGCGGCGAAGCGTTTCGCGAGCACCTCCGCCCCACCCGATTCGGCGAGCAGCTTGCCCAACATCGTGCCCAGCCCGAGGACCGCAGCGATGCCGCCGAGCGTAGCGCCGACACCATCCTGGATGGATTTGGTGACGCCGAGCATCGTGTAGGGCGCCCCGCCCAGCGTCCGCCCCATCCACACGGCACCACCGCCGACAATGAGCGAGGCGATGACGAGCGAGACAAAGGCGTTCAGCTTGAGTTTGGTGACGAGCAGCACCAGCACAGCGATGGCCGCGAGTGCCAGGGCTATGAGCTTCAGATCAGCGGGGTTCATACGGGGCTGCTCGGAGCGGAGCCAGTCGGGGTGGACATGCGGGCTGACCCTAGGTCAGCCAAGTAACATGGAGCAAGTAACAAGGAGTCTGAAGGTAGGATGCGTTATCCTTAACGCGCCGCTGCAATCAAAGCAGGCCAAACCAAGCCCGACGGATTAAGGATAATCCGCCCTACCCCAGAGCAAACTGCTTCAGAAAAACATCGCCTCAGCCAGCGCCGCCTCGGGCGTGAGCAGGTGCGCACCCAACGTCAGTGTTGTGCGACCTGTGCCGAGATCGCCGGTGAACTCGGCGTGGTTCTGCGCGAGGTCGGCCCGCCAGTGAAAGATCTTCTTCCCATCCGCATAGTCAAAGGTGAGTTCAAATGAGCTCGGGCCATTCTCCGGGGTCACGGTGAAGCCGATGGCGGCGAGGTCCGCCCCACCCCGGGCCAGCCCTTTCTTGATCCAGCCCAGAAGACAACCAGCCTCGGCCGCGTATTTCACGTCGTGCCGCAGCGCGATCGTCTTCAGCGCTTCGCCAATCAGCGCAGACGTGTAGCGGCTGAGGAACTGGCCGAGGTTCTGCCGCAGCGGGAGCGTGCGGGTGTAGGCGAGATCGCGCACCGCCGAGAGATTGGGCCAAGGATAGGTGAAGGTGTCGGGCGGCGCGATGGCACTGTCGAAGAGCACGCGCTGGGAGCGGGTGAGCAGGTAGCTGTAGTCGGCGATGCGCCGGGACTCGTTAAAGGCGTGCGCCCAATAGTAAAGCGGCAGGTCGGTGGACAGGCAGACCGAGACCTGGCTCTCGAGGTGCTGCCGGGCCGCCATCGTGTAGTGCAAAATGACAAACTCGACACAGCGCGTGTCGTTCTTGGCTTTGCCGAAGAAGCACTCGCCGTAGATCTTGGCCCGCAGTTCCGGCGGTAAACTCCCGTCGTAATCGGGACAGAGCACCACGACCCGGCAGGGATACCGGCGGGCAAAACTGAGCGTGTTCTGGAACTGCCCGAGCGCGTCCGCGGCCGAGGAGTTGCGGCCGAGATGCAGCACGAGGTTGAGCTGCACCGCGCGGCTCTCCTGGGCTGGAGTGTCGGCCCAGATTTTCTTGAAGCCGGCGGCGATACCGCCGACGGGCACCTCTTGTCCGGGCAGGGCGTCGAAGAACTCGGGCATGGCTCAGGGCTCGCGCCAGCTGTGCCCGTTGGCGGCGAGTATGTCGTCTGACGACTTGGGCCCCCAGGAGCCCGAGGCGTAAGTATCCATGCCCTTGCGGCCCTGCGACGCCCAGTAGTCGTGAATCGGAGTGATGAGCTGCCAGGATCGCTCGGTCTCGTCGCCGCGGATGAAGAGCGTGCCGTCCCCGATCATGGCGTCGAGCACGAGGCGTTCGTAGGCCTCCGGCGTGTTGGAGCCGAAGGTGGTGGCGTATTTGAAATTCATCTTCACCGGCTGCGTGCGCGTCTCGAGGCCGGGGATCTTGGCGTTGAGGATCAGGCTGAGACCTTCATCGGGTTGGATTTGGAACGCGAGTGTGTTGGGCGCAATCTGGTAGCGCTCGGACTCGGCGAAGAGGCTGCCGGGAGCTCGCTTGAAACGGATGGCGATCTCGCTGACGCGGCGCGCGAGGTGCTTGCCAGAGCGGAGATAGAACGGCACGCCCTGCCAGCGCCAGTTGTTGATGCTCAGGCGGAGCGCGGCGTAGGTCTCAGTGCTGGAAGTCGCAGAGACGTCCTTTTCTTGCAGGTATCCTTTCATCAGTTTCCCGCCAATAAGACCCTCGCTGTATTGGGCGCGAGCGACATCGGAATGAGGTCCCTCGAGCCGCAGCGATTGGATGGCCTTGAGGACCTTCACCTTTTCGTCGCGCACGGATTCCGCGTCCATCGAGACGGGCGGCTCCATCGCGGTGAGGGCGAGGAGTTGCATGGTATGGTTCTGGATCATGTCACGCATGCAACCGCTCTGCTCGTAATAGCCGGCGCGGGATTCGACCCCTACCTGCTCAGCGACAGTGATCTGGACGTGGTCGATGAAATTGCGGTTCCAGATCGGCTCGAAAATCGAATTGGCGAAGCGCTGCACGAGCAGATCCTGCACGGTCTCCTTGCCGAGGTAGTGGTCAATGCGGAAAACCTGGGATTCCTCGAAGACGGAGGTGAGTTCCTTGTTCAGGGCCTGCGCGCTGGCGAGGTCGCGACCGAAAGGTTTTTCGATGATGCACTTCGACTGATTGGGCTGGCGCAGGTAGCGGGCAGCCAGACCGCTGGCGCCGAGGTTCTGGATGATCGGAGCAAAGACCGTCGGCGGGGTCGAGATGTAGAAGAGAGTCTGGAGCTGCTGGCCGATTTCCTTTTCCAGACCGGCGATACGCTCGCCGAGACGGTCAAAGGCGGCCTTCTCGTCGTAGCCGCCGCTCACATAGAGCGTGCGGGGCGCGAGACGGTTCCAGACGTCGGGGCTGGGTTCGCGGCGGGAGAACTCCTTGATGGCCCCGGCAGCGATCGCCTGGAACTCGGCATCCGGGATCGGCTTGCGGCCAAAACCGATGAGATAGAAATCGGCCGGCAACAGACCGTCATGCGCGAGGTTGTAGATGGCCGGGATGAGTTTGCGGGCGGTCAGGTCGCCGGAGGCGCCAAAGATGACGACTACGGTCGGCGGCGAACCACGGTGCTTGCTCAGACCATGCAAAAACGGGTGGCGATTTTCTTCTGCCATATTTTAGGCAAAATCGGCACGAACCGGGGTGCACACAAGGCTTTATTCTGGTCGCCGGGGGTTGTGACACACTACAGGTCCGGCAAAGCCGCGGAGGGGTTCTGCCGCGCCAGATGGTAGCCTTTGGGAAACAACGGGGCGTTCTCGTAGTGCATGACCTGCGGCGGCAACCGATCGCTCAGCGTGACCTCCACAATATCCAGCCGGAAGGTGCGGGGCGGCGGCGTGAGCGACCCGAGATAAGCCTGCACCGCCCGACGGAGCGCGCGCTTCTTGCGCTCATCGACCGCTTGGTAGCCGCTCACCAACGCACCGGCCGCCCGCGCCTTCACCTCGACGAACACCAGCACGTCGCCATCCCGACAGACGAGGTCGATCTCGTCGCGCAGATCGCGCGGGCTCCGCCAATTGCGGGCCACGATGGTGTAGCGATGGCGGGTGCGGAGGAAATCCGCGGCCGTCTGCTCGCCCAGCGCGCCGGCTTGGGCCCGGGCGGATAGCTCCACTTTGGGGCGGAGCCTAGACCAGACATTTTTGAGCCAGCTAATCATTTGCAAGTTCGCCCTCGACCACGCGAAAAACAGACCTTACAAGCAAGCACGTTTTTCAAACGCTGATTTTGCCCTTCCGGCCGTTTTTTGCCGGAATCTCTACTCCCCTCCCACATGGCCACCTCAAGCAATCTCACAGGCACGCTGCGCCGGTCCCTGCTCATCAAGGTCATCTCCAAGCCCGCCCCGAGCAAGGAGGACGTCAACACCGTCATCGAGCTCACGGCCAGCAAGGTCGTCGAATCGCTCCAAGCCCAGTCCATGACGCTTTACCTCGTCGAGGGCGGCGAGATCGCGTTCAAGCAGGTCTATTACTCGCCCACCCTGTGGGGCACCGACAAGGACAAGGAGATGCAGTTCAAGGAGACGAACAAGAAGCTCCTTACTCTGAAACTCCCCTCCGGCACTGGCAATGTCGGCAAGGTCATCCAGACCGGTGAACCGCTCTTCTTCAGTGGCAAAGGCGCCGACGCCGCATCGCTCAAGAAAATGGACGTCGGCTTCGAGGTTAACTCGATGCTCACCGTCCCGCTCAAGACCAATATCGTCATCGGCGCAATCCAGGTGCTCAACAAGGAACCCTCGGCCGGCACCGGCGGCCAGTTCACCCCCAAGGACCTGAGCGTCCTTATCGAGGTCGCAGAATACTCCTCCACCCTCATCCAGCGCATGCTGGATCCGAAATTCCAGCTCACCCCCGAGGACACTGCCAAGTTCATCTCCAAGTTCACCGAGCTGCCCCTCATCACCAAGATCGATGATGTCGATATCGACGAGAAACTGGTCGAGATCACCGGCGACGCCATCATCCGCCGCGAGTGCATTTTCCCCTACAAGAAGACCGGCACCAACTCCTGTTCGGTGCTGATGACCAACCCGCTGGACTACGCCAAACGCGAGGCGTTCTCCCAAGCCACCGAGATGTCGATCGACGACGTCAAGGTCATCCCCGCCAGCCTCCTCGACGCCCTCCTCAAGAAATGCTTTGGCGAGAAGGCCGGAACCAAGAAAGCCGGCGAGGACGCCACCGAGGTGGACATCGATGAGGTCAAGGACCTCATCGCCGGGGCCTACACCGAGGGCGGCACGGGCGACGTCAAGGCCGCCGACCTTGAGAGCGAGGAATCCGCGCCCATCATCCAGCTGACCAACCGCATCATCGAAGACGCCTACGTCTCCGGTGCGTCAGACATTCACATTGAGCCCATGGAAAAGGACCTCTTGGTCCGCTACCGCGTGGACGGCATGTGCTCTGAGAAAATGCGCCTGCCCAAGCAGGTCTCCTTCGCCATGGTCGCCCGCCTGAAGATCATGTGCAATCTGGACATCTCCGAGCGCCGCCTCCCGCAGGACGGCCGCATCATCTTCAAGAAATTCACCAAGAAAAATATCGATATCGACTTGCGCGTCGCCACCGGCCCGATGAACCACGGCGAGAAGGTGGTCATGCGTATCCTCGACAAGCAGAAGTCCACCCTGCCCCTGCCCATGCTCGGCTTCTCCGAGGCCAACCTCGCCAAATACCGCGACTGCGTGCGCCAGCCCTACGGCATGATTTTGCACTGCGGCCCGACCGGCTCCGGCAAGTCCATGACCCTTTACTCTGCGCTCGGCGAGGTGAACACCCCCGACGTGAACATCCAGACGGCCGAGGACCCGATCGAATACACGCTCGCCGGCATCAACCAGATGCAGATGAACAAGCAGATCGGCCTCACCTTTGAGCGTGCGCTCCGCTGCTACCTCCGCATGGACCCCGACATCATCCTCGTGGGCGAAATCCGCGACAAGGAAACCGCCCAGATCGCCTGCGAAGCGGCGCTCACCGGTCACTTGCTCGTCTCTACCCTCCACACCAACGACGCGCCCTCGACCGTCTCCCGTATGGGTGAAATGGGCATCGAGCCCTTCAACATCTCCGCCTCGCTCGTCTGCGTGTGCGCCCAGCGCCTCCTCCGCCGCGTGTGCAAGAACTGCAAGGTGAAATACAAGCCCGAGGGCCGTGAGCTGGAGATCATCCAGGTCGCGCTCGGCGAGCCGGGCCCCTTCGAGATTTTCAAGGCCGCCCCCGGCGGCTGCCACGTCTGCGGCGGCAACGGCTACAAGGGCCGCGTCGGCATCCACGAGCTCATGACCAATTCCGAGGAGCTCACCGAGGCCATCAACAAAGAGGTCGAGGTCGCCGACCTCAAGCGCGTCGCCATGAAAAATGGCATGAAGACTCTGCACCAGGATTCTATCCTCAAGGTCAAGATGGGCCTGACCACGATGGAGGACGCCCTGTCCAACGTGCCGCCCGACATGGTCACAGCCGAAGCTTCGCCGGCTCCCGCCAAGAAGGCCCACTGATCCTTTCCTGCCCGTAATACCCCGCGGGCAGGCAAGCAAAGAAGGCGCGATCCGCAAGGGTCGCGCCTTTTGTTTTGTCTTTAATCCCCTCTAGGAGAGGGGTGGCGCGCAGCGCCGGGGTGTGTCGTCAATCAACTCTTGGGCTTATTGTCCGCGATCCAGTTATCAATCGCCCCAACGACATCATCAAGGCGAGCCTTCACCATCGCGTCGTCAAAACGCAAAAGTCGAACCCCCAAGTCCTCAAGCCTGATCTGCCGTTCTTCATCCTCCCGACCCTTTAGCTTGTGACTGCTACCGTCGATTTCGATGGCCAGCATCAACTCCGGTGCGAAGAAATCCACGATATACTCGTCAATTGGTCTCTGTCGGTGAAAGTCGAATCCGCTACGTTGGCCTTTGTTCAGACATCGCCACAAAAGCACTTCGGCCAGCGTGCTTTTCTTCCTTAGTTCCCGCGCCAGAAGTCTAAGCTTCGGATTGTAGCGAAGCGGCATGGCAGGAATCTACCATTTGCAGCGCTGCGTTCAAGAACACACCCCGCCCTTTGGGCACCCCTCTCTAGAGGGGATTTAGGCAACATATGCCCCACCCTTCCCTCAATTACTCACCGGCGCACTTGGTGCCGCCGAGCGCACCGAGTCGGCGATGGTCACGGGCAGCGCCTCGGGCTCGCCCTTGTGCTGGTCGAACTTCATCGAAAGCGTCTTGGACACGCCGCGCTCCTGCATCGTCACGCCGTAGATGGCGTCGGCTGCGGCGATCGTGCTCTTGTTGTGCGTGATGATGATGAACTGCGATTCCTTCACGAACTGCTTCAGTAGGTTGGTGAACCGGTGGATGTTTGACTCGTCGAGCGGCGCGTCCAACTCGTCGAGCAAGCAGAACGGCGACGGCTTCACCATGTAGAGGGCGAAGAGCAGCGCCACCGCCGTCAGCGTCTTCTGGCCGCCCGAGAGGAGCGTGATGCCCTTGAGCTTGGTGCCCGGGGGTTGGGCCACGATCTCGATGCCGCTCTCCAGTGGATCCTCGGCCGTCACCAGCTCGATCTCAGCCCGGCCGCCGCCAAACAGGATCTGGAACGTGTAGGCGAAATTCTTGCGGATCTGGTCGAAGGTGACCTTGAACTGCTCCAGCGAGGTCTGGTTGATGTCGTCGATGGCCTTCAGGAGCTGCGCCTTCGCGCTGGCCAGGTCGTCGCTCTGTGTCTTGAGGAACTCGTAGCGCTGCTTCAGCTCGGAATATTCCTCGATGGCCACGAGATTCACCGCGCCCATCGCGCCGATGCGCTGGCGCAACGCGTCCACCTCGGCCTTGAGCTCGTCCCAATTGGTCGTGTCGAGCGCCGCCAGCTCGGCCTCGGTCGCCTCGCCCTTGTTCTCGCGCTTCTTCCGGCGCTTGGGCGCGGCCTCGGGCGGACCTTCTTCCTCTTCCTCGTCGAGATCGAGCGCTTTCAAGCCCTCGGGTTCGTCGTCGGCGTGCCAGAGCAACTGCCGCCAATCGAGCGTCGAGACATCGACTTGGAATTCATGGGTGAGTTCCTCGGTCAGGAACTGCACCCGCGCGCGCGTCTCGGCGACCTTGACCTCGTTCTTCGAAAGTTCCGACATGGCCGACTCGGCCTCGGTGCGGATCGAGCTGAGGCCCGACTCCACGCGGGAAATCTCCTGCTCGACGTCCGACAACTCGGTGCGGGATTGATCCACGTTCGCCTGCGCGACCGTCAGCGTGGTCACGATCTCCGCCGCCCGGCGCTTCTGCTCCTCGCTGTCGCGCTCCAGCTGGGTCACTTGCTCCGTCCACGTCTCGATCTCGATGGACCGCTGGTCGTGCAAGTCGGCGAGCTGGACCCGGCGGCGCTCCATCTCGGTCAGGCCGCGGTCGAGCACCTCGACCTTCTGGCGGCGATCGGCCAGCTCAAGGCGGGCCGAGGCGAGTGATTCCTTCTTCTGGTCGCGGTCGGCGCGCTTGTCATTGATGGTCGACTCAACGGTCGAAATTTTCTGCTTCTGTCCTTCCATCCCGGCATGCGCCTCGGCCAGCTGGGCCTGCGCCTTGGCCAGACGCGCCAGCGCCTCGTCGTGGTCGCGCTTGAGATTGGTCAGCTCGTTTTCCATCCGCTGGAGCCGGTTCCGGGCGTCGTCGTGCGAGCGCTGCGCGTTCTTCTCCTCGGTGTGCAGGGCGGCAGCGTGTTGCGAAGAGGTCAGGACGTCCTTGCGCCGCAGTTCTAATGTCTGCTCCGCCTCGTTCAAGACGGTGTTGAGCTGGTCGATCAGGGCGCGCTGTTCGTCGTGAGCCTTCTGTTCCGTCACGACCGCCTTGCCCGTCTCGCGCAGGTCCACTTCGCGCTGCACAATGCTGTTGGCCGGCTTCTTGTGATGGCCGCCGAAGATCAGGCCCCGCCGGTCCACGAGATCGCCCTTCGCGGTCGCGACCATGAGGAAACTGAACGCGGGGTTCGCCTTCCAGAATTCGAGAAACGCGCCGAGATCATCGGCAATGTAACACGCCGAGAGGATGGAACGCGCCGGATGGCTATCCTCAAGGTTCGCTACGGCATCCATGGCCGGCCTCAAGCCTGCCGGAACGCTGGTTCCCGTCTCCTGTCTCCCGCCTCCCGTCTCCGTCACTTGAAGACACACGCTGCCGATCTGGTCGGCCTCGAGCTGGCTGAGAATCTTCTGGGCCGTGCCAAGGTCGGCGACACTGATGGCCTCGACCGAGGCGCCGAGCAGGGCCTCGAGCGCCTTGGCGTATTCGGCGCGGACTTCGAGGCCCTGGGTGATCGGGGTGAATTTCTGCGCGCCGAAAAGACTGGCCAGCCGGCCCGACAGCAGCGCCTTCGCACCTTCGCCGAAGCCTTCCCACTTCTCCTGCAATTGCTGGAGGAGTTTCAGGCGAGCCATCTTCTGCGCGAGGCTGCGGTCAATCTCCTGCAGCTTGCGCTGGGCGTCGCGAAATTTCTGGGTGGCCTCCTGCAGCGCGGCCTGCGCGGCCTGCGCGTCGTTGGTGGCCTGGCTCTGGGCGATGCGGGCCTCCTGCACCTTCTGGCTGGCCTCGGCGAGGGCCGAGGCGGCGCTCTCGACCGCGGCGCGGAGCTGGGCGAGTTCCTGCGAAAGCGTGTCGAACTTGTGCTGGCTGGTGCGGGCGTCGACCTCGAGGCCTGAGCTTTCGGTGCGGAGCCGGGCGACCGTGCTCTCGACCTGCAAGAGATGGAATTTTTCCTGACTGAGCTGCTGCTCGGCCCGCGTCAGCTCGCCCTCGATGACGGCCAGCTCACGGTTGCGATCCTGAAAGACGGCGTCGGAGCTGCCGAGGAGTGAAAGCTGCATCTGCTTGTCCTGCGCGCCGGTGTCCACCTGCGAAGCGAGCTCCTTGAGCTGCATCTCGAGTTCGCCCAAGGCGTCCTTCCCGGCGTCGAGCCGCTCGATAAGGCCGGTGCGCTTGACCTGCGCCAGGCCAGACTGGTTCTCGGCCGCTTCCTTCTGGGAACGCAAATCAAAGACCGCCTGCTGGGCGTCCTGCACGCGCTGGTTGAGGGAGCTGCGCTGGGCCTTGTGTGAATCGAGGCCGCGGGACTTGTCCTCCAACGTGGCGCGCCGCGTCTCGGCAGCGCTACGCAGCCCGTTCACCCGGCCCTCGAGGTCGGCGAGCGTGGTGCTGAGTCCGCGCCATTGGTAATTGCCCTGGGCGAGCGCGAGCTGGCGCAGCCGGAAACTGAGGCGCTTGTAGCGCATGGCCTTTGCCGCCTGCCGCTTCAACGAGCCGATCTGGCGGGCCACCTCGTTGATGACGTCGGACACGCGCGCGAGATTCTGCTCCGTCAGCGAGAGCTTGTTCATCGCCTCGCGGCGCTGGCTCTTGTATTTGGTGATGCCGGCCGCCTCCTCGAACACTACGCGGCGTTCCTCGGGCTTTGACGACAGGATCTGGTCGATCTGGCCCTGCGCCATGATCGAGTAACTGGTCCGGCCGACGCCGGTGTCCATGAAAAGCTTGTGGATATCCTTCAGGCGGCAGGGCTGGCCATTGAAGTAATACTCGCCCTGCCCGTCGCGGGCCACGCGGCGCATGATCTCGATCTCGTGGAAATCGCTCCCGAGCTGCTTTTCGCACTCGGTCATCACCAGCGCGACTTCGGAGAACTGCGCGGCCTTGCGGGTGTCCGCACCCTCGAAGATCACGTCCTGCATCTTGCCGCCGCGGAGGGCCTTCGCGCTCTGCTCGCCCAGCACCCAGCGGATGGCGTCCGCGATGTTGCTCTTGCCGCAACCGTTGGGCCCGACAATGGCCGTCACACCAGGTTCGAAACTGAGGGTGGTGTTGTCCGCGAAACTTTTGAAACCGTGAAGCTTGAGCGCCTTGAGATGCATGAGTGCTTAAAGCGAAGAATTGAGGGAACGCCGATGGGCGGCGCAATGGAAAAAAGGGCTATTTGCCCTCTGAAATTAACCCCTCCCGGCGATTTTGGGCTGGTCAATTCATCCGCGCCTAGCTGACAGGCGGACTATCAGGTGGGCGTCGGTTTCCATACCGACGCCTGTCGCCGCTGTGGAAAGCGGCGACCACCCCCGTCAGCTCCGCAGCTTGACGATGAGGTCCTTGGACTCGACGACGTCGCCGACCCCGGCGTTGACCTCGGCCACGATGCCATCGGCGGTCGCATAGACCGTCGTCTGCATCTTCATCGCTTCCATCATGAACAGCTTGTCGCCCTTGGCCACCTTGGCCCCGACCGAGGCTGACATGACCACGATGAGCCCGGGGATGGGCGCGGCCATCTGCAGGGGGTCGGCCAGGTCGGCCTTGGGCCGGGCCTTGGTCTTGGGGGCGATGCCCCGGTTCAGGACCTGGGCCTCGCGCGCGATGCCGTTCAACTCGTAATTGACGGCGCAACGCCCGTCCTTGTCGGCCGCCCCGATGCTCACGAGGCGGATGATGAGGACCTTGCCCTCTTCGATCTCGACGGAAATCTCCTCGCCGGGCTTGAGTCCGTAGAAAAACGCGGAGGTGGGCAACGCGCTCACCTCGCCGTATTCGCGCAAGTGCTTCGCGAAGTCCGCGAAAACCGCCGGATACATGAGGTGCGAGTAAAGTTCGTCATCGGTGGGCGTGCGCTTGAGTTTCTCGCCCAGTTCATCGCGCAGCTTGGCGAGCTCGGTCTCGTCAGCCTTGGCTGTCTTCTTCTGGATTTTGGATCCCGTCTTCCTGATGTCGGCTGCTGCCGACCCGGGACCAGTCGCCCGGCCTGAACCGTGGCTGGTCTTCTTTGTGGCGGAGTATTTGGCCTTGGCCTCCTTGAAGCGTTTGTCGCCCAACACGGCCCGCCACATCGGCTCCGGCCAGCCGCCCTCGGGCCAGCCGAGCCCGCCCATGAGCATGTCGATCACGCTCTCGGGAAACGGCGTGGCGCCGGGCTCGAGGTTCACGACGTCGGCAGGCTTGATGCCGCGAGAGAAAAGGAAAAGCGCGAGGTCGCCGACTACCTTGGACGAAGGCGTGACTTTGACGATGTCGCCGAAA
>JAHFTH010000037.1 GCA_023269445.1 Lacunisphaera sp.
CGGGCATCTGCCGCTTGGCCTGCTGCCTGTGCTGCAGCCCGGCGCTACACTGGGCGGCGTGGTGCAGCAGGGAGTATTTGAACTCAGCGTGCAGGGCGATAAATCCATTTTCAAATCCACGGTGCCACTCCAACTGGCCGGCGTCTCGCTCTCGCAGGGCGGGTCACGGGCGTTCGCCGGTCTCGCCATCGAGGCCCGGCCGGTGATCGAGTATGCCGGCGCGAGCGGCCTGAAAATTCAAACGGGTGACTTGATCGTGCGCAACAGTGCCAAGGCCCTGCTCGCGACGCTCAAGGCCGAGGGGACGCAGTCGCCCAGTCAGGGCACAAAGGCTACGATGACTTTCACTCTCGAGGTGCCGGCCCTGTCCGGCCAGCCGCTGTTTGCCGGAGCGCAGGTGGTCTCGGCTGGGCGGGCCAGCGGAGAGATCCGTGCCGCTGTCGGCGCACAAAGCCAGCTGGAAGCCCGCCTGACGCTTAACGGCCTCATCGCGGCCGAGTCCGGCCAGACCCTGCCGGTGGCCAACCTCAGTTTTCGCGGACTGGTCCGCAGCAACGGCACCGTCTCACTCGAGGCTCCCTTGCTGCTCGACAATGCGGGCCGGCGCTCGGATTTGAAATTCGCCCTCGAGTTGTCGCCTTTGGGCCATGGTTATTCGGTTGATGGCCACCTGACCGGCCAGCAGGTGGAACTGGAGGATATGCTCGGCGTGCTCGGCGTGTTTCTCGCGTCCGCCGCGCCGGACAACGGCGACAAGCCCGCCGCCACCGCCAATGCCACGCCCGACACGGTCGCCGCGTGGTCGCGCTTCAGCGGCCAGCTCGCGCTCGACGTCAGGTCCGTCACGCGCGGTCAGGACTGGGCCATGACCGGACTCACCGGCGCCGTGGCGATCGAACCCGCGCGGCTCGCGCTGCAGAAACTCGAGGCCGCCTTCAGCGAGACCAGCCGGCTGGCCGCGAAGATGGAACTGCGGTTCACCGGCGGGGCCATGCCGTATCGCCTGACCGGCGATTACGCGCTCAACGATTTTGACGCGGGCAAACTTTTCAAAGCGATCGATCCCGGCAAGCCCGCGACCGTCGAGGGCTTGTTCAACATCAACGCCAAGTTTTCCGGCAACGGTGAGACGACCGCCCGCGCCCTCGACCGGCTGCAGGGTGATTTCCAGCTCACGAGCCGGCAGGGCATTTTCCGCGGTCTGCAGCGCACCAGTAACAAGCTCTCCCTGACCTCCAAGGCCGTTGAGCTCGGTGCCTCGGTGCTCGGCTCCATCTTCGGGGCCGGAAAAGTCACCAAGACCGCCGAGAAGGTGGCGGGACAGGCCTACTTCGTCGACCAGTTCGCGCAGAGCGTCGGCGAGTTCAATTACGACCTGCTCAGCGTGCATCTGTCGCGCGACGAGCTGCTCAATATGAATCTGGAGGACATCAGCCTCGTCTCGCCCGAGATCCGGCTCAACGGCCGGGGCGACATCGCGTATGTGGCCGGCAAATCCCTGCTGGCGCAGCCGCTCACCGCCTCGCTCAACTTCTCCGCCCGGGGCAAGACCGAGCAGATCCTCGACAAACTCAATGCCCTCGACGGCACCAAGGACGAGCTCGGCTACGCTCGCACCAAGGCGCCGATCACCCTGGATGGCACACTGGCGAAGCCCGACCCGACCGCGTTTTTCACGCGGATCGCCAGCGCCAAGCTCGCGGATTTGCTCGATAGCGGGGATTGAGCGCTTGATGAATGGCGTATTCTGACCACGGTGCGGTCGATGAATACTCGCATTTTCGGCAAGACGGGCAGGGTGGTGGTCGAAGTCGGTCTCGGCACCTGGCAGATCGGCGGCAACTGGGGCGACGTGCCCGATGCGACCGGCCTGGCCGTCCTGCGCACCGCCTATGAGCTGGGCACGACGTTCTTCGACACCGCCGACGTCTATGGAGATGGCCGCAGCGAGACGTTGATCGGCAAATTTCTCCAAGAGACCAAGGCCCGTGACCGGCTCTTCCTCGCCACCAAGCTCGGTCGCCGTGGCGACCCGGGCTGGCCCAAGAATTTCACCCGCGAGATCGTGCGCCAGCACACGGAAGATTCGCTCCGCCGGCTCGGCATCGACGCGCTCGACCTGACCCAGCTGCATTGCGTGCCGCCGGATGTGCTCATGCGCGGCGAATTGTTCGGCTGGCTCGAGGAGCTGAAGCGCGAGGGCAAGATCAAGGCCTACGGTGCGAGTGTTGAGGCGATGGACGAGGCGCTCTGGTGCTGCGCCCAGCCGGGCTGCGCGGCACTCCAGATCATCTTCAATATTTTCCGCCAGAAACCCATCCACACCCTGTTCGACGTTGCCAAGCGCAACGGCGTGGCGTTGATCGTCCGCCTGCCACTCGCCAGCGGGTTGCTCGGCGGGAAGATGACCACGGCGACCAAGTTCCCCGCCGAGGATCACCGCAACTTCAACCGCGACGGTCAGGCCTTCAACGTCGGCGAGACTTTCGCCGGCCTGCCCTTTGCCAAGGGCGTGGAGCTGGCCGACGCCTTGAAGCCGTCAGTGCCGGCCGGTCAGACGATGGCCGAGTGGGCCCTGCGCTGGTGCCTCGATTTCGAGGCCGTCGGTGTGATCATCCCAGGGGCGAAGAGCCCCGAGCAGGCCCGCGCCAACATCCGGGCCGGGTCGCTCGCGCCGCTCGGCGCGGTGCAGCATCAAAAGCTCGCGGATTTCTACGCCCGGCAGGTGGCGGCACATATCCGCGGGCCGTATTGAGGGAATGTCCTGCTTTGTGTAGGTCGGGCTTTATGCCCGACTTCTGTGATGATCTGTCGGGGATAAACCCCGACCTACTTGCCCCTTGTTACTTGTTACTTCGCCCGAGGCTTGCCACGGGCGAAACTTGGCATGATAAGAGCTGCCTGTTTCCTCGATGCCCGCGTCCGCGACACGACCGCTCCTCCCGTCAGGCCTCAAACTGCTCAATTGGTTTCTCCGTGGCTGGACGGCACTCGTCTTTATTTTTCTGTATGTGCCGATCGCGGTGCTGGTGGTGTTCTCCTTCAACTCCTCGCGGCTGAACATCGTCTGGGAGAGCTTCACGTTCGATTGGTATGCCAAGCTCTTCGCCAACGGGCCGCTCATCAAGGCCGCGAAGAACAGCCTGATCATCGCCACGGGCAGCACCGTTTTGTCGGTCATCATCGGCACTGGGGGCGCGTGGCTGCTGCACCGCTACCGTTACCGGTTCTCGCAGGCCATCCAGACGCTCGTGGCGATTCCCATGGTGATGCCGGAGATTCTCATGGGCATCAGCCTGCTCATTCTGTTCGCCACCATCGGCCTGAAACTCGGCTTCACCACCGTCATCATCGGCCACGTGACGTTCAGCTTTCCGTTCGTGCTCGTGGCGGTGCAGGCGCGCCTGCAGGGGCTGGACCCGGCGCTGGAGGAAGCGGCCCTCGATCTCGGCGCGACTCCCCTCAAGGCTTTCTGGCTCGTCATCGTGCCCTGCCTCAAGCCCGCCATCATCGCCGGCGCTCTCATGGCGTTCACGCTCTCGATGGACGAGCTCATCGTCACGTTCTTCATCCGCAGCGCCTCGGCCGTGACGCTGCCGATCCAGGTCTTCGGTCTGGCCCGCGTGGGCCTCAACCCGATGCTCAACGCCCTGTCGGCCATCTTCATCGTGGCGACCGTCGCCTTCGTCCTCTTCTCTGAATACCTCAAGAAGCTCAGCCGATGAAAACACAGAAACCTGAGGGGTGAAAGCTGAAGAGGTGAGGATAAAAAATCTTCACATCCTCACACCCTCCGATCCTCACATCCTCGACTTTCCCTCAACCCTAACTCTATGAAAACACTGAAAGCCCTCCTCCTCGCGCTGTCCGCGCTGCTCGGCACCGCCCGCCTGACGGCCGCCGATGAAGTCAATCTCTTCGGCTGGTCCGAATACATTCCGCAGGAAGTCCTCGACGGTTTCACGTCTGAAACTGGCATCAAAGTCAACTTCGAGACCTATGCCTCCAACGAGGAGCTGCTCTCCAAGCTCGTGGCCGGGGGCGGGGCCTACGACATCGTCCAGCCCTCCGATTACACCGCCGAGGTGATGATCCGTCGCGGCATGCTGGCCCCGCTCGATCCCGCCAAGCTGCCCAATCTCCGGAATATCGGCGCGCAGTTCCGCTCGCTGCCCCACGACCCGCAGGGCAAGTTCACCGTGCCCTACATGACCGGCACCGTCGGCATCGTGGTGAACACCGAGAAGGTCAAGGATCCCATCAAGGGCTACAAGGACGTCTTCAAGGAGAAATTCAAGGACCGCCTCGTCGTGCTAAACGACAACCGCGAGATCGTGACGTGGGCGCTCTATTCACTCGGCTTGTCCATCAATGACATCACTCCGGCCAGCCTGGCCAAGGCGCGCCCCGTCGTCGCCAACTGGGTCAAGCTCGTGAAGGTCTTCGATTCCGACAGTCCCAAGACCGCGCTGCTCAACGGCGACGTGGACATCGGGGTCGTGTGGAGCGGCGAGGCCGCCCTCCTCTGGAACGAGAACAAGAAGTTTCACTATGTGCTGCCGGCCGAGGGTGCGCACATGTTTGTGGACACGCTCTGCATTCCCGCCTCGGCGAAGAACAAGGATGCGGCCCACAAGCTGATCGACTACATCATGCGTCCCGAGGTTTCCAAAATCATCTCGGACAAATTCCCCTACACCAATCCCAACCTGGCCGCCCGCAAGCTGCTCACCCCGGAGCAGCTCGCCAACCCGGCGAGCTATCCGGCCAGCAACACGGCGCGGACCTTCCGGGATATCGGCACGGCCGCCGCCGACATCGACAAGCTCGTCACCGACCTGAAGAGCGCGCAGTAATTCCGCGCGTTTCGTTCATGCCTGCCGCCACTCCCGCGCTTCCCGTCTCCGACCATTCCCGGCCGGGCTGGAAGGCGTGGGCGTTGCTGGCGCCGATGGTCTTCTGGCTCCTCGTGTTCGTCGTCATTCCCGGAATCATTCTGTTCGTCTACAGTTTCTGCGAACGCGACGAAGTGGGCGGCGTCATCTTCAACTTCTCGTTCGATAATTACCGGCGCGTGTTCGACCCGGTCTATCTGCGCATCTTCGCCCGCTCGATCGGCTATGCGGGGTTGACGACGGTCATCTGCGTGGTGATCGGCTATCCCGTGGCCTACTACATCGGCCGGGCCAGCGAGGAGCTGCGCAACCGGCTCCTGCTGCTCGTCATGGTGCCGTTCTGGACGAGCTTCCTCATCCGCACCTATGCCTGGATCACAATCCTCAAGCAGGAGGGTATGCTCAACAGCTTCCTGGCGGCGATGAACCTCGGCATTGGCCCGTTTAATTTGCTCTACACGCCCACCGCCGTGGTCATCGGCTTGGTCTATGCCTACCTGCCGTTCATGATTCTGCCGATCTACGGCAGCGCTGAGAAGCTCGACAACTCCCTCATCGAGGCCGCCTACGACCTCGGGGCCGGCCCGATCCGCGCGTTCTCCTCGGTCATCGTGCCGCTCACCATGCCCGGCATCGCGGCGGGCACCCTGCTGGTCTTCGTGCCAGCCATTGGCATGTTCGCCATCACCGACCTGATGGGCGGGGCCAAGGTGCCCATGATCGGCAACGTCATCCAGAACCAGTTTCTCCAGGCGCGCGACTGGCCGTTCGGTGCCGCGCTTGGCGTCATCTTCATGCTCATGTTCGCCCTGACCTACGTCATCCTTCAACGCCGCGGCTCGCGGTCCACCGCCTGACCGGCAAGGCCGAAACCTGAAGGTATGAAGATGTGAAACCTGAGGATTCGCCCTGACACCTCGACCTCACACTCAAAGCCTGACTGCCAATCCTCACACCTTCACACCCTCCGATCCTCACACCCTCTCAATGTCCCCTTCGCCCAAACCCATGATCGAGATCCGCGGCGTGACCAAGCGCTTCGGTGCCTTCACCGCGGTCGATAACGTCAGCCTCACGGTCAACGCCGGCGAGTTCATCACGCTTCTCGGGCCCTCCGGTTGCGGCAAGACCACGCTCCTCCGCCTGCTCGCTGGCTTCGAGACGCCCGACGAGGGCGCCGTCCTGCTCGACGGTGTGGATGTCTCGCACGAACCGCCTTACCGACGCAGCGTGAATCAGGTTTTCCAGAGCTACGCCCTGTTTCCGCACATGACGGTGAAGGACAACGTCGGCTTCGGCCTGCGCATGCAGAACGTGCCCACCGCTGAGGCCGAGGGTCGCATCCGCGATGCCCTCGCCACCGTTTCGCTCGCCGAGCAGGCCGACAAGCTGCCGCACCAAATGTCGGGCGGCCAGCGGCAGCGCGTCGCGCTCGCCCGGGCGCTCGTCTGCCGGCCCAAGGTGCTGCTCCTCGACGAACCGCTCTCTGCGCTCGATGCCAAGCTCCGCCACGGCATGCAGCTCGAGTTGAAGCACCTGCAGCGCAAGCTCGGTCTCACCTTCGTGTTCGTCACCCACGATCAGGAAGAGGCGCTCACGATGTCCGACCGCATCGCCATCATCAACAAGGGGAAGATTGAGCAGCTCGGCGACGCCACCGAGATCTACCACCGGCCTCGCACGCCTTTCGCCGCCGACTTCATCGGCCAGGCCAATCTGCTCGCCGCCACCATCATCTTGCGCAAAGGCGCGACGGCCACCGTCCGTCTTGAATCCGGCCTCGAGCTGGTCGTGGCCTGCACGGATCTGCCGGCCAGCGCGACCAAGGCGCTCGTGTCCATCCGGCCCGAGAAGATCCACATCGGTCGCGTGCCGGCCGTCGCGGAGAATGTCTTTCAGGCCAAAATTGAAGAAGAGATTTTCCAAGGGGCCACCGACCAGCTCCGCCTCATCACGGACCAAGGGACGAAGCTCCACGCGCTCGTCGCCAACGAAAGCGCCACGCAGGTGGCGTTCCACGAAGGCGACCGCGTCTACTGCAGCCTCCACCTCGATGATATCGTCATCGTGCAGGCGGAGTAAGCCGAAGTAGGCTCACCTGCAGCTGTCAACTGACGCGCTTCATGATTACGTGCCAGATGTCATCCGCTGAACGACTTCTGTCGGTCGCCGGGCAGTCACATCTGAGAACTTTCTGAAATCGCGATCCTCGGTCACCACCACCGCAGCCGCATGCTTGGCTAGGGCGGCGGTGTAGCAGTCGATGAAATCAGCGTTCACCCGGCCAAACCGGTCGTAGGCGTCGAGCATGACCAACTCGTTTTCGACTACGAAGCCCTCAAGCAGCACGAGTTCCCGGAGTGTCCGGGCGAGCTTGTCCCGCTCGAACGCATAATACGAATGCAAGACCCAGGTGACCTCGGCCATGCAGACGTGGGAGGCGTGGAGGACGAGCTTTCCGGCCTGGGCCAGTTCGAACAACCCTCTCGCCTTGGGCGATTGCCGGGGATCATCGGCCAGCAGGAACCGCAGGATGACATTGGCATCCAGATGATAGACCTCGCTCATCGCGCATACTTCTTCCCGGCATAGGCAGTCCGTTTCTTTCTCAATTGCGCGGGGGTGGGCGGCTTTTTGCTCGTGGGCAGGCTGCCATAGAGCGATGACGTCGAAGCACGCACCGACTCCAGCACGACCTGCTCGCCCTCAAAGCGATACAAGATCCGGTGATTTGGCTCCAGATGCAGGAATTGCCGCACCTTGGCCGGAATGGTGGTTTGCCCGTTTTGCGAGAGAGTGGAGGTGGTCATGGAGATTCCTTAGATGAGGTGATTATCCTTAGGTAAGGCATAAATTCAAGAATCAATCTGACCGGCGGTAATCTCGTCCAGTAGCCGGGAGAACGCGGGGCGGGGGAGGCCATCATGAATGATTCGCTCCCAAGTGTCGTCGCCGTCCAATTCGGGAAACAGCTTCGGCAGGTCCTGCACCAGCCGGTCCCGTTCGCCGGCCGGCAGGGAGCGAATGGCGGTCTCGATTTGTTCCACCCTGAACATACCGGCAGTTTGCTCGGGAATGCGGTCGGTCAAGTGCGGGGCTGCCTTGTCTGG
The DNA here is from genome assembly GCA_023269445.1 of Lacunisphaera sp. Classification (GTDB taxonomy): domain Bacteria; phylum Verrucomicrobiota; class Verrucomicrobiia; order Opitutales; family Opitutaceae; genus Lacunisphaera. Next base: position 8,006 of record JAHFTH010000037.1, read on the forward strand.
ATTAGTGAAGATGAGTGTTAATTAGTGGTTACACCGTCTGGTTCTTTCAGTTGCGGTCGAGTGCTCCGTGAGCAAAGATTCAGTCATGATCGCGGCTGTGCACTTCCAGAACTTCAAGGCGCTCCGCTCGGCGGCCGTGAAACTGACGCCGTTCAATCTCGTGCTCGGTCCCAACGGCAGCGGCAAGACGAGCCTCATCCAGGCCCTGCTCCGACTGCGCACGCTGGCGGGTCTGCCGGCGGTCCACGCGAGCGAACTCAAGGGCCAGAAGCCGACGGGGCCGCAGATCGAGTTTCACTTTTCGCCGCCGTTTCAGAACGTCCGCGTGACCCTCGGCTGCAATTCCGACGAGCTGGTCTGCAATCTCCTCGTGGTGGATTCACTGCCCGGACTGGAGGGTCAGGGCCAATGGGCCGAGCTCCGCACCAAGCTGCAATCCATCCGCGCCTACCTCTTCGATCACTATGCCATGGCCGCGCCGGCGAAGTTGTCCGACGGCGCCGAGCTGACTTCCAACGGCGGCAATCTCGCCGCGGTGCTGGCGAACTGGAAGGAGAAGCAACCGGCGGTGTTCGCGGAGCTGGAGGCGGAGTTTGTCCGCCTGATGCCCGAGTTCTCCGGACTAGAATTTCATCCGAGCGCTGCGGGGTCGGTGGAACTGGGCGCGAAGCTGAAGGAGAACGGCCACGACTTCATCGGGGCCGACAGTCTTTCGCAGGGCACGCTCTACCTGCTGGCGATCCTCGCCCTGGCCTTCGCGCCCAATCCCCCGGCGGTGGTTTGTTTGGAAGAAGCCGACCGGGGTATGCACCCGCGCTCGCTGCGCGAGGTGCGCGACGCACTCTACCGGTTGAGTTACCCCAAGGACGCCGGCATGGACCGGGCGCCGGTGCAGGTGATCACGACGACGCATTCGCCTTACCTGCTCGACCAGTTCAAGGATCACCCCGAGGAGATCGTGCTGGCCAGCAAGCACGGTCGGGCGGCGACGTTCGAGCGCTTGTCTGACCGGGCCGACCTTCTGGAGTTGATGAAGGAGGCGCACCTCGGCGACCTGTGGTATAGCGGCATCCTCGGCGGCGTGCCGGGGGAGTGAGAAGGAAGGCCACCACAGAATGCACGGAACACACAGAAGATGAACCAAGCACCCGAGACCTGTCATCCTGAGCGTAGCGAAGGATCCAGTGTGCTTTGGAGGCGGGGTGCCCTCACCCCGCGAGGCATGGCGGACGAGGGCGTCCGCCCTCCATCTGGATTCTTCTCCCGCCTCTACGGGATCAGAATGACAAAAAGGATTTCTGTGTATTCAGTGTGTTCTGTGGTTTTTTCCGCATGAAGCTCGCGATCCTCAGCGAATCCCCGGCCGACGAGGCGGCGTTGCGTGTGCTCGTGGAATACGTCTTGGGCGGGCCGTTCACGACCGTCCAGTCCGCGCTGCGGGCGCGCGGCTGGCCGTCGGTCGAACAGGTGCTGCCGTCCATCATCCGCCATCTGCATTTCAACACCGATGCCGACGGGTTGGTGGTGGTCGTGGATTCCGACGACTCGCCCGTGCACACGCCCGAGCACGACGCTCCGGGATACTATCATCCCTATTGCCGGGTCTGCCGCCTGCGGGCGGTCTTCCGGCGCACGATCAAGAACCTGCCCCAGGCGCACGGGCGCGACCGGGTGCTGCGCGCGGTCGGCATCTGCGTGCCGGCCTTGGAGGCGTGGTTGTTGTGCGGACGCGACACCTCGATCACCGAGCAGGCGTGGCTCGACGGGCAGGCCGCGAACCGCCCGCCCTACACGCGCCGGGAGCTCAAGTGGAAAGTCTATGGCACCGAGCGCCCGTCGCTGCAGTTTGAGCTGAAGCGGATGGTGCAGGAGGTGTCGCGCCACCACGGCGATGTGCGCCGGCTGGAGAACGATTTTCCCCACGGCTTCGGCGCGCTGGCGCGGGATCTGCGGAGTTGGGGAAAGGCTGAAACCTGAAGGGGCGAGGATGTGAGGAGGTGAAGAGGTGAGGGTGTGAGGAGAGGCGATCAGTCGCCTAATCTGGCGCGCTTGGCCATGGTCACGAAAATGGCAATGAGCTCGTCAGCCTCCTGCCAGATGGAATTCACTTCCGGGCCGCTGATGCCGCAGTCGTCGCGCAGAAGCTCCAGCCAGAGCTGCGATTCATCCGCTTCCTGGCTGCAGAGGTTCACCTTGGCGACGAATTCATCTGCGCTTCTGGCTCGTGATCCTTCCCGATAGTTTGCCGCCACGGATGTGCCAGACCTTAGCAGTTGCCTGCCCAGCACTCGCAGTTCTTCACGTCGTTTATCTAAACTTATGTAGAAACGCACCACGGAGCTGGCAAAAGCCTTGGTTCGTTTGCGCATCTCGGTTTTGCGTTCTTCGAGTGGTTTTATAGTTGCATGAAATCCCACCGCGCTTGGCACTGCGGCTGGCAAATCCGCCTGATTTCAGGCCGGCGCTGCTTTAATCTTCAGCTTTCACACCCTCACCTCCTCAGGTTTCCTTCGTCCGCACGGGCGGACGAACGGTCTTGCCCGGGCCCGCACGGGCCGCACAGTCGGGAGCGTCAACCCCGCATGAAACCACCCCGTGCTTCGCTGGCCGCGCTGCTTCTGGCGCAGGCCCAAGAAACTTTCAACGACTGCGCCGCGAAGTTCATGCTGATTGCGCTGACGCAGCAGCTGGCGCGGGTGGCCGGGGACGATCCGAAACCGATGGTGTCGCTGATCGCCGCGCTGCTCATTTTGCCCTATGTGATTTTCGGGCCAATCTGCGGCTGGCTGGCTGATCGTTTCCCCAAGCGCACGGTGATCAACTGGGTGCTCGTCTCCCAGATCGGGGTCATGGCTCTGCTCGTGACGGCGCTGTGGCTGAGGTCCTACTGGGCTTCGATGGGGTGTTTCTTTCTGCTGTCGGTGCAGACCGCAGTGCTGGCGCCGGCCAAGCGCGGCATTCTGCTCGAATACGTCGGCGAGGCCAAGCTGTCGCGCTTCGTCGGCTACATGGAGATGTTGAACGTCACGGCCATCCTCGTGGGTTCTTTTGCCGGTGGACAACTTTTCTCCCACTGGCTGGCGGCGGGGGAGGATATCTGGCAGGCGGGACTCAACGTGGTCTGGATCCTCACGGGGCTGTCGGTTGCGGCGTGGGCGTTTTTCCAGGTGGCCCAGCCGACCAAGGCCCAGTCCACGGAGCCCTTCCGCTGGAGCCTGTGGGTGCGGCATGTCATCGACATCGCAGAGGTGTGGCGCGACCGGCCGCTCTGGCGCTCGGCGATGGGGATCTGTTTCTTTTATGCCGTGGGCGGCTACGTGTCGCTGCTCATCCCGCAGATCGCCTATGAAATGGAGGGTGGAGGCGTGCGCACCAGTGCGGTCTCCAGCACGATGTTGCTGATGGTGGGCGTCGGGACGCTGGTGGGCAATCTGCTCGCCGGCCTGCTCTCGCGCCGCGGAGTGGAACTGGGGCTGGCCCCGCTTGGTGGCCTGATTCTTTTAGGGACGCTGGTGGTGATGGGCTTCACACCGTTTGGCGGCAGCGCGTTCACCGGGCTGTTGATTCTGGCGGGATTCTCGACGGGCTTCTTTTTGGTGCCGCTCTACGCTTTTATCCAGCAACGGGCGGGCAGTCATCGCCGCGGGCGCATCCTCGCCGGAGTCAGCCTGCTCGACAGCCTGGCGGGCTTCGCCATCAGCGGCATCTACCTGTTGGTGGCGGGTGATAACAAGCTGGCTTGGGCTCCGCACACCCAGATGTTCGTGCTGGCCGCCGCCACTCTGGTGATGCTGATTTACGGGGTGTGGCACATCCCGCACCACACGGTCTGCACCGTGATGCGCCTGATCGGTCCGCTGTTTTATCGTGTGAAGTCGATCGGCTGGGAAAACATTCCCCCGGGCGGCGCGCTGATGATCTGCAATCACCTGTCCTACATGGATGCGGTCGTCCTGCAGATCGCCTCGCCGCGACCGATGCGGTTCGTGGCCTTCGCCGGCTTTGCGAAGAGCCCGGTCATGCGGTTTATTTTCCGGGCGACGGGCGTGATCCCGGTCGCTCCGAACAAGCCGATGAAGGGCATCCGGCTGGCGTGGGATGCGATCAAGGCCGGCGAACTGGTCTGCGTGTTCCCCGAGGGCGCGATTTCGCGCACCGGCCAGCTGATGATCCTCAAGCGCGGCTTTGGCCTGATCGCCGAGGCCGCCAAGGCCCCGGTCGTGCCGGCGGTGATCGACGGTTTGTGGGGCTCGATCTACTCCTTCGCCGGTAACAAATATCTCTGGAAGTCGCCGCGCTTGATGCCGACGCCGGTCTGCGTGGTCTTTGGCCAGCCGATTCCGCATCACCGGATTGACCTGGGGTCGGCGCGGCAGGCGCTGCTCGACCTCGGTGAGCTGGCTTTCCAGGAACGCCCGGCCTTGAAGCGCCACCTTGGCCGCGAAGCCGTGCGCGCGCTCGCCAAGCACCCGCGCCGCATTGCCGTGGTGGATCGCACGGCCGCGCGGGCGGAGCTCAGCGCGGGGAAATTGCTGGCGGTGGCCGCAGTCCTGTCGCGCCGGATCCGCGCGACCGTGCCCGGCCGACGCGTGGGCATCGTGTTGCCGCCGGGCGCGGGGGCCAACATTGCCAATCTCGCCATCGCCTGCGCCGGCAAGGTGCCGGTCAACCTGAACTTCACTTCCGGTCGGGCCGCCATCGAGTCCTCGCTCCGGGTCGGCGAGATCGACACGATCATCACGGCCGATGCGATGAAGGCGAAGCTACCGGGCTTCCCCTTTCCGGAGCGCACGCTTGACCTGAAAAAGGAAATCGAGGCGGCGGGTGGCAAGAAGGCCATTTTGCCCTGGTTGCTCGCGGCACACTTCCTGCCCAACCAGTGGGTCGCCGACCTGCTCGACCTCCCGCGCACCGGCGACCATGAAGAGGCCGCGTTGCTCTTCACCAGCGGCAGCTCGGGCGAGCCGAAGGGCGTCATCCTCACCCACCGTAACATCCTGGCGAATTGCGCGCAGATTTCGTCGCTTTCGATTCTGCCCGCGTCGGCGACGATGTTGGGGTGTCTGCCGATTTTCCACTCGTTTGGCTTCACCGTGACACTGTGGTATCCGATTTTGCGCGGGTGCAAAGTGGTCACCGTGCCCAGCCCGCTCGACACGCGGAAGATCGTCGAGGCCATCCAGCAGGAAAAAGCGACCGTGATGGTCGGGGCCCCGACCTTCATCCGTCCGTTTCTCAAGAAGGCCACGAAGGAGGAGCTCAAGACGCTCAACCTCGTCGTCACCGGGGCGGAGAAACTCCCGATGGATCTCTACGAGGCGTTCCTGCAGCAGTTCGGCATCGAGATTCTCCAAGGCTACGGGCTCACCGAGACGACACCCGCCGCCTGCATCAATCAGTATCACCCGCCCATCACGACCACCACGGCGGAGCACCAGGAGGGCAAGCGCACGGGCGCGGTGGGCCGGCTGCTGCCCGGCTCGACGGCGTGCATTGTGGATCCCGACACCGGAGCGATATTGCCCATGACGTCGACCGGCATGCTTTGGCTGAAGGGTCCGCACGTTTTCCCCGGTTACTTGAAGGACGACGAGAAAACCGCTGCCGCGCTCAAGGACCGGTGGTTTGTCACCGGTGACCTCGGCCGCTTTGACGAGGATGGATTTCTCTTCATCGAGGGCCGGCTCTCGCGCTTCTCCAAGATCGGCGGCGAGATGGTGCCGCACGGCACGGTGGAGCAGCGCATCATCACGGCCTTCGGCTGGGAGGAGAGCGACGGGGCCGTGGCCGTGATCACGGGTATTCCTGATCCGTCCAAGGGCGAGGCGCTGGTGCTGCTGACGACGAAGGACATCACGGCCGCCGATATCCGCGCCAAGCTGCTCGACGCGGGCTTCCCCAATCTCTGGGTGCCCAAGATCATCATCAAGGTGGCCACGATCCCGATCCTTGGCACGGGCAAGACCGACCTGAAAGGCTGTCGGGCGCTCGCGCTCGAGCACGCCGCGGCGCAAGTGACGGAGTGAAGGCTCAGGCCGGCGCGCCGGCCGCCTGCTCGTGTTTTTCGCGCGCGAGCCAGAGCAACAGGAAGGCCACGCCGCACAGCGCGGCGCAGACCAGAAACACCGGGCGATAGCCGAGCACTTGGGACAAGGTGCCAAAGCACAGGTAGCCGACCGTCGAGCCGGCGCGATTGGCCGTGGTGTAGAGATTGGTCGCAGTGCCCGGCTGGTCGGGAATGTAGCTTTGGAAGAAGGTGATCGCGATGCCGGAAATCACGGCGATCATTGCGGCACTGAGAATCTGCAAGGGGTAGATATGCCAGGGCTCGCGCACGAAGAACAGCAGGGTGTAGTAGGCGATGGCGATGATGACACCGATGCGGATGAGCCGGCCGGGGTGGCCGCGGGAGGCAAGCAGGCCGAAGTAGAACATGAACGGCAGCTCGAAGATCGGGGCCACGCTGTAGGCGATACCGATCTGCTTTTCATGGCCGCCCAGCGTGCGCAGGATCATCAGCGGCAGGTTGGACATGCCCATGGTGATGCAGACAAACGTGAGGGCGATCGCGAGGAAGTAGCAGAGCAGGTCGGGCCGGCGCAGGACCTTGCCGAGCGGCGTGCGTGTGGCGGGATTGCTGGCCGGAGGCGAGCGGGATGGAATGAACAACCACACAAACACCAGCAGCACCCCGAAGAGCGAGGCACACACGAGAAAAATGCCCCGGTAGGAAGCTTGCACCATGACCCAGGCCGAGATGGCCGGTCCGATCGTCCAAGCCAGCGAGAAGAGCAGCCGGAAAATATTCATGTAGAGCGGTGCCTCGGAGTCGGGGATGCCGTCGCGGCCCAGTTCCTCGCGCGCCGCCGCGAACAACTGGGCAAAGGAGATGGACGAGATGCCAAGCGCCAGCGAGCCGATGATCGTCAGCCAGACTGTGTCACGCACGAACGCATAGCTGGCGTAGCCCGCCGCGCCGCACGCGCAACTGAGCAGCAAAATGGAGCGCCGCGTGAACCGGGTGTCGGACCAGCGCGCCAATGCCGTGCTGATGACGATGCCGCACACGGTGGTGATCGTCATGAAGATGCCGAACACCCAGTTGGACATGCCGACCTCGATGGTGCCGAACATCGAGTAGAACGGCGCCACGAACGAGTAGGCCATGCCGAGCATCAGATTGCATACCAGCAGCACGACGAACTCGCGCTTGGCGAGCAGCCGCCGGCAGGGAATGAGAAGCGCGTTCATGCGGCGAGAATTAGCCGACGGACCGACACACCCCGGTGCTGACGCACCACCCCTCTTCATAGAGGGGAATCAAATCCTTGTTAGCGTGAATCCCCTCTATGAAGAGGGGTGCCCGATAGGGCGGGGTGTGTAGAATGCCTGCGCGATCACTCACGAAACGCTGGGTAGGGCTTGCGGTGATCAGATGACCACCGTCTTTAGCGCGGCCGTGTCCCAGACCGGCTGCCCGGCCTCGGTGGCGAGCTCGTTGAAGGCGGTGATTTCGGCGGCGCTGAAGAGCAGGCCGCCGGCCTTGGCGGTGTGCGCGGCCCACGTGGCCTCGAGCTGGCCGGGCAGCATGGACTTCTCATTGCCGTGGCCGAGGACGTCGGCGATGACGGCCTTGACGTTCTGCTGCTGGTTGCGGCCCTTGGCGAAAGCACCACCGTTGATCGCGTCGGGATGGATGACTTGGAAGAAGAACACGCAGGTGCCCTTGTCGCCCTCGGCCTGGTCCCAGCGGTTGCGGAGGGTGGGGAGCGAGCCGCCGACAAAGCCGCCGACGATCTCGTTGATGAGCGAGAGACCGTAGCCCTTGTGCGCGCCGAAGGGGAGGAGCGAGGTCGCGAGGTTCGGGTCGGTCGTGGGATTGCCGTCCTTGTCCACGGCGGCGAGCGGCGGGAGCTGTTTGCCCTCGCGCTTGAGCTGCTGCACGCGGCCCATGGCGACGACGGACGTGGCCCAGTCGATGACGATCGGGTAGCCGACGGCATCGGTGGTGGGGAAGCCCCACGAGTGCGGGTTGGTGCCGAGGGTGGGGAACTTGCCGCCGAAGGGCACGACCTCGGCGAGCGCCGCAGTGCAGTTGGTGTAGGCGATGTAGCCCTTCTTCGCGGCGTCCATCACATAGCCGCCACCCCAGAGATAATGGAAAGCGTTGTCCACGGACACGGTGCCGACGCCGTATTTATCGGCGAGCCGGATTGCCTCGGCCATGGCGCGGTAGGCGGTGGCTTGGCCGAGCTTCTTGTTGGCGTTCCAGATTTTGGCGGCGGCGAAACGAGAGGGTTTCTCCTCGATCTGCGCGCCAGGGACGCAGCCCTTCGAGCCGGAGCCGAACAGGTGGTCGAGGTGCAGGGCCTTGATGCCGTTGTGCGTGCGGATGCCGTGACGCGAGGCCTCGGCGCAGAAACGCGCGCCCTCGGCGGCCTCATCGGCGTGGAAGCCGCGATGCTGGTAGGCGGCGGCGATGAGCGTGTTGTGCTGGGACTCGGGGACGATGTGGAAGGTTTCCATGGGAAAAGTAGCGAGTAGTGAGTAGCAGGTAGAGAGTAGTTACAGACTGGCGAGTAGTGCGGGAATGAGTGTGAGCTTCGAGGTTAGGTATGCTCGTTACTCACTACTCGATGCTCGCTACTGCAAGCTCAGACGACCTTGCGCACCGCTACCTCGGGATTGATCTGGGCGAGGGGCTTCTCGCCGTGCATGGCGAGGATGAGGTTCTTCACCGCGGCGGTGGCCTGACGGACGACGCTCTCGTAGGTGCGCGACCCGACGTGCGGGGTGCAGACCACGTTGGGCAGCTTGAGTAACGGGTGATCGGCGCGCGGCGGTTCCTCGTCGAGCACGTCGGTGCCGTAGCCGCCGACCTGACCGGATTTCAGCGCTTCGATCATGTCGTTTGTATGGACGATCTCGCCGCGGGCGCAGTTGAGGATGAGCACGCCCTTCTTCATTTTCGGGAAGGATTTCGCGCTGATCATGTCACGGGTCTCGGGCGTGAGGTTGGTGTGGAGCGAGAGATAGTCGGAGGCGGCATAGACCTCGTCGAGGGTCGTGGCGCGCTTCACGTTGTGGGCGGCGGCGAACTTCTCGTCCCAGTAAACGTCGAAGCCGATCACGTTCATCCCGAAGGCGTGCGCGCGGATGGCGACCTCGGTGCCGATGCGGCCGAGGCCGATGATGCCGATGGTCTTTTCAAAGAGTTCGTGGCCGGTCTTGCGTTTCCAGCCGCCGTTGCGGGTGGAGTCGGTGTGGAAGAACAGATTTTTCTCGAGCGCGAGCAGGAGGAGGAACGTGTGCTCGGCGACCGTGGTGTGGTTGACGCCCGGGGTGAAGAGCAGGGGCAGGCCGAATTCCGTGCAGGACTTCACGTCGATCTTGTCGACGCCGATGCCGTATTTGCTGATGACCTTGAGGCGGGGCTTGGCCTTCTCCAGCACCGCGCGGGTGATGAGGTCGTCGCCGCAGATATAGCCGTCAATGTCGCCGACGAGGGCGAGCGTGTCAGCCTCGTTGAGGGGGCCGCGGGCGCGGATGA
>JAHFTH010000229.1 GCA_023269445.1 Lacunisphaera sp.
TGCCGCCATTATCTTTTCTGACATCCTCGTCATTCCCGAGGCGCTGGGCCAGGGCTACAAGTTCCGCGACGAGGGCGGCATCGCCATGGATTTCCGACTCGATACCCGCGCCCAGCTCGACCGGCTCGACACGGTCGGCGTGCCGTTCCACCTCGATTACGTCGCCAAGGCCCTCGCGCGTGTGAAGACCGAGTTGAAAGGAGAAAAAGCCCTGCTCGGCTTCGGCGGCGCACCGTGGACTCTGGCCACCTACATGGTCGAGGGCGGCAGCTCGGATGACTTCAGCCGCATCAAGGCGCTCTTCTACACCGACCGCCCGTTCTTCAACGCCCTGATGGAGAAACTCACCGGTGCCCTGATCGAGTATTTCAAACTGCAGATCACCGCCGGGGCCGATGCGATCCAGATCTTCGATTCGTGGGGGGGCATCATCGCCGGGCAGGATTACGAGGCGGCCTCGCTGCGCTGGATGCGAGAGATTGTGGCCGAGTTGCCCAAGGATTTTCCCGTCATCCTCTACGCCAAGGGCGCGCCGTCGCAGCTCACCGACATGGCGTTCAGCGGGGCGAAGGTGCTCGGCGTGGATTGGACCGTCGATCTCGGTGTCGTCCGCAAGCTCGTGCCCGCCAATGTCGCGCTCCAGGGCAACCTCGACCCCGTCCTGATGAACACGACCCCGGAGATCGTCCGCACCGAGACCACGCGCCTCCTCGAAACGATGCGCGGCACCCGCGGCCACATTTTCAACCTCGGCCACGGCATCATGCCCGAGGCGAAGATCGAGTGCATGGAGGCGCTGGTCGATACTGTGACAAGTTGGAAAAACCAGCCTTAGAACCCTGACGATTTGGACAGAATTAACATAATGCACAGAATTATTTCGAAATCCAAAGCAGTGCCATCGCCTAGGTTTCATTTTGTTAATTCTGCTCATTCTGTCTAAAATCTCCGTGCCTTCCGTTTCAAAAAACGTCGCCATCGTCGGAGCCGGCATCACCGGCCTGACCGCCGCCTTCCGGCTGCACGAACAGGGTTGCCAAGTCACGGTGCTGGAGCGCGCCACCCAGCCCGGCGGCTCCATCCGTTCCATCGCCGACCACGGCTACCTCATCGAGGCCGGCCCCAACTCCCTCCAATACGGCGCACCCGAATTAAAACAGCTCGTGCACGACCTCGGTCTGGAACCCGAGCTCGTCCTCGCGAATCCGTCGGCCAAGCGCCGCTTCATCGTGCGCGGCGGCCGGTTCGTCGCCGTGCCGTCATCGCCCCCATCCTTGATCGGCTCGTCGCTCTTCGGCGCCCGCACCAAACTCTCACTGCTCACCGAGCTGTTCACCCGCCCGCGTGTTCGCACGACCGACCTCAGCCTCGCCGAGCTCGTCCGCTCCCACTTCACCCAAGAACTCCTGGACTATGCCGTGAACCCGCTCATCGCCGGCATCTATGCGGGCGACCCCGAGAAACTTTCCGTCCGCCACGCTTTCCCCGCTCTCTGGCAAGCTGAGCGCTCCAGCGGTTCGCTGATCCGCGGCATGATCGCGGGAATGAAAGCCAAGAAGGCCGCCGGCGGCTCCGGCGTCGCGCCCATTGTTTCATTTCGGCGCGGACTCCAAACCCTCACCGATGCACTGGCCGCGCGTCTGCCGGCGGGTTCGCTCAAGCTCGGCGTCACGGTCGAGACTCTTCTCCCCGGCCGACCGCATCGCCTCGTGTGGAAACAGGACGGTCAGAGCGCCTCGGGCGAATTCGATGCTGTGGTGCTCGCCGTGCCCGCCGGTGCGCTGGCCCAGCTCACGCTTGGCACTTTGGGCGAACGCCCGCTCGCTTCCCTCGACAACATTCCGCATCCGCCCGTCGCGTCGCTTTTTCTCGGCTATCGGCGCGAACAGGTGACGCACCCGCTCGACGGCTTCGGTGGCCTGGTGCCGGCCGTGGAAAAGCGCGATGTGCTCGGCATTCTTTTTTCCTCCACGCTTTTTCCGCACCGGGCTCCTGCCGGTCACGTCGGACTCACGATCTTCGCCGGTGGCAGCCGCCAGCCGGATCACGCCCGTCTGACCGCCGAAGGACTGCTGGCCAAAATCGATCGCGACTTGCGCGATCTGGTCGGGGCCAAGGGCCCGCCCGCGTTCATGCGGCACAGCGTCTGGCCCCGCGCCATTCCCCAATACGTGCCCGGCTACGAACGCTGGCTGGAGCAGCTCACCGCCTTGGAGACCGCGCACGCCGGCCTGTTCATCGGCGGCAACGCCCGCGACGGCATTTCGCTACCCGATTGCGTCAAAAGCGGCGGCCGGCTGGCGAAAATCGCCCTGGAATACGGCAAATAATTGTAGCCGCTGGTCGGGAAATTTAATGTCGGTCTAGCCCCTTGACTCACCCCCCCTGTGGGGTAGCTTCTCGCGCTTTTATTTCCATGGCCCAAGACCTGAAAGATACGCTGCTGCTGCCCAAGACCGATTTCCCCATGCGGGCGGGTCTGGTGCAGCGCGAGCCCGGCCGCGTCGCCCACTGGGAGAAGCTCGACCTCTACGGCCAGATCCAGGCCAAGCGCGCCGGCCGTCCCGCCTTCGTGCTGCACGACGGTCCGCCCTTCACCAACGGCGACGTCCACATCGGCACCGCGCTCAACAAGTCGCTCAAGGATTTCGTCAACCGCTACAAGTCCATGCGCGGCTTCCGCACGCCTTACGTGCCCGGCTGGGACTGCCACGGCCTGCCGATCGAACAGAAGGTCAGCCGCGAAATCAAGGACCAGAACCTCACGCTCACGACCGCCCAGATGCGCGCGAAGTGCGACGAGTTCTCCGAGAGCTGGATCACCAAGCAGACCGCCCAATTCAAACGCATCGGCGTCGTCGCCGACTGGGCCCACGAATACAAGACCAAGGCCCCGGCCTTCGAGGCCGACGTCCTCCGCACTTTCGCCGCGTTCGTCGAGCAGGGCCTCGTCTACCGCAGCAAGAAACCCGTCTACTGGTCCATTCCCTTCGAGACCGCGCTCGCCGAGGCCGAGATTGAATACAAGGACCACACCGCCATCGCCATCTGGGTGAAGTTCCTCGTGCCCGTGGAAGAGGCGAAGAAGTTCGGCCTGCCGACCGACAAGCCGCTCTATATCGTCATCTGGACGACCACCCCGTGGACGATCCCCGCCAACCTCGCGATTGCCCTGCATCCTGACGTCGACTACGTCGTCGCCGATCTGGGCTCTGATCGCATCATAGTCGCGTCGGCCCTGCTCGGCTCGGTCGCCACTGCGGCCAAGCTGGAGCCCCAGCCGTCGATCGTGCTCACGCTGCCCGGAGCGAAGCTCGAGAAGCTGCAGGCCCGCCATCCTTTCATCGACCGCGCTTCGCCCGTCGTGCTCGCCGACTACGTCACGACCGACAGCGGCACCGGCGCTGTCCACACCGCTCCCGGCCACGGCGCCGAGGACTATGTCACCGGCCTCAAATACAAGCTCGAGATCTACTGCCCGGTTGGCGACGACGGCAAATACCTCGACGACGGCCGTGTGCCCGCCGAACTCGTCGGCCTGACCACGCTGGAGACCGTCGAGGATCTCGCGGCCAAGAAGCCTGCCCCCGCCAATCTCGGCGTCCTGAAATTGCTCGCCGCCAAGGGCGCGCTGCTCGCCAAGGCAAAGTATCCGCACAGCTACCCGCACTGCTGGCGCTCCAAGACCCCGATCATCTTCCGCGCCGTCGACCAGTGGTTCGTTTCCTTGGACAAGGCCGGTCACCGCCAGATCGCTCTCGGCGAGATCACCAAGATCGCGCAAACGCAGGGCTGGATTCCCGCCTGGGGCGAGGCCCGCATCCGCGGCGCCGTCGAATCGCGGCCCGACTGGTGCATCAGCCGCCAGCGTTCGTGGGGCGTGCCCATCATCGCTTTCTACGGGCCGGACAAGAAAGCCTACATCGACGCGGGCGTCATTCGCGCCGTCGCCGACAAGATCGCGACTAAGGGCACCAACTTCTGGTATGACGCCACCGCTGCGCAGATTCTCGACGGCGTGAAGCTGCCCGCCGGTTGGCCTGCCGCGACTGAGCTTACCTGCGGCCGCGACACGCTCGACGTCTGGATCGATTCCGGCTCGACCCAGTCCGCTGTGCTCAAACGCGGCCAGGGCGGCACCACATGGCCCGCCGATCTCTACCTCGAGGGTAGCGACCAGCACCGCGGCTGGTTCCAGTCCTCGCTCTGGTGCAGCGTCATCGCCCACGGCGGCGCGCCCTACAAGGCTGTCCTCACCCACGGCTTCATCGTCGACAAAGACCGCCAGAAAATCTCCAAGAGCTCGACCTACCAGAAACCCCAGACCGCCGACGCCTACATCGCGCAGCACGGCGCGGATGTCATCCGCCTCTGGATCGCCTCGCAGGATTTCCGCGACGACATCCCGGTGGACGACGAGATCCTCAAGAATGTCGGCGAAGCCTACCGGCTCTTCCGCAACACGCTCCGCTTTCAGCTTTCCAACCTGTTCGATTTCGACGCCACCAAGCACGCCGTGCCCGTCGAGAAGATGGACGCGCTCGATCGTTGGGCCTTGCACCTGACCGCCGTCCTGATCGACGAGTGCACCAAGGCCTACGACGCCTACGAATTCCACCGCGTCTACCAGCTCTGCAACCAGTTCTGCGCGGTCACGCTCTCGGCGACCTATCACGACATCCTGAAGGACCGGCTCTACACCCTCGGCACCGCGCACCCGCTCCGCCGTTCCTCGCAGACCGCGATCCACGCCATCTTCGACGCGCTGGTGAAAATCCTCGCGCCCTTCCTCACCTTCACGGCCGACGAAGCCTGGAGCTACGCCAAGACCGGTCAGGAATACTCCAGCGAGTCCATCCACCTGCAAGACTGGCCCATCGCACCCGCCGCGTGGCTCAATCCTGCCCTCACCGCCGAGTTCGACCAGCTCTTCCCGCTCCGGGCCAAGGTCACCGAGACCTTGGAGCCGCTCCGGCAGGCCGGCACCATTGGCAAATCGCTCGAGGCCGTCCTCGCTATTGCCGTTCCCGCCGGTAACGTCGCCTCCGCCATCCTGCAGAAACACCGGGATTTTCTGCCGGAGTTCTTTATTGTTTCCCACGTCACCTTGGAACCCGCCACCGGGGCCGACGTCAG
>JAHFTH010000230.1 GCA_023269445.1 Lacunisphaera sp.
ACGGGGAGCTGAGCACGGTGCCGGTGAACCCGGGGCCGGCGGGGGCCGTGCCGTAGAAACGATTCCGCAGCACCACGGGCATGAGCGGGCGGCACCTTGCAAGCGCTCGGGCCCGAACGGGGACTCGCTGACAAATTCAAAAGTGAGATTGCTCAGGGCTTGGTCACCGCCGAGCAATTGGCGCGCGCGATATTCCTGATCAAAGGCCAGCGGACTGGCCCAGAAAAAAAGCAATCCGGTGGCAGACAAGCCGACGGCCAGGGCGATCCGGCCGCGCCACGGATCCGGTGTCACCTGTAGCGGCAGGGGTGCTGCTCCTGAACCGTGCCAGGCGGTCAGACCCCAACTGCCGACCAGGACAAGGGTGCCGCCGAGCAGCAGCCAAGACCACGCGGACTGCAGCCGGAGATTTAAGGTGCCCACGGCCGTGACCGGAGAATCCGGATTGACCGAAGCGGGCAAGAGGGCGCGGAACGCCGGTTGGTCCAGGAGACGCGTGACCGCCTCGGTATTTTGGGTCAGCACCCAACGCGTCTCGGCTTTTTCCAGCAGGTGTTTGTCGCCGTTGCGCAAGTAAGCTTGCACGGCGGTCCGCCGCACTTCGGCGGATTGGGCGGCGGTCTGGTGAAAATAGCGGGCGTGGCCCTCGATGCTGTGATTGAGCAAGCCGACGACAACGATTCCGCTCCAGATCGTGACTCCGGTCAGAAAGAGAGTGCGGGCCCGGACCGCAGCGGGCGCGAGCCGGGTCAGGGCGAGGGCGCCGGCGAAGACGCCGATGAAGAGCAGATCACCGTAGCGGGAGACGAAGTCATTGTTGTCCCCGGTGCGGGCAAAGGCCAGGGCAGCGGCTTGGGCGCAGTTCCAGAGTCCGAGGGAAAAAATGATGCGGTCCAGCGCGGTGGCAGCGGTCTGCCGGCGCAGACGCAGCGCATGGATCAACCACGGCAGTTGCACCACGGCCAGCGCACCCGGCAGACCGCTGGGCCAGCCGAGCAGATGTAGCACGGAATGAAGAAAGCCCGCCGCGGTGCCAGTTGCTTGGGCAAAGGAATGGCCGGCCTGCGCCTGCCAGTGGATGAGCGCCAGCAGCCCCATGCCGATGACCGCAATGATCGAGGGCACGATCAGCCCCCGCCGGTCACGGAGCCCGATCCAAAGCTGGCCGGCCACCACGACCAGCGGAGCCAGCCACATGCTGGCCAGGGTGAAAAGACCAGCCACGGCCGCGGCCTGCGCCCACCACCAGCCACGCGAACCGGGTGCATGGGTGCACGAGCCGCGCACATGCAGGAAAAGAAAAATCAGGGCCAGCGGGAATTGGGATTGAAAGCCCCACGCGATATTCTCCCACGCGTGTGGCAGTGCTCCGCCGAGGAGGAGAATCGCGGTGACCAATCCGGCCGAGCGCCACGACAGCGTCTGCCAGACCCACCGGGCGGCGAGCCAGAGGAAGAGCGTGTGCAGGCCGGCGTTGACGGTCATCTGGATCAGCGGATCCCACCGGCCGGTGAGCACCACCTGCAGCCACGCTAGCAGGCGCGTCCAGACCGGCAGGTGCTCAAAGTGGGGCGTGAAGAAAGTCCAGGGCCGCAGGGTGCCGTTGAGCCACGGGCCGATGATCTGCTCGGCTTCGATGATCCACTGGTCGTTGTAGGGCACATCGCTGGCGTAGAGGTGAATCTCGCGGAGACGTGCGGCCAACACGACGAGCGCGGTCCCGGCCGGCACCAGCCAGAGACAGCGTGACGATGATCCGACGGCCCGCGCGGCCGGTTCGGCGGCAATCACCCACGGCCGGCGCCAAGTCCGGACCGCGTCGGTGACAATGGCGGCGAGGGCGAGGAGGTAGAGCGGATAGGCGGCGGCCAGCGCGGCCGGGCTCATGTTGTAGAACGAGGTGACGTGGACCAGCACGTTGATCGCGAGATAGGCCGCGCAGGCGGCGAGCAGGGCCGCGGCGAGCCCGAGGGGAAATGAAACGCGGCGATCAAGGACGGATTCAAGCGCGCGGACGAGTCCGGCCAGCAGCACGAGCGGCCCGAGCCACGCGAACAGGCGGCCCAGACCCAGGCCGATTTTTTCCAGCATTTCCACTTTCCAAGCATCGAGGGTGGATTGGGTAGAATAAACCGGGTCGGGCGAGCGGGGCGCGTGGCTGATCCGACTGCCGAGGAAGTCGCGGAACAGTTTCAGCTCGGCATAGTCGCCGAGGCTGTCGGTCGTGTAGGCGGTGAAGCCTTTGAAGCAGAGAAAATAGGCGCCGTATTCCAGAGTGCCGTCGGCCAAGGGCCTTATCATGCTTTTCGTCAGCGGAGGGAGGAAACCGCTGCGCGGCGGTAGCGCGGGCACCCGACCGGAATCACACGCGGCGTTTAGCTCATCGGCGACGAGTTGATAGTAGCGCATGGCGCTGCCGGCGTCGGGCGCGATGCTGGCCCCAGAGACCGCATCGCGGAACGCCCAGCTGAACCAGCCGCCGCGGATCTGGCGCTCGGCGGCGGGGAATAGATTTTTTTCAGACCAATTGTCGCTGACGAAGCCTTCGAAATAAGGTTCCAGTCGACGGAAGGCCGGACTGATCTCGTAAGCCTGCTCGCGCATCTGGCGGGTGACCGGCACTTGGAACAGCTCGGGGCCCGTCTGCAGGCGGGTGAGGGCACCGTAGGCCGCTTTGAATCCATGCGAGTGAAACTCGACAGTGCCGAACCAGCCGTAGTGCCGCAGATTCAGCGAACAGATGATGAGGATCGGCAGCAGCGCCGTTAGCATCATGAGGGTGACGCTGATCGACAGGGCACGCCAGAACTCCCGGAGTTCGCGGCCCAGGGAAGCGGCGATCCCGAAAAACAGCAGGCCGGCGGCGGGCAGCAACCACACGCTCTCCTCGCGGGTCAGCCAGAAACAGCCCAAGGCGAGACCGGTGAGCGCGGCCGGACCGGCCTGCCGGGTCCACGCTTCGCGGCGGCGGGCAAAGAGAAAAATAAGTCCCGCGATCACCAGCAGAGCGAGCGGAGTGTAGACGTTCTGCCGCATGAGCCGGCCGAGGTTGCCGGCATCGAAGCTCATGGGATTCCAGAGCAGCAGGGTGTAGAGGGAGAATTGCGCGGCGCCGGGGCGCACCCAAGGAGTGAGGGCGCGGGTGACAGCCGCCGCCGCCCCGGCGTAGAGCAACTGTTGGGCGAGGATCAGGGGCACGCCGAGCCAGAAGGCCGCGGCGATGAACAGCGGAAACATCGGGCCCTTGGCCAGGGTGAATTGATTATAGGGGCCGAGCCACTCGCCTTTGATGATATGTGCGGCGAGCTCGACGAACAGGCGGTCGTCATGGATGGCCGGGCCGATGGCGAAGATGGTCTGGCCGCTGGTGAGCCAGAGCTTGCCGGCGGTGAAGGCGGCGGCGGCCCAGAACCAGCCGCGGTTGGCGGGGCGGGGTGGCATCAGCGAGGAGTAGCCGTCGAGCGGCTCACTTGAATTCGATGCCGGTCCAGCCGGTCCAGTCCCAGGCGAATTGGCCGAAGGGGCCCGGATTCACGCGGAGAAAGACGCGGCCGGTGCTCTTGGGCAGCTTGACGCTGAATTTTTGCAGGCCGCGGTCGCCCACCCGGTTGACGGGATCAAGGAATCGCTCGAGGAGAACCACGGGTTCACCGCCGGAACTCCAGTGAATGACGAACTCGGCCCCATTGGTCTTGCCGCCGTTGGAATAGGCCCCGGGGACAAAACCATAGGCGCCGTTGATCTCAGTGGCCCCGGCCGGCACCTCGAAGATCATCTCGCTGGGCGCGTGCATGATCATGACCCGACGTTTATCGATCACGTCTTCGTTGGGCGGATTGAGTGATTCGTAAGAGACGGGAGCGTCCATGAACATATGAAACAGAGCATGGTCAGCCTCTTTGAAGTAATTGGTTCCGGCATCGGACGCGGGCATGGAAAACAAGGAGACTTTGATTTCATCCTGCACGCAGTCGCTGTCCTGCGGGGCGGTCTCGATGACGATGCTGGTGGCGTGGCGCTTGGGCACGCCGCCCGCCGCGCGCATGAAATCAAGCAGGTCATCAATCACGGGGTTGAGCATGAAACCGGCTTGGCCGATGGGCTGGGGCAGGCGGTGGACGGACTCGATGCCCTTGTCATCGGTGATGCGCAGATTGACCAGGACCGGCTTGAAGAGGAACCGGCGGAGCTTGCCGAGCAAGCTGAAGTGATAATCGATCTCGACCCAGAGATGTTGGCTGGCCAAGTCCGCGATATCGAGTTTCTGGCCCAGCTTGATGGTAGTCGAGCGGATGGGCTTGGGCTCGAAGGTGGCGGCATCAAAGCGTCCGGGCTTGCGCTGCCAGACGGTGAAGCCCTGTTCCGTGAAAAGGTAGGTGTAGCGCTGGATCAGCAGGCGCAACGCATGGGGATCATCCATGGTGGCGAGCCGGTAGTCGATGCTCTGTAGTTTGAAGAGCACAAATTCGGGCGCTCGATCAGAGGCATAGTAATCGTAATTCAGCCGGGAAAGGTAGGGCGTGTAGGCGGAGTAGCCTTGGAAGACCGGCCGCGGCTGATAGTTGAAGTCATTGAAGAGGGCCACGGCCTGCTCGTAGCCCAGGACATCGACGGTCGACCGCTTAACCAGAGCCTTGGTCTTGAGTAGGCTGAGGGCATCCTTCTCCGTCTGGAGGCGAGTATCGTATAAACTGCGGTCGGGCCCCAGGCCCAAGACAAAGGATACATTTTGATTAATCTTTTGCTCGGTCGCGCCGAAAGCTCCCCGGACCACACCCGGCAGGACGGTATCGATCCCAATCAGGGAAATCAAACCCGCCACCCCGAGCATCAGTTGCCGGGCCAGCTTGAAGCGCGGGGCGTCCTCCAGCATGAGGGGCGCGGTCACGATTACCGTCAGTGCGGCATAGTAGAAACCAATCTGGTGACCGTCGGCCCGGATGAAGCCATGTTTCCAGTTGAGATAAATGAAGGCGCTCGTGCCGAGGGTCAGCGCGGTGACGCGCACCCGCTCCGGATGCGTGAGCAGGTTTAACAGCATCGCGGTGCCCACCAGCAGCAGAGCGGCAAGGCCCATGTAAAGCTGGCGGGGTGGCCAGGAGAAGCCCATGGCATCC
>JAHFTH010000038.1 GCA_023269445.1 Lacunisphaera sp.
CACGGTCTCGGGTAACACACGGCGTTGCAATGAGGCCAGCTCGTGCAGGTCGCGGGCGTGCGCGAGAAAATCAGCCAGCTTGCGCGCGCGGGCCGACGGCCGGGCGCGGAGCTGCGTGATGATCGTGCGGCGTAACGACCCCGGCACTCGTTGCCAGAAGGGCAGCAGGCTTTGCAGGCGAGGCAGGTCGCGGAACGACGGATAGCCGCCGAACAACTCGTCGCCGCCCAGCCCGGACAACGCGACGGTGACGCCACCGGCGCGCGCGGTCTGGCTGGCGTAATAGGTGTTGATACCATCGCCGGTGGGCTGGTCGTAGCTGGCGAGGAGACGGGGCAGATCGGCGGCCACGCGCGAGCCGGTCAGGAGCTCCTCGTGGTGCTCGGTCTCGAAGGTCTGCGCGGCGAGGCGCGCGGCGGCCTGTTCGGAGAATCCGGCTTCGCCGAAGACGAGGGAAAAGGTTTTTAGCTTTTTTCCGCTGCTGCGGGCCATGAGTCCGACCACCGCGGTCGAATCCATGCCGCCGGAGAGGAACGCACCGACTGGCACATCGGCCACGCGGTGAGCGCGGATGGAATCTTCCAACTGGTGCCGCAGCCCGTGGACGAAGTCCTGGTAATTGCCCGCGATTTTCCCCGGCTGGACGGGTTCCGGGAGATGCCACCAGGCTTGGGTCCGCAAGCGGCCGGAGACATCCACCGTGAGCGAGTGGCCGGGCGGCAGGTTGGCGATGCCGCGGTAGATGGTGCGCGGGGCGGGGACGCTGAACCACGCGAGGTATTCGCCGACGGAGGCAGGATCGATCTCGCGCGGCACGCGGCCACTCGCGAGCAGCGCGTTGAGCTCGGAGGCGAAGGCGAGGCCCGTGTCGGGCAACCGCGCGTAGTAGAGCGGCTTGATGCCGAGCGGATCGCGGGCGGCGAAGAGCGTGCGCTCCTGCGCGTCCCACACAGCGAACGCGAACATCCCGCGCAGGCGTGGCAGGCACGCCGCGCCGTGCGTGGCGTAGGCGGCGAGCAGAACCTCGGTGTCGCAGTGGGTGCGGAACGGCCAGCCGTCCGTGGCGAGTTCGGCCTGGAGTTCACGGTAGTTGTAGATCGCGCCGTTGAAGACGATCGTGAACCGCCCGTCGGGGCTCGTCATCGGCTGGTGTCCGTTGGCTGGGTCGATGATCGCGAGTCGGCACATGCCGAGGGTCAGATCGCCGCCGGAGATAAGACCGCGATCATCGGGTCCGCGGTGCGCTTGCCGTTCCACCATCCGGGTGACGGCGCCCTCGCGCTCAGTCTGGCCCAGTTTCGGGGATAAAATTCCAGCTATGCCGCACATGATGAGGATGCCTTGGGACAGCTTCGCCGCGTCACTTCCCCAAGGAAGAAAGTGACCCTCGTTTCACTGGTGGGATAACTAGCCAAGCACTGGCCATTGCTGGCCGGAAAAATCCAACAGCAACCCCTTTGGGGTAGCAATGCCGATTTCGCGCAAAGCCTTAGAGACAAATGGCTTTGCTTATGTCAGCCGATTTGGCTGAACCTGAAAGCAGACGGACGAGATGCAGCCCGAATTCCACCGCGGTCCCGGCACCACGGGAAGTTGTGATTTTGCCGTCTGTGACGATGTGTTCAGCGGCGAGAATGGCGGGCAGTTCGCCTGCCACGGAAAAATGCGCCGTGTAACGCCGGCCAGTGAGCAAGCCGCAATCGTGCAGCACGACCGGCGCAGCGCAGATGGCCGCGAGCCAGCGGCCAGCCGCGTGCTGCTTGAGGACCAGCTCACGCACGCGCGGGTCGGCGCGAAGGTGCTTCACCCCGGCGCCACCCGGCAGGAACAGGAGGTCGAAATCCGCGGCCATGATCGCGGCCAGCGTGGTATCAGAGTGGACGGTGATGCCGCTGCGACCGGTGACGTGGATACCGTCGCCCAGTGACGCCACCGTGACGTCCACGCCGGCGCGCCGCAGCAGATCCACGGGCGCAAAGGCCTCGATTTCTTCAAAGCCATCGGCGAGGGGGACGAGCACGCTGAGCATGATCGAAAAAGTAGGAGGCTGCGCCGGCTGAAGCAGCCAAAATCGTCCACTGGCTCTGAGCTGCCATAAACGCGCGAAAGCTGGCGAAGTAACAAGGATCAAGTGTCAAGAATAGGAGAGGGGTTGTATCTCCTTCTTGTTACTTGGCCCTTGGCCCTTGATACTTCCGCAATGGTTTCCATTGAGGGCAAACGCCTCGTGATCTTCGGCTGCGGCTACATCGGCTCGGCTGTGGCCGAGGCGGCATTGGCAGCGGGTGCACGGGTCGAGGCACTCACGCGCAATCCCGACAAGGCGGCGGCGTTGCGCGCGGCGGGATTGACCAAGGTGGTGGTGGCCGACCTCGCTTCATCCGACTGGCACGCGCAACTGGAGGGCGGTCCGGATTTTGTGGTGAACACGGTGAGCTCGGGCGGTCCCGAGAGTTATCGCCGTTCCTATGTCGGCGGGATGCAGTCGATCCTGGCGTGGGCGTCTGCCGCCAAGACTCCGGCCGGCACAATCCTCTACACCAGCAGCACCGCGGTTTATCCGCAGGGCGGGGGAGTGACGGTGGATGAAACGGCGGAGGCCCCCGGCGCGACGCCCAACGGGGCCATTATCCGCGAGTCGGAGATCCTCTTGGAAAAAGCGCCGGCCAGCGCCGGCGCCCGCTGGTTCATTCTCCGGCTGGCCGGCATCTACGGCCCGGGCCGGCACCACCTGCTTGATCAGCTCCGGGACGGTGCGACCACGTTGAACGGTTCGGGCGCGCATCGGTTGAATCTCGCGCACCGCGACGACATCGTCGTGGCGATCCTGGCCTGTTTGCAGGCACCCGCGTCCGTGGGCCGCGAGATTTTCAACGTGGCCGACACTGCTCCCGCCTTGCGTTCCGAGGTGGTGGCGTGGCTGGCGCAGCAGCTGGGGCGTCCGCTCCCGACCTTCGATGGCACGACCACCTCGCGTCGGGGTGGAGCGCCGATGCCCGACCGGATCATTTCCAGTGCGAAAATCCAGCGGTTGCTCGGCTGGCGGCCCCGTTATCCCGATTACCGGGCGGGCTTCGGAAATTTGTTGTCGCGTTAGCCCTTTCCGCCTCACAAGTCTCCTCCCTCAACCCTTAACTTTTTATTCCCATGGCCGGCGTAGGCACCTTACTCAAACAGGCGAAGAAAATGCAGCAGAAGATCGAGGAGATGCAGAAATCTCTCGAGACGCGCGAAATTGATGTCTCCAGCGGCGGTGGTGCCGTGCAGATCAAGATCAACGGCGCAGGCAAGTTCCTCGCGGTGAAACTCGATCCCGATTTCCTCAAGGAAGACGCGAAACTCGTCGAGGAGACGTTACTCAACGCGGTGCGCGAGGCCGCCACCAAGGCCAAGGAGCTCAACGATTCCGAGATGCAACGCATCTCCTCCGCCTTCCAGGTCCCGGGGATGTTCTGATCGGCCGACCGATGACGCCCGCGCTTGAGACCCTGCAGAAGCAGTTGAAGCAGCTGCCGGGTATCGGCTACCGCTCGGCCGAGCGCATCGCCCTGCACTTGCTGGTCGAGAAACCCGCCCGGTTACCCGAACTGGTTGCGGCACTGGAAGAGGCGGCGAAGAAAGTCCGTCGCTGTGCGGTTTGTGGAAATTTATCCGAGGAAGAGTATTGTCCGGTCTGCGCCGAGGAGAACCGTCGCACCGGGCAAGTGTGCGTGGTGGAGAACGTGCAGGATCTCGCCGCCCTCGAGCGCTCGGGTGCCTATCGCGGCCGTTACCATGTGCTGCACGGCAAACTCTCGCCGATCCGCAGCGTCGCACCCGAGGACCTGAATCTCGCCCCGCTGCTGCAGCGCATCGGGTCAGGCGAAATCACCGAGCTCATTCTGGCCCTGTCCAACGACGTCGAGGGTGAGGCGACCTGCCATTACCTGACCGAGCGTCTGCCCCAGACGGGGGTGAAGGTCACGCGCATCGGCTTCGGTCTGCCGAGCGGGGGCGGCGTGCTCTACGCCGACGCGGTCACTTTGAAGAGTTCACTCGACGGTCGGCGCAGCTATTCATGACTTGCGGCCGGCGGGCCCGGTGGCTTTAGTCCGGTTGTTCTTCGCGGGCGTAGTATATCGGTATTATGCGTGCTTCCCAAGCATGAGAGGAGGGTTCGATTCCCTCCGCCCGCACCAGCCTTCGCCAAGCCTACGGCTGGCAGGCCAGTCAGCCATCAACGCTCAACTCCAAATCCCCCATGAAATCCCAGAAATTGCTCCCTGCTCTTGCCCTCGTCTCCCTCTTCGTTGGCGCAGCCTTGTTCGCTGCGGAAGAAAAGAAGGACGCTCCGGTTTCCAAGCCCGCCGGTTGTTGTGCCAAAGCCGAGGCCGACGGCAAAGTGTGCGAGCACGGTTGCTGCGCTGAAGCCGCGAAAGCCGGCAACAACTGCGAAAAGTGCCATGGTAGCGGCAAGATCGAGCCGAAGCACGAGCATAAGAAGTAAGCCCAACCCTACCGTTATTCCCAGCCGCGCACTCGAAAGAGGCGCGGCATTTTTGTGAGAGCGACTTTACGTCGCGCCGCGCCGACAACGCGATTTCAATGGTGGATCGAAAAGCCCATCCTGCTTTCTGTCAGCGCACGTCCGCCGTCGGCTTCACCGAGGCGAGCCCGCGCCAGCGGGCGATCACCTTGCGGGCGATCTCGTCGGGGGCGAGGCCGTGGGCGGCGCGGAGGAGATCCACGCTGTTGCCGTGCTCCACGAAGGTGTCGGGCCAGCCGATGCGCTCGACCGGCGTGGTGCACTGGGCTTCCTGCAAAGCCTCCAGCACCGCGCTGCCAAAGCCGCCGGCGAGGACGTGGTCCTCCATCGTGACGATGAGCGGCACGACGGTCGCCTGGCTGAGGAGAAGAGTGCAATCGAGCGGCTTGACGAACCGGGCGTTCACGACGCCGACCGAGAGTTGCTCCTCGCGTTCGAGGCGTGAGGCGAGCTTGAGCGCCTCCGGCACCATGCCGCCGAGGGCCCAGATGATAATCTGGGTGCCGGTCCGCAGCACCTCGGCTTGGCCGATGGGGAGCAGAACGGGCTCGGCCTTGACCGCCGCGCCTGTGCCCGAGCCGCGCGGGTAGCGGATGAAACCCGGGCCGGGCAGGTGCAGCGAAGTGTGCAGCATGTCCACCAGCTCGTCCTCGTCCTTTGGTTGCATGACGATGGCGTTGGGCACGCACCGCAGGTAACTGAGATCGAAGAGGCCGTGGTGCGTGGCGCCGTCATTGGCCGAGAGGCCGGCGCGGTCCATGCAGAAAGTCACGGGCAGGTTCTGCAGGCAGACGTCGTGGATGATCTGGTCGTAGGCGCGCTGGAGGAAGGTCGAGTAGATGGCGCAGACCGGACGGAAATCTTTGGTCGCGAGCCCGGCGGCGAAGAGCACGGCGTGCTCCTCGGCGATGCCCACGTCGAAGAACTGACCC
This sequence comes from Lacunisphaera sp., assembly GCA_023269445.1. Classification (GTDB taxonomy): domain Bacteria; phylum Verrucomicrobiota; class Verrucomicrobiia; order Opitutales; family Opitutaceae; genus Lacunisphaera. Next base: position 5,458 of record JAHFTH010000038.1, read on the forward strand.
GGCAGTTCTTTCGCGAGGAGCGACAGGCCGGTGCCGGCCGGCATCGCGCCGGTGATGCCGAGCACCTTGGGGTTCGACCGGGCGAAGCGGGCGAGGGCCGCGCCGAAGACATCCTGGTAGTTCGGCGGCGTGCCGGGAATCGACCGCACGTTCTCGCCCGTGTCGGGGTCGAAGGGGCTGGCGCCGTGAAATTTCTCCGGGCTGGCCAGCGCGGCCTCAAGGCCTTTGCCCTTCTTGGTGAGCACATGGATGAGCACCGGCACATCGCAGTGCTTGGCGAACTCCAGATTCTTCATCAGGGCGTCGAGGTTGTGGCCGTCGACGGGGCCGAGATAGCGCAGGCCGAACTTTTCGAAGAGCGAAGACTCGACGAAGAAGTCCTTCGTCTCGCGCTTCCACTTCATGTAGACCTTGTTCATCTCCACACCGCTGGGGAAACTCTTGAAGAAGCCCTCGATGTCGTGGTGCAGCTTGTTGTAGGTCGGGTTGGTGCTGATGCGGTTCAGGTAGCCGGAGATGGCGCCGACGTTCTTGGCGATGGACCACTCGTTGTCGTTGAGGATGACGATGAGCCGCTTGGTGGAGCTGACGACATTGTTCAGCGCCTCAAGCGTCACGCCGCAGGTGAAAGCCGCGTCGCCGCACACGGCGACGACATGCTCCTGCGAGCCGCGCAGATCGCGGGCGGTGGCCATGCCGAGCGCGGCGGAGAGGGCGGTGCCGGCGTGGCCCGCACCGAAGGCGTCGTGCGGACTTTCGCTGCGGGTGAGGAAACCGGAAGCGCCGCCGGTCTTGCGGAGCTTGGCGAAGAATTCCCCGCCGCGACCGGTGAGGAGCTTGTGCACGTAGCCTTGGTGAGCGACGTCGAAGACCAGCTGGTCCTCCGGCGTGCTGAACACGCGGTGCAGCGCGATGGTCAGCTCGACGACGCCGAGGTTGGGGCCGATGTGGCCACCGTTGCGGGAGGTGACCTCGATCAATTCGTCGCGGATTTCCTGCGCGAGTTGCGGCAGTTGTTCAGGCGCGAGGGCCTTGACGTCGGCGGGGCCGGCGATGCGCGAAAGGAGGGAAGAGGTGGACGGAGAGGTGTTCATCAGGGAACGGACGGGGGCGGCGGTTATTCCGCGCGGCTGGATTCAAACGGCTCGAAGGCGGCGCCGTCTTTGGACTTTTTCAGTTTCGCAATCTTGAGCTCGGCGTCCTTGAGTCGGCCTTCGCAGACCTTGAGTAGCTTGCTGCCCTCCTCGTATTTGGCGAGCAGCTCGGCCAGCGGCACCTCGCCCTGTTCCATCGAGTCAACGATGGTTTCAAGCTTGGTGAGGGCGGCCTCGAAACTGAGTTTGGCGGTCTTGTCGGAATCCACGCCGCCACTGTGCGCCGGCGGCGGATGATTTCAATAAATCTTTGGCGGGGCGCTGGGGGCCAGAGATTTAAGGTTGGCGCGAGGTATCCTGTAGGTCGGGCTTTATGCCCGACGTGATGTTTCGCTTTGTCGGGCATAAAGCCCGACCTACAACGATCAGTTTTGCAGGATTTTGTAGGCGGGGTGCCCTCACCCCGCGTGGCATGCGCGACGAAGGCTGAATCCCGCGGGGTGGGAGCACCCCGCCTACAACAGATCAAGGGATAGATTTCTTCTAGCTGGCAGGTGACAGGAAACGTGTCTCTGCTTTGGTCATGCATTGGCTACCCCTGACGGTCATCGGTCTCATGGTCGCCCGCCTCGCTGCCCAGTTGGGCCTCGAGGCCCTCAATCGCGCCGAGGTGCGGCGCCGCGCCGGAGCCCTGCCGCCCGCGCTCATCGGCGTGATGGATGAGGCGACCTTTGCCAAGGCCGGCGACTACACGCTCGCGAAAAGCCGGTTCGGTTCCGGCGAGATGATCTACGAGGCGGCGGTTCTCGCCATCGCCGTGTTCAGCGGGCTGCTGCCGTGGCTGTGGGCGAAATGCGATGCGCTCGCGCCGGGTGCAGCGTGGAGCGGTGCGCTGTTTCTGGTCGCGACGATGATTCTGCTCGGCCTGCCGGGTTTGCCACTGGCGTGGTGGGCGCAGTTCCGGTTGGAGGCGCGGTTCGGCTTCAATAAGAGCACGCTGGGGCTCTGGGTCGCCGACCAGGTCAAATCCACGCTGCTCGGTCTCGCGATCGGTTTCCCGCTTGCGTGGGGGCTGCTCGCGCTGGTCGGTTGGGTGGGGCCGTGGTGGTGGGTGTGGGGCTTCGTCCTGCTGTTTGGCTTCCAGCTCCTGATGCTCGTGCTCTACCCGAAGCTCATCCTCCCGCTCTTTAACAAACTCACGCCGCTGCCCGAGGGCGAGGTGCGCACACGTTTGCTCGCGCTGTCCGACCGCACGGGTTTCCGCGCGTCGACGATCGAGGTGATGGACGGTTCGAAACGCTCGGCGCACTCCAATGCCTTCTTCACGGGCTTCGGTCGCTTCCGCCGCATCGTGCTGTTCGACACGCTCATGACCCAGCTCGCGCAGGACGAACTCGAGGCGGTGCTCGCCCACGAGATCGGGCACTACCGGTGCGGCCACATCCCACAGCGGCTCGTGACGATGGCGTTGCTGCAGGCCGGCGCCTTCGCGGTCATCGCCTGGCTCGCGCAGGCCCCGTGGTTCAACACCGCCTTTGGTCTGCCCGCCGGGGCCACCGCGCCGACGTTTCTGCTCTTCGGCCTGCTGGGCGGACTGGCGACGTTCTGGTTTTCGCCGATCGGCAACTGGGTGTCACGCAAGCACGAGTATGAGGCCGACGCCTTCGCCCGCAAAGCCGTGGGCGGGCCCGCGCCGCTCTCGGGTGCGCTGCGCAAGCTCTCGCAGAAGAATCTCTCCAACCTCACGCCGCATCCGCTCTACAGCGCGGTGTATTACTCTCACCCGACGCTGGTCGAGCGCGAACGCGCGCTGGGCCAAACCTGAGAAGTGCCCGCGAAACACGCGACTGACGCGAAAAATGATCACCATTACCACAGCTTGTCATCCTGAGCATCGCGAAGGATCCAGAATCATGTGCGCAGGCGGTCGGGCTGCTGGATTAGAGCCCTGTCGCCTTCGGCTCGGTAACTTCGCTGCGCTCAGAATGACAGGAATCGTCGTGATAACCTCTCTTTGGGCCGTCTCGGTCTCGGCCGCGCTTACGGTCGCCACCTACAACGTCGAGAACTACACCATCGCCGACCGGATGGTGGACGGGGTGTATCGCGCCGCCTATCCCAAGCCGGAGAAGGAAAAGGCCGCGTTGAGGCAGGTCGTGGCGGGAATCGCACCCGATATCCTCGCGGTGTGCGAAATGGGGTCGCAGTCCTTCCTCGACGATTTCCAGCGTGAGTTGAAACAGGCCGGACAGGATTATCCGCACACGGTCGTGCTCGCGGCGGCCGATCCCGACCGGCATGTGGCGGTGTTGTCGAAGGTGCCGTTCAAGGAGGTGCGTCGCCATGCCGCGGTGCCGATCATGTATTTCGGCCAGCCCGACGTCGTGAAACGCGGTGTGCTGGAGGTGATCTTCGCCACCAGCGAAGGCGACGTTTCAGTCTTCGTAATCCATCTCAAGAGCAAGTTCACTGAGCGAAAGGATGATCCCGAGGGCGCGACGCGGCGGGCACTGGAGGCCGAGGCCGTGCGCGACCTCGTGCTCTCGCGTTATCCCGATCCAGCGAAGGCGAAGTTCATTGTCTGCGGCGATTGGAACGACACGCGCACGACGCGGCCGGTGCGTGCGCTGCAGAAGCGCGGCGAGACCGAGATTGGGGAATTGCTCAGGGCGGCCGACTCACGAGGAGAGACGTGGACGCATTATTTCCGCCGCGAGGACATCTACAGCCGGATTGATTACCTGCTCGTCTCACCCGGATTGAAACCGCTCGTCGCCGAAGGCAGAGCAAAAATCTGGGACGGCCCCGGCACGACCGAAGCCAGCGACCACCGGGCGGCGTTTGTGTCGCTCCAGCTCACTTCGGCGAAGTGAATGGAGGTAGATTCCCGCCCGCGTGGGAGCTCTACGACTTCTAAGCCCTACTGGTTGTGTTCTTTTCCTCGCTTCTTCCGGATAAAATTCGACGTGGTCTGATAAAGTAAGACGATCGAAAATAGCGTGAACGCAGATAACGGCACAAATCCTGTCAGCCAATCGACCGATAGGTTGGGCCCCATCGATAAGTAAGCGCCCGAAAGAAATACTGAAATGCAAAGCGCAGGGAAGAACAGAAGCCAGATGCCGACCACGATTATCAGACTCGACATTCCGCCTGTCGCCTCACGAAGCGCGAAGCCCTCTGCTTCTATCTGACCGAGCGGTCCCAGCATGGTGGTGGAATCTAGTGGCGCATGGCACGACGAACAGTAGCGCGCGAATGACACATTCGGTGTGTGACAAGACGGACAGATCATCTGCTCCTCTTGGTCGGTCGGACTTGTCGATGATTCACTCATTCACTTTGGTCCACCGTTACAGCTGGGCAGCGTGCGGCCTACTTCGCCGGTTTGCGCTGGAGCAGCAGATACGTGGGCATCGGGGCGGAGTGCTTGATGTCGATGACGCCCATGGGCTGGAAATCGTATTTGTCGGAGAGGAGATTCTTGGTGACCTCGGAGACTTGCACGTGGCCTGGCTGGCCGTGGGATTCCATGCGGCTGGCGATGTTAACGGTGTCGCCCCAGAGGTCGTAGGCGAATTTCTTGGTGCCGATGATGCCGGCGACGACGGGGCCGCTGTTCATGCCGACGCGGATGGCCCAGTCGAGCGAGTGGCGGCGGTTGAAGGCGCGCACGGCCTCGAGAATCTCGAAGGCGGCGGCGGCGCAGACCTCGGCGTGGTCGTTGCGAATGATGGGGACGCCGCTGACCATCATGTAGGCGTCGCCGATGGTCTTGATCTTCTCGACCTCGTGCTGCTCGGCGATGCGGTCGAAGCTGGAGAAAATCTCGTTGAGGAGCTGGACGGTGCGCTGGGGCGATTGCTTGGCGGCGATGCGGGTGAAGCCGACGATGTCGGCGAAGAGCACGGTGGAGTCGATGAAGCTGTCGACGATGGTGCGCTGGCCGGCCTTGAGGCGCTCGGCGATGGCCTTGGGGAGGACGTTGAGGAGGAGGCGCTCGGACTTGGTGCGTTCGATCTGGAGCTGGGCGAGGAAGGCCTGCTCCTGGTCGCGGAGGCGTTTCTTTTCGAGGGTGGCGGTGATGCGGGCGCGGAGGATGACGGGGCTGAAGGGCTTGGGCACGTAGTCCTCGGCGCCGGCCTCAATGCAGCGGACGGTGCTGTCCACGTCGTCGAGGGCGGTGAGCATGATGACGGGGATGTGTTTGTGGCGGGGGTCGGCCTTGATGAACTCGAGGGTCTGGAAGCCGTCGAGGTCGGGCATGAGGATGTCGAGAAGGATGAGGTCGAAGTTGCCGTCCTTGACCTTGGCGAGGGCTTCGCGGCCGGTGGCGGCCTCGGTGACGTCGTAGCCGAGTTTGTCGAGGCGACGGAGGAGCATGTCGCGGTTCATGGCGTCGTCATCGACGGCCAGAATCCGGGCGTTGGGCATCGGCTGGCTGGAGAGGCCGAAATCCTCGGGGGTGACTTTGCCGGGGTGGAGGGGCGGGGCGTTCAGGGCCGCAATGGCGCTGCTGGTGTCGTCGAGCGGGGAGGCGCTGCCGGGCTCGACTTGTTCGGTGGCGGCGGTGTTCTCGGAGAGGCTGAGAAGATTCTGCGCGGCGAGGAGGATTTTCTCGAGGTCCTTGGCGATGGCGGCCTGGCCGGCGGTGCGGGCCTTGGCGAGACTCTCACTGGTGAGAGTGATGACCGCGCTGAGCGGGGTGCGGAGGTTTTCGCGCAGAGCGGCGAAGTCAACTTTGCCGGCCTCGATTTTCCAGGCGGCGAGGGCGTCGTTGATGAGGGCGAGGAGCTCGGCACCACCGGAGTGGATGCGCTTAAGCTCGGGGATCAGGCTGGTGGTGCCGGTCTCCTCGGCGGTCTCCATGAGGAGCTCGCTGTAGCCGATGATCTGGTTGAGCGGGGTGCGGAGGGCGTGACGGAGCTTGGAGAGGCCTTCGTGGTCGCGGGTCTGGAGCGCCTTGAGCAGAGGCGTGAGGTTGACCGGCGGGATCGAACCGTCGGAAGGACTGGACTGGTCGCTGCTCATGCCGTGGGCTTGGGCGGGAATTTCTTCAGGAGCTCCTCGATCTTGAGGAGGAGGCGGTTGAGCTCGACGGGCTTGGTGTCGAAATCGTCGCAGCCGGCGGCGAGGGCTTTCTGGCGGTCGCCTTCCATGGCGTGGGCGGTGAGGGCGATGATGGGGATGCCTTTGGTGACGGGGTCGGCCTTGACCTGCTTGGTGGCATCCCAGCCGTCGAGGACCGGGAGGGACATGTCCATGAGGATGAGGTCGGGCAGCTCGCTCTTGGCGAGGGCGACACCGGCACCGCCGTCGATGGCGATGGCGATGGTGTAGCCGCGCTTTTCGAGGCGACGGGTGAGCATGTCGCGGTTCATTTCGTTATCTTCGACGAGTAAAATCTTGGGCATGGGAACAGGGGTTGAGGAAATTAGGAGGCGGAAAGGGTGGCGCTCTGGACGACGGGGCGGATGGCGCCGAGGAGATCCTCGCGGCTGAAGCGGCCCTTGTAGAGGATGCCGACGGTGCGCGGGGTGAGGTAATCGCGCATGTCGGTCGTCAGATCCATCGAGGTGACGATGACGACGGGGATTTTTCTCCAGACGGGATTTTTGCCGATGACTTCCAGCAGCTCAAAGCCATTCATGCCGGCCATTTTGAGGTCGAGGACGATCATGGCGGGCGAGGCCTGCTTGAGGATGCGGAGGGCGGCGTTGCCGTTGATGGCGGAGCGGGAATTCCAGCCCTCGGTGTCGAGCAGGCGCGTGATGAGGGTGCGGGAATCGGAGTCGTCCTCGACGAGGAGGATGTAGGAAGGGGGCAGGGGCGCGAGCTGGGCGGCGATCTCGGCGGTAAGCTGGCCGGCATCGACGGGCTTGAAGAGCACGGCGGCGGCACCGAGGGACATGGCCATGTCAAGGCCGCTAGCACCGCTGAGGATGACGACGGGAATGTCGGCGAGAGCGGGCTTGTGCTGGAGCTTGGTGAGGACGGTCCAGCCGTCCATACCGGGCATCATCAGGTCGAGGATGATGAGGTTGGGCACCATCTGGGCGGCTAGGTCGAGGCCTTGCTGGCCGGAGCCGGCGGTGAAGACTTCGTAGCCGCTCTGGTCGAGAATCTCGGTCACGATGATGCGGATGTCCTTGTCGTCATCGATGACGAGGATCTTGGGGCGCTTTTCGTTGGAGAAGGGGGAGCGGGTGAGGCGCTGGCTGGCGGGAGTGATGACTTTGGGTTTCTTGGTCTCGACGGTGACGGGCAGGCGAATGGTGAAGGTGGAGCCGACACCGGCGGTGCTGGTGACGGTGATGTCGCCGAGCATCATCTGGGCAAACTGCTTGGAGATGGCGAGGCCGAGGCCGGTGCCGCCATACTTGCTGGTGGTGGAGGCGTCGGCCTGGCTGAAGGCTTGGAAGAGGCGGGTGAGCTGCTCAGGGCTCATGCCGATGCCGTTATCGATGACGGCAAACTCGATGGTCTGGGTCTCGGGCTGCCGGGTGAGCTTGAGAGTGATGGTGCCCTTCTCGGTGAACTTACTGGCGTTGCTCAGCAGGTTGAGGAGCATCTGGCGGAGCTTGGTGGCGTCGGCGTGCATGGCGCCGATGTCGGGCGGGCAGTCGAGTGCGAGGGTGTTGCCTTTCTTGGCGATGAGCGGCTGGGCGGTGGCGATGGTCTCGTTGACGACCTTGGCGAGATCGAAGGTCTCAAGGTAGAGCTCCATCTTGCCGGCCTCAATCTTGGAAATATCGAGGACGTCGTTGATGAGGCCGAGGAGATGGCGGGCGGCGTTGAGGACCTTGTCGAGGTCATCGGCGGTGCGGGTGTCGTTGTCGTCGACGGCATCCTCGCGGAGAATTTCGCTGTAGCCGATGATGGCGTTGAGGGGGGTGCGCAGCTCGTGGCTCATCTTGGCGAGGAAGCTGCTCTTGGCCTTGCTGGCTTCCTCGGCGTCCTTGACGGCCTTGGCGAGGAGCTTGGTGCGATCCTCGACGCGGGCCTCGAGGGTGCGGTTGGCTTCCTCGAGTTGGTCTTTGGCGCCTTCGGCGGTTTCGCGCGCCGCCTCAAGCTCGGAAGTCTTGGTCTGGATCGTGTCCAGCATGGCGTTGAAGGACTCGATCAGCTCACCGATCTCGCCGCTCGCGGTGCTCTCGACGCGCTCGCTGTAGTCGTTGGTGCGCTGGACGGAGGAGGCGACATGGGCGAGCTCGGTGATCGGCTGGGTAAAGCGACCGCCGAGCCGGAAGGCCACGGTGATGGCAAGGAAGGCAGCGCTGGAGAAGATGATGCCGGCCAGACGGAGCAGGTTGCCAAGTCGTTCCTTGTCGGCCTCGCTTTCCTCGGCTTTGAGGTAGAGCACACCGAGGATCTTGTTGCCTGAGCTGACGGGCGTCCACGCCACCAAGCGGTGGCTATCGAATAATGGCTTGGTCAGACTCTTGGGGGGCAGGGGTATGACCTCATGGGCGCCGAAGCGCACGTAACGGCTGAGGAACTTACCGTCCGGGGTGTAAACGGCGGCGGCGACGATCTGGGAATCCACTCCGAGACTGGCGAGCTGCAGGTCCGTGGCCTCGGGATTTTGCTCAAGGAGCGGGACGAGATTGCCGGCGACCAAGAACTGCGTCTTCTCGAGCCGGGACTGAACCTCGCCGTTGAACTGCTGCACGTCATAGAGATACAAGCCGACCAGTGCGAGTGACAGGGTCACACCGCAAATCATCAGAATAAACAGCGTGAGCTGCCAGCGGAACGAGAGGCTTTTCACAAGTGAAGTGGCGAGCCCTTAAGCCTGTGCATTATGGCGCAAAGTCAACGTGATAGCTGATTACGGGACCCGGGCAAAGTCGCGGTAGGTGACCCGGAGGTTTTCCTCGGTGGGAATGAGGAGGATCCGGCCGGCAAACCGCGAGGTCTGGGCGGCAGGCAGACTGGGATGATCGGAGTCGGGGGCGGTGAAGTTTGCCACCACCTCGAGTTCATTCATTTTCACGCCGAGCACGGGTGAATAAGAGGTCTCGAGCGAGAGGGTGTATTTCTCGAAATAGGGCCGGTGTTTGTTGACGGTCAGGTGCAGGACAAGGTGGCCGAGCATCTTGTCGGCTCCGGTGGATTCCTGACGGAATGTGCCTTTGAATTCAGCGCGTTCGTCGTCCTCGCGCACGAGGGTGAGGCTGCCTGGTTCGATATCAGCTTTTTGGAAATTGGCCTGGGGGCCGACCGAGCTGCCGGGCGGGCGGGAGGATAGATATTTTTCCAGTTCCTCTGCCGTGGGGCCGCGACCATGGCATTGCAGGAGGCTCCATTGTCCGCCCAGCGGACGCGAGGGATCGAAGCGTTCGACGAGCGTATCGTCGTTGCGCGTGGTGGTGATCGTGCAGGCCCAGCCCGGTGGCACCCCGGGGGTGAAATTATTCAGGGCGGTCCGCAAGTAGCCGGGCATCTCGGCTAGGGCGGGGAGCGCGGTCAGGACCCAGGCAAGCAGGCAGCAGCACTGGCGCACCAAGCTAGAGCTGGGGCGGGGGAACACGGGAGATGAACCACTCGAACTTGCCATGAAAAGTGAGCGTGCCGGCGCGATCCTTGAGATCAATCAGGATCACGGCACTCGTCCGGCCGCGACCCGCCAGCTCGGCGAGCAGATGGTCGCGGGTGTGATCGTCCGGGGTGCCGAAGGCGAGCAGGTCACCCTTGGCCGGCCGGCGATATTTGACCTCAACCCCTCGCACCACGCCAAAGACTTCGTCCACGCCGGCACCGTAGTGACGTTGCAGGCACTCAGCGCTGGCCGCCTCCGCGAGGGAGAACTGGGCCGCTGCGTGCATCGTGCCGAGGTGGTTTTGCACGAGCGGAGCGAAGGGTAGCTCCAGCAGATGTTCGGCCCCGGCTGGCGCGGCGCGGATACCGAGGGCCTGATTGTAGGCAAGGTCGGTGGCTTTCAACGCCGGGACCATTCAATCGGGCGCAGCGGATGGCAATGCCGGAGTGCTCTAAGAAAGTCCGCAGCCAATCGTAGAGTTGTTGGAGACACCCACTATGAACACCGAACGCTATGTCTGGCCGGTCATCATCGCAGCGAGCCTGCACGGCGCGCTGCTGCTCAGTTCCTCGAACAGAACCGTGTCGCCGACCGTCAAGGAGGTGCCGCTGGTTCTGCCTCCGCTGCCGCCGATCGAAATGACACCCGAGGAAACTCCCGTAACCGCTGCCGGTGAAACCGCCGGAGGCCCCACGCCGTTGCCACCGTCACTGCCGGACATTCTGACGGACCTGCCCAAGGAGACCGTCTTCACCATGCCGGTCACGGAACGAATCGTGTCGATCACCCCGGTGACCGAACTTCCGAAAACCATGGGCGAATTGGGCGGCCCGGGTGGCGGTCCTCCGGGCCCGCCCAGCGTGCTCAATGTTACCAACCTCGATCATATCCCGCGGGCGATAGTGCAACCTTCCCCGAACTACCCAGACGCGATGCGCCACGCCGGCATCACCGGCTCGGTGACTGTGGAGTTCGTCGTGGACACCACGGGCCGGGTGGTGCGCGCCGAGGCGGTGCGGTGGACGCATTCCGAATTCGTCGATCCGGCCGTGCGAGCGGTGCTGCGCTGGCGGTTCGAGCCGGGCACGATGAATGGGCGCAAGGTGAGTTTCCGCATGGCAGTGCCGATCGAATTCAACGCGGCGCTCTGACGCGGCGTTGCGAGGTGGTCAGACCGCGCGGGCGTGGACGAGCCGGTTGACGCGTTCGACCAGCTCGTGCGGGCTGAACGGTTTGGTTAGATAATCCAAGGCCCCGAGTTCCAAGCCGAGATTGCGCGAGTCGGACGAAGCCCACGCCGAGACGATCACGATCGGGATGGTGGCGGTGAGAGGATCACGGCGCAAAATCTCACAGACGCCAAAACCATCGAGGTCGGGCAGCATCAGATCGAGGAGGATGAGGTCGGGCCGGCTCTGTCTGATGGCGTGGATGGCCTCCCAGCCATTGGTCGCGGTGGTGACCTCATGGCCCGCGCGAACCAGGTGGTATTGCATCAGATCGATGAGATCGGGCTCGTCATCGACGGCTAGAATTTTGGCAGGACGGGACATAGCCGAGGATCGCTCCTCGAGGTGACGGTGGCGTGTGCATTGCGTCACGATCGGGTGACGAATATCGGTCTTACCACTGATGGTAGGCCGGATGGCCCGGTTGCACGGCGACAAAAGTGCCCCGGCAGGTGGCGCGGGGTTTGCCCGCAGAGGTGAGGACCGCCTCGATGGTGGCGCGATCAGCGGATGACTCGACGACGCGGGCAACGAGTCCGAGGGGAGAGTCGGTCGGGGTGGGGCGGAGCAGCCTGATGGCGTAATCGGCCGTGACCGTGCAGGGCGGTTTATCCAACCGGCCCTGCTGGCAGAGGTGCCAGGCGGCGGTCCAGTTGCTATGACAATCAAGGAGCGTGCCGATGATGCCGCCGTTCAACATGCCGGGGAAAGCTTGGTATTTTTCGTCAGGCCGCCACTGCGCGATGACTTCGCCGCCTTGGACGAAACTACGGAGACGTAGTCCATGGGGATTGGCCGGGCCGCAGCCAAAGCAACAACCGCGGGGCGAATAAAGTTCTTGTAGGCAGGCTTCAGGCATGAGGGATGAAGGTTTCATTCAATCCGACAACTTAGTAAAATTTTTATCTGGCACCCGTTGAGTCATATGGCATGTTATTTTCCAGATATATAAAATACCTATGGCACGCAAGATAGCCTTCCTCAATTACAAGGGTGGTGTAGGCAAGACCTCACTGATCGTAAACACAGCAGCGAGCCTAGCCCGGCGAGGTATGCGCGTGCTGCTGATGGATTTCGATACGCAGTCGAACGCCAGCATCTGGCTGATGAGGCTGGAGCGTTGGAACAAAA
>JAHFTH010000039.1 GCA_023269445.1 Lacunisphaera sp.
GGCCGTTGTAGAAGTTGAAGGTTGTGTCCGTCCCGCCGAAGGCGGTGGCGGATGTGCCGCGCTTCGTCGGATCATAACCGGGCAGCCCGCGGACGAAGTCGCGCACGGTCTGGGCGTAGGTGGTGTTGTTGGCGTTATTCACCAGAATGCTGAGCTCCTTGCCTGTCTTCAGGCTGAGGATCTTGTGGGAGGCCGCGTCATAGTAGGGCTGGCCGGCGAGGTTCCACTGCGTGACGTAGTCGCGCGGCGTGAGGGTGTTCGGCCGGTTGTTCTCGTTGGTGTAGTTTTCGAAGTTCACCTTGATGGTCGTCTTCTTGAACGGCTTGAAGGTGATGGCACCGTAGAAGCGCTTGGTCTTATCCGAGGCCGGCTTGCGGTCGAACCGGCGGTCGTCATAGAGCGCCGCGCCGTAGATCGCGAGTTTGCCGGCGATCAGGCTCTGGTTGAAGCTGTGGTTGCTGCGGAACGAGCCGTATTGGTCGGTGCGGCAGGAGATACTGGTGCTGTTCTTGATGAACTGCGCCGAGGCCGTCGTCTGGTTGGCGATGCCCGCCGGGCTGCCGAGGCCGAAGAGCATGGAGTTGGGTCCGCGGCTGATTTCCACCGACTGGGTGTTGTAGGAGTCGAACGGCAGCGCGGCGATCGAGGGATAGTAGTTGATGGCCGCGCTCGGTGAGCCGAGGCCGCGCACGCGGTTGGCCTGGGCGTTCGTGAGGGAGGCTACGGAATTGCCCTGCGTGCCGCCGGCGTTCACGTCGAGCACGCCGTCATTGCGGAAACTCTGGGTGCCCGGGGTGTAGGTCAGCGACCCCTCCGTGTTCACCTCGTAGCGGAAGAGGTCGTTGATATCCGTCGAGGCAGTGTCCTCCATCTGCTGCTTGGTGATGATCGAGATCGACGCGCCGAGGTCGGCGAGATTGGTGTTCAGGCGGCTGCCGGCGAGCGTGTTGGCCGCATAGTAACCCTGGTCCCGGCTGGTGGTGACGACGAAGGGGGAGAGCTGGAGCAGGTCCTTGTCCCCTTCCTTGCTGTTCTCGGAGGTCTGCTCGACCTTCACGGGCTTTCCTTCGGCAGGTGTGGGCGCGGGGTTGTTGGCCACCTGCGCGAAAGCCGGCAGGGCGACGGTCAACGCCAGTAAAGGCGTCAGGAATCGCCGGGCTCGATCTGAGTTCATTTTTAGCGGGGTCATGGTTGGGTTGGGGTCAGGTATGGTTTGCAAATACACATCGGGGCGCGCGAAAACGCGGAACGCTCAAATGCCTTGGGGGGGGGTTGGGGTGCGAGGTGACTGACAGGGGGTAATTCCTACTCCCCTACGAGAACCCCCCCAAATACCAGACACAACGGAGCCTTGTTTCAGACAGTCCGAGCTATTTACAGAAACGGCCGGCGGCGCGGTCTAGAAATCGAACCGGTCGATATTGGCTTGGTTGAAAATATACGGCTTCCCGAGGAGGATGTTGTCCCCCTTGATTTCAAAAGTGCCGAGCGCGCCGGCCGTGATGCTGGTGGCACCGAGCTTGATCTCATCCTTCGCCAGCGCCACCGCCGCGCAGACGGTCAGGTAGCCGAGATCCTCGGTATTCCAGAGCATGACGCTTTCCGTGACACCCTCGTGAACGTAGCGCTTGTTTTCGTTGGGCAGGCCGAGGCCGATGACCTTCACCTTGCCGGTCTTGCCCGCCTGCTTCACAGCCTCGGCGGCTCCGGGCGTGCCGGGCGTGCAAATGGCCATGAGCAGTTTCAGGTTGGGATTCGCGCTCATCAGCGCGGTGGCCTCGGATTGCGCCTTGTCCTTGAGGTCGTCGCTCGGCCGCACCGCGACGAGCTTCATCTTGGGGTATTTCTCGGCGAGGCGGACGTCCATGTGCTTCAGCCACTCCCGCTGGTTCCCGGCGGTGAGCGTGGCGGTGATGATGGCAAACTCCCCTTCCCCGCCCATCAGCCGTGCGGCCTCGTCCAGTAAACCGTAGGCGATGCCCTGCGGCGTGGCTTGGTTGACGAAAAACGAACGCACGTCGGGCAGCGCGTCGGCATCGTAGGTGATAACCTTGATGCCCTGCTTCTGCGCCTTGCGGAGCGCGGTGGAGATGCCCTCCTTGTTCTCCGCCGCCACCGTGATGACATCGACGCCCAGCGTGATCCAGTTCTCGACGATCTCGTTTTGCTTGGCCGCGTTGCTGTCGGTCGGGCCGTCAAAAAGCAGCTCGACGCCGAGTTCCCTGGCGGCCTTGTCGGCCCCGGCCTTGCAGGAAATGAAATACGCGTTGCCCTTCGCCTTGGGCATCATGGTGATCATGAGCTTGGCCTCGGCGGCGAGGGCCGGGACGAGACTGCCGAGCAGAACGAGAATGGCACCGAGGCGCCGGATGGAGGGGTTCATGCGGGACGGGGTTTGGGTTCAGCCAGCCTGACGGCGGGCGCGGAGCGTAGACAAGATTTTTGGCAAAATGCTCCCGGTCAGCGCGAGCAGGAGGAGCGCGCCCGTCAGCATGCCGGACATTTCCTCGGCCGCATTCAAGCGGATTACCACGGGCAAGGTGGCGAGACCGCTTTTCAGCACCGCGATAGCGGCGACCCCGAGCAACGTGCCCGTGACGCTGCCGCGCCCGCCGAAGATGCTGGTGCCGCCGAGCACCACCGCGGTGATGGCAAATAATTCGTAGCCGGTGCCCGCGTCGGCCTTGGCCTGCCCGAGCCGTGCCGTGTAGATCAGCGCGGCCACCGCGGCGATGAATCCGCTGAGCACATAGACCAGTGCGACCCGCCGCTCGACCGGCAGACCCGCGTAGCGCGCGCCCTCCGGCGAAAATCCGATCGCCCGCAGCGAACGTCCCGTCGCCGTGCCGTGCACCAGCAACCAGACCGCCGCCGCCACGGGCAGGAACAGCCAGGCCTGCGTGGGCAGCCCGAGCCACCGCTCCTGCCCGAGAAAGAGAAAGCTGGCCGGAAAATCCGTGTAGGTCACCGCGCCGTGCGTGATGGCCTCGGCCAGGCCGCGAAAGAGCGAATACGTGCCCAGCGTCACGATGAGCGGCGGCAGACGCAGGACCGTGATGAGCCCGGCGTTGAGTCCGCCACCAAGCGCCCCCGCGACGAGCGTCAGCGCCGCCGCGACCGGGATCGTCAGCCCGCCATCACGCCAGAGTTTGCCGAACAGGATAGCGCACAACCCGAGCAGCGAGCCGACGGACAGGTCGATGCCCGCGGTCAGGATCACCGGGGTCAACGCCAGAGCAAGCAGGCCGATCTCGCAGGAATGCCGCAGAATGTCGAACTGCCGGTCGAGCGTGCCGAAACCCACGAACACGCCCCGCCGGTTGGTCGTGGTGCCGTAGTGGTAGAAAAACAGCCACTCCACCACGAGCACGGCGAGCAGCAGGGTCTCGTAACGGAGGAGGATGTTTTTCCAACCGGACTGGTGATCGGTCGTGCTCATTCCCGGCCCCCCTTGCTCTTTCTTTGCCGCAGGCCCTCCGCGACGACGGCGAGTAGAATGATCGCGCCCTGGATGGTTTTTTCCCAATAGGCCTCGATATGCAAATGGGTGAGCGCGGGGGAGACGCAGGCCAGCAGGAGCAGCCCGGCGAAGGCGCCCCACACATTGCCCCGCCCGCCCGAGATCGCGACGCCGCCCACGACGACGGCGGCGATGACCTTCAGCTCCAGGCCCGATCCCACCGCCGGCTGCACCTGCGGCGATTGCACGATGTTCATGGTCGCGGCGATTCCAGCCAAGGTGCCCATGAGCACAAAAACCATGAAGGTCACGAGCTGCGCCCGGATACCGGCCAGCCGCGCCGCCTCGGCGTCGGTGCCCACGGCATAAACCCAACGCCCGGCCGCCACCCGGCGCATCGCGAGACCGAAGACTAGCAGCAAGGCCAGCGCGAGGCCGACCAGGGTCCATTGCCCGGCCGCTTGGCTGAGGCCAAACCACTGGACGCTGTCGGGCAGATTCACAAAGGCGCCCTGCTGCACGAGGTTCAGACCCTGTCGCAGAATGACCATCGTGGCGAGGGTCACGACAATCGAGGGCAGCCGCAGCCCGGCGACCAGCATGCCGTTGCAGGCACCGAGCAGTGCCCCGATCGCCGCCGCCGCCGGCACCACCAGACCGAGCGGCCAGCCCCGCGCCGCGAGCAACCCGGCGCAGATGCTGCACACGGAAAATTGCGAGCCGACCGAGATGTCGATTTGCCGGCTGATGATGATCAGCGCCATGCCGCAAGCGACCACCAGCGTCGGTGCCTCGCGCGTGACGAGCGAGAGCAGCGGCTGGGGCTGGAAGAATCCCGGCGCCAACACGGCCATCGCCAGCAGGATCAGGCCCAGCGCAATCGTAACCGAGATTTCGCGGAAATAGCGGTTCATGATGGTTGGCCCAGCGCGGCGGCCATGACGGTGTGCGGATCGGAATCGCCCGGGAGGCTCGCGGTCAGCGTGCCGCCGCGCATCACGCCGAGGCGGTCGCTCAACGCCAGCACCTCGGGCAGGTCACTGGAGATCAGCAGCACCGCCAGCCCGTCGGCGGCCAGCCGCCGGATGATGCGATGGATCTCGCCCTTGGCCCCGACATCGACGCCCTGCGTCGGCTCGTCGAGGATGAGCACCCGCGGCTTCGTGGCTAGCCAGCGCGCGAGCGCCACTTTCTGCTGGTTGCCGCCGCTCAGGCTCGCACCTGGTGCATCCGGGCCGGCGACCTTGATGCTGAGATCACCGATGAACTTCGCGGCCACGCTCAGTTCCGGTCCGGCACGCAGCCAACCACCGGGAAACAGCCGGCTGTGCACCGCCAGCGTCATGTTCTGGGCAATGGGCATCTCGAGAATGACCCCGTGCCGCCGCCGGTCCTCCGGCACATAGGCCAGGCCGGCCGCGATCGCCTCGCCGGGCGAACGAATCGCGATATCGCGCCCGTCCACTTGCAACCGGCCCGCGTCAGCGGGCGTCAGCCCGAACAGTGTGCGCGCCAGCTCGGTGCGTCCGGCCCCGACGAGACCGGCAAGCCCGAAAATTTCCCCGGCGCGAATTTCAAAGGTCACGTCGCGCACTCCCCCGGCGATGCAACTGAGATTCTTCACCGCCAGTCGCACGGCGCCCGGTGTTGCTCCGGCGGCCCGTTGCGTCAGGGAGACCTCGCGCCCGACCATCAGCTTGATCAATTCCGGCTCGGTCACCTCGCCCACGGCGCTCGTCCCCACGCTGACGCCATCGCGCAGCACCGTGACCCGGTCCGCCAGCACGCGGATCTCCTCGAGCCGGTGGGAAATATAGACGACGCCCGTGCCCACCGCCCGCAGGCTGCGCACAATCTCGTAGAGTTTCTCCTGTTCGCGCCGCGTGAGCGAGGCCGTCGGTTCGTCCATGATGACGATACGCGAGCCCGCACCGAGGACGCAGGCGATTTCCACGAGCTGCTGCTCGGGCATGGACAATTCCCGCACGGTCCGGTCCGCGGAAAATTCCGCGCCGACCCGCTGCAGCAATTCCGCCGCCTGCGCTGCGCGCCGCCGCCAGTCCACCCGGCGCCACGCCCCGCCGGCCTCGAGCCGGAGCCCGATGTTTTCCGCCACGGTCAATTCGGCAAACAAGGCCGGCTGCTGGTGCACGCACGCGATGCCGAGCGAGCGCGCCAGAGCCGGCGACAAAGCGCCCAGCGGACGGCCCGCCAGTGTCAGCGTGCCCGCATCGGGCGACCGGGCCCCGGTGATGATGTTGATCAAAGTTGATTTGCCCGCGCCGTTTTCGCCCAGCAGCGCATGCACCTCGCCGGCCCGCAGGTCGAAATCCACGCCCTGCAGGGCGCGCACCGCCCCGTAATTTTTTTTGATGCCCTGAAGGACCAGCAGGGCGGTGGACGTCTCGTCGCGCATGAATGGAGCGGCTCCTCGCGGGAGGCCGGCCCGGATTCAACTCCCGCCGGACGGTGCGGCGAGACTGAAACCGCTCGCCGCCAGCGATTGCTCCGCCACATACGAACGGCGCAGCGCCTCGGCCATGCCCAGGATCTCGGGCACCTGCGAGGCGTCGCCATTCGTGCCCGACCAGACAATTTTCTCCGGCGGCACGAGCTCGATGCGGGCTTGGCGGTGGATCGCCTCGATCAGCGCCGTGTGCCGGCCGGCCAGTTCACTCGTGCAAATCGGGGTGGCGGGATCACGCAGCCGCTGGAGCGCGGCGCTGAACATCGCGCGCCGGGCGCCGGTGATGTCCAGCAGGGTGTGGCGCGTGGTGCCGCCTTCGGTCGCCCGCCACCACGCCTCGGATTCGTAGCGCCAGCAGGCTTGGCCGTGCCGGCCGGTGATCACGATCTCAGGCTCGACCGTCTCGCGGCAGGCGTGGCTGGCACCAAACCAAAGTTTCACCCCGCGGGCCGTGAGCAGGCGAACGACCGCCGTGTCAAAGCTCTCGATCGCGTGCGCCCGCAGTAATTCGACTCCGGCGAGGCTGGGCGTGTCGGCGGAAGTCTCGGCCCCGACCAGAAACAGGCTCAGCATCACGAAATGCGCGAAGGCGTTGTTCAACGGCGAATCCATGACCGGGACCCCGTCCACCTTCAGGCGGCCGGCCCAGTTGTTGCGCGTGAAGTAGCCGCGGGGCCGCGGCCAGAGGCCCAGAAACCGCACCGACTCGATCTCCCCGATCACGCCGCGCTGGAGTTCGTGCTTCAGCCAGACCGTGCCGGGTTCATAGAAATCCTGGAAGCCCACCGCCACGAACCGCCCCGTGCGCTGCTCCACGCGGCGGATTTCTTCCACCTCGGCCACCGAGCCCGCGAGGGGTTTTTCCACCAATACGTTCGCGCCAGCTTCCAGCGCCGCGATGGTCATGCGCGCATGCCAGTGGATGCCGGTGGGGATGAGGCAGAGATCGATCCGGCCGGCGTGACGGCGGAACATCTCTTGGTAATCCGAGAAAATCTCCGCGCCCCGTCCGCGCAATTCCGCGATGGTCATGCTCTCCTCCTGCGGATTGATGATCGCGGCGGTCGTGATCTTGATTTCGCCCCGGTCCCGGCTCTCGCGCGCCAGTTGCAGATGGATGCTGCCATAGCCGGACACGCCGATGATGGCGACGCGGGCAGGTGAAGGGGAAACGGTCATGGGACGGAGAAAGGGAGCGAGAAAATCGCCGGCAGGAAGGCCGAGGCGCAAACGAGTTGGCCTAAGCGCTCCCGTGCAGGGGTATGATAGGAGTGGCTGAGTCGGTCAAACTAGCCCGGTGGTTCGACGCGTCATTGTTCCCGCCGTCTTGACAGTCCGAGCACAAACCCGGGCGCTTCGCTTGATAAGACGCACATCTGGAGCTACAGCCACACTGCCCCATGAGATTTTCCCTCACCCTGCTCCTCCTGTGTTGGCTCGTATTTGCCAACTCGGCCCAAGCCACTCCTCCGCCCGACACCACCAAGCCCTGGACGCGCTGGTGGTGGCCCGGCAGCGCGGTCGATGAAGCCAGCATCACGCGCCAGCTCGAGCAGTTCGCCGCCGCCGGTCTGGGTGGCGTCGAGATCACCCCGATCTACGGCGCGAAGGGTGCCGAGGATCGCTATATTGAATTCCTGTCCCCGCGCTGGATGGAGATGCTCGCTTACACCGGCCGCGAAGCGCAGCGCCTCGGCCTCGGCGCGGACATGGCCACCGGCACCGGCTGGCCCTTCGGCGGACCGTGGGTCACGCCGGAGGATGGCTCCGCTTCACTCGTTCTCGTGGACGGCAAACTCACCGGCACGCCCACCAAGATGAAGGTCAAGCGCGCGGCCCCCGGCGCCGAGGGTCTCGTCGTTGATCCCTACTCCACCGCCGCCCTCGGCCGTTATCTCGCGCCGTTCACCAAGGCGTTCGCGAATTTCCCCGCCGGGCTCGTGCGCGGGCAATTCCACGATTCGTTCGAATACTACAACTCGTCGTGGACCCCCGCGCTGCCTGCCACTTTCTCGGCAATGCACGGCTACGACCTGCAGGACCACGCCGCCGAGCTCATGGAGAAATCGCCCCTCGACCCCGCGTCACTCGCCCGCCTGAAGGGCGACTACCGCGCGACACTGGCGAAACTGCATCTCGATTACCTGCAGGAATGGGTGCGCTGGTCGCACGCGCACGGTTTCATTGTCCGCAACCAGTCCCACGGCGCGCCGGCCAACCTGCTCGACCTCTACGGCACCGTGGACATTCCCGAGACGGAAACCTTCGGCTCAACGCCCTTCCCCATCCCCGGCCTGCGCCGCGAGTGGACTTCCAACCGCGACCTGCCCGACCCGCTCGTCCTCCGCATGGCGTCGTCGGCCGCGCACGTGATGGGCCACCCGCTCGCCTCCAGCGAGACCTGCACCTGGCTGCGCGAACACTGGCAGGTCGCGCTCTCGTTCACCAAGCCCGAGATCGACCGGCTGTTCACCACCGGCATCAACCACATCCTCTACCACGGCACGGTTTTTTCGCCGAAGGACGCGGCGTGGCCCGGCTGGTTGTTCTACGCCGCCACCCAGTTCAACCCCAACAACACCTGGTGGGGCGACTTCGCCGCGCTCAACGCCTACGTCGGCCGCGTGCAAACCGTGCTCCAATCCGGCCGACCTGACAACGACGTGCTGCTCTACTGGCCCTTTCATGATGTCGTATCCGTGCCCGACGGGTTGATGAAACAATACGGTGTGCACGACCGCAGCTGGCTCACCGGCTCAGCCTTCGAGCGCAATGCCCAGGCCCTGCTGAAAGCCGGCTACAGCATCGACTATATCTCCGACGACCAGTTGCAGCACACGCACGTCGAGGGCGGCGCGCTCGTCACGCCCGGCGGCTCGCGCTACCGCGCCGTCGTCATCCCGGCGACGAAGCAGATGCCCGTGGAAACTTTGTCCAAGCTGCTCGTCCTCCAGCAAGGCGGTGGGGCCGTGCTCTACGAATCGCCGCCCGAAGACGTGCCCGGCCTCGGCAAATTGGAAGAACGCCGCGCGCAGTTCCGCTCGATCCGCGATGGCCTCGCCCGCAGCGGGAGCAGCGTCGGCAATATCATCGAGACGCTGCACCAGCGCGGCGCCATCCGCGAACCCATCGCGGAGACCGGCCTCAGTTACATCCGCCGCGCCAGTGCCACCGGCCACGAATACTTCATCGCCAACCTCACCGCGCAGCCCTTCGACGGCTGGCTCCCGCTCGGCACGCAGGCCTATTCGGTTACCCTCCGCGATCCGCTGACCAACCGCGTCGGGCTGGGTGCGGTGCGCCACCGTCAAAATGATGATACCCAGCTCTACCTGCAGCTGGCCTCGGGTGAGTCGGTCCTCCTGCACACCGATCCCGGTTTCATCATCCCAGCCAAGCGCATCCCAGACTGGTCCTACACCACCTCCGCCGGCCCGGCCGCGCCGCTCACGGGCGAATGGCAGATCACGTTCCTCAGCGGCGGACCGGAACTGCCTCCGGCCATCACCACCAGCGAACTGAAATCCTGGACCGAGCTCGGCGGCGAACCGGCT
Source organism: Lacunisphaera sp. (assembly GCA_023269445.1). GTDB lineage: Bacteria > Verrucomicrobiota > Verrucomicrobiia > Opitutales > Opitutaceae > Lacunisphaera. The sequence goes on from JAHFTH010000039.1 coordinate 9,482, forward strand.
CAGAATTTCAGCGGCACGGCGCGCTATCGGCTGGAGTTCGACCTGCCCGCCACGGCGGCGGACGACTGGCTCCTCGATCTCGGCGACGTGCGCGAGAGCGCGCGCGTCCGCGTGAACGGCACCGAGGTCGCCACCGCGTGGAGCCTGCCGTTCCGCCTGCACATCGGCGCGCACCTGAAACCCGGCCGCAACGTCATCGAGCTCGACGTCACCAACCTCGCCGCCAACCGCATCCGCGACATGGATGTGCGCAAGGTAGACTGGAAGATCATGCGCGAAATCAATTTCGTGAACATCGACTACAAGCCCTTCGATGCCTCAGCCTGGCCACTCGTTCCCTCCGGCCTGCTCGGGCCGGTCACCCTCACGCCGCTGAAGAAACTCGCGCTGCCCTGAAATCCCCCCTTCCGCCTTGTGCCCACATTGCCCGGTTGACCGCCGCCCCGAGATTCTGCCTGCTGGCCCCATCCCATGAGCAAAAAGCGTTTTGCCTTCGTCGGCACCGGCGGTCGCGCCATCAGTTTCATCGAGCCGCTGGTCACGACCTATCGTGACAGCAACGTGCTGGTCGCGATCTGCGACCTCAGCCCGGCCCGCATGGCCTATTACAACGGGATGCTCGCCGGCGAGTGGGCCTACCACGCCGTGCCCGCCTACCCCGCGGCGCAGTTCGACGACATGATCCGGAACGAGAAACCCGACACCGTCTTCGTCTGCTCCATCGATTCCACCCATCACGACTACATCGTCCGCGCCCTGCGCGCCGGCTGCGACGTCATCACGGAAAAACCCCTGACGATCGACGCGGACAAATGTCGCGCGATCCTCGACGCCCAGCGCGCGTCCGGCCGGCGCGTCCGCGTGGCCTTCAACTACCGCTGGGCCCCCTTCCGCACGAAGGTGAAGGAGCTCATCGCCACCGGCGTCATTGGCAAGGTCCGCTCGGTCAATCTCGAGTATCTCCTCGATACCAACCACGGCGCCGACTACTTCCGCCGCTGGCACTCGCACGCCGCCGACTCCGGCACGCTGCTCGTCCACAAGAGCACGCACCACTTCGACCTCGTCAACTGGTGGCTCGACGCCATCCCGCAGCAGGTCTTCGCCTACGGCGACCTCGTCTTCTACGGCCGGAAAAATGCCGAGGCTCGCGGCGACGGGGCACTCACGAAATATCCTCGCTACACCAGCCACCCCGAGGCGAAGTCCGACCCGTTCGCCCTTGATCTCGACGAAAGCGAACCCTTCCGGAAAATCTATCGCGCCGGCGAGGCCGACTCCGGCTACATTCGCGACCAGAATGTTTTTCGCGACGGCATCGACATCCCCGACCAGATGTCGCTCAACGTCCGCTACCGCACCGGCGAGGTGCTCACCTACTCGCTCGTCTGCTTCTCGCCGCGCGAGGGCATGCGCGTGACCTTCAACGGCGACCGCGGCCGGATCGAGTATCACGAGTTCATCGGCACGCACATGAACCGCGCCGTGCGCCCCAAGGATTTCAAGCTCGACGAAAAGCCCGGTGCCGAGGCCGAGGGCGAATGGATCAAGGTCTTCCCGCATTTCCAGCCGAGCTACCTCGTGCCCATGCCGCCCGCCACCGGCGCGCACGGCGGTGCCGACGAGATTCTCAACCGCTCTTTCTACGCGCCCGACGCGCCGGCCACTGATCCATGGGGCCGCTTCGCCGGCCACGAGCAGGGCGCCGCGTCCATCCTCGTCGGCATCGCCGGCGTCGAGTCGATGAAGCGCAACCAGCCGGTGAATCTGGATGACCTCGTGCCGCTGAAGCCTACGGCCCGCAAACTCAGCGAGTTGGTGTGAAGTAGGGCGCGACCGCTGGGCGCGCCGTCTTGATTTTGGAGGTGGGGTGCCCCCACCCCGCTGGGCGCAGGTTTCGCAGCGCATGCTTCGCGGGGTGAGCGCACCCCGCCTCCATCCGGGGTCTCCCCGGGCATAGTATTTCGTTGACGCCCATAAAAGGCCTGTTTTTGTCCGACAACGAAACATGCCCCCCGCTGCCCCCAAATTCGACTTCGCCGTGCTGCGCACCTTGCGCGACCAGCATGACCTGACGCTGGCCGCCCTCTCCGAGGCGTCGGGCGTTTCCGTCGGCGTCATCTCCAAGCTCGAGCGCAACCAGCAGTCCGCCGAGCTAGACACGCTTTACCGCCTCGCCCGCGCCTTCGGTCTCAGCGCCACCGATCTGCTCGCCATGTGCGAGTCCGACCTCGCGCACCGCACCGCCGAAAAGGCGTATCGCTCGGGCGACTTCAAGTTCCGCCAGGTCAAATACGCCAACGTCGTCGCCCACCTCGGCGCCGCGCCCAAGGGCGCCAAGGTCAACCGCCCCGAGATCCATCACGACGACACCGAGGTCTGCTGGGTCACCGCCGGACGCATCCGCCTCAACCTGCCGCACGAAACTGTCGAGCTCGGCACGGGCGACAGCATCCAGTTCGACGCCATCCAGCAGCACTCCTACGAGTCCCTCGCCGACTCCGAGTTCGTGATTCTCCATCTCCGCAAAGACAAACGCTACTGAGTCCGTGAATCATTCTCGTTCTCTTAATCCTAATCGTTCTCTAGAGATTGCGAGAAAGAGTATGAGAACGAGAACGAACAATCCCTCTCTCCCCCATGAAAGTTGATCAAACCCTCCAAGCCGCCGCCCTCGCCCCCGCGCTCCAGAAATTCTGGCAGCTCTCCGGCTCGAAGATCGACCTCATCCTGAAGGAATACGATCCCGCCAAGGGCTCGCCCGTCTTCACCGCCGCCGGCAAATACACGGCGCGTGGCTGGACCGAGTGGACGGAAGGCTTCAACTACGGCTCCGCTTTTCTCCAGTTCGACGCCACCGGCGAACAGCGCTTCGCCGACTCTGCCCGCAAGCTGACCGTCGAGCGCATGGCTTCACACGTCTCGCACACCGGCGTGCACGACCACGGCTTCAACAATCTCAGCACCTACGGCAACTGGCTGCGCCTCCAGCGCGAGGGGAAACTCCCCGCCGACCAGATCGAGTTCTGCGAGCTCGCGCTCAAGGTCTCCGGCGCCGTCCAGGCCGCGCGCTGGTCGAAGATCCACAGCGGCGGCGGCTATATCTACTCGTTCAACGGCCCGCACTCCCTCTTCGTCGACACCATCCGCTCCTGCCGCATCGTCGCCGTCGCGCACCAGCTCGGCCACCGGCTCATGGGCGAGAACGACGCGGCGCATTCGCTCCTTGAGCGCGGCCTGCAGCACATCGAGGCCACCGCGAAATACTCGATCTACTACGGCGAAGGCCGTGACAGCTACGACGTGCCCACCGAGCGCGGCCGCACGACGCATGAGGCGATCTTCAATACGAACGACGGGCGTTTCCGCTGCCCCAACTCCCAGCAGGGCTTCTCCGGCTTCACCACGTGGACCCGCGGCCTCTCGTGGGCGATGGTCGGTTTCGCGGAGGAACTTGAGTTTCTGAAAACCGTCCCAGACTCCGATTTCACGCCGCTGGGCGGTCGCGCCAAGTGGGAAGCGATTCTCCTCAAGGCCGCCCGCGCCACCTGCGACTGGTTCATCGCTAACACCGCGCTCGATGGCATCCCCTACTGGGACGGCGGTGCGCCGAACCTGCACCGGCTCGGCGACTGGCGCGCGCGCAACGCCGAGCCCTTCAACGACCACGAGCCGGTCGACAGTTCCGCCGCCGCCATCGGCGTGCAGGGACTTTTCCGCCTCGCCCGCTATCTCGGCGAGACCACGCCCGACGGCCAGAAATACTGGCAGGCCGGGCTCACCACGATGCGCACGCTTCTCAGCGACGCCTATCTTGGCATCGACCCGAAGCACCAAGGCCTGTTGCTCCACACGGTCTATCACCGTCCGAACGGCTGGGACCACATCCCACCCGGCCGCAAGGTTCCCTGCGGCGAAGCCTGCATGTGGGGCGACTACCATCTCCGCGAAGCCGCGCTCCACCTGCAGCGCATCATCAAGGGCGAAAAATATTATACCTTCTTCGGCTGTCTCAAAGCCTGACACCCAGCAGGGAGCGCGGAGCTTGGAGCTTCGAGCCAAACCCTGACGGCCCACCCCCATCTGAAATTCCTTTCCGAGCTCCCCGCTCCCGGCTCCATGCTCCCTGCTTCCTCAGACCGCCTCTGCATCCACACGATCACCACCAAGCCGTGGGCGATCGAGACGTCGGCTGCGAAGTTCGCCGCTGCCGGCGTGAAGGGCATCACCGTCTGGCGTGACACGCTCGCGGGCCGCGACATCGCGAAGACCGGGAAATTAATCCGCGATCACGGACTCTCGGTCGTCTCGCTTTGCCGCGGTGGATTTTTCCCCGCCAAGACCGACTCCGAGCGCCAAGCCGCGCTCGATGACAACCGCAAGGCCATCGCCGAGGCCCACGCCCTCGGTGCGCCGCTCATCGTCCTCGTCTGCGGTGCCGTCCCCGGCCAGCCGCTCACGGAATCGCGCAAGCAGATCCTCGACGGCATCGCCAAGCTCCTGCCCGAGTGCCAGGCCGCCAGCGTGAAGCTCGCCATCGAGCCGCTCCACCCGATGTATGCCGACTCGCGCTCCGCGGTGAACACCCTCGCGCAGGCCAACGACATGGTCGAGCAGCTCCAGTCACCCTTCGTCGGTGTCGCTGCCGATGTCTATCACCTCTGGTGGGACCCGGCGCTGGAATCCGAGATCGCCCGCTGCGGCCGCCTCAACGCCCTCTTCGCCTACCACGTCTGCGACTGGCGCACGCCCACCACCGACCTGTTGCTCGACCGCGGCCTCATGGGCGAGGGCTGCATTCCGCTCCGCCAGATCCGCGCCTGGGTCGAGGCCACCGGCTTCAAGGGCTTCAACGAAGTCGAGGTCTTCTCCACCCGCCTCTGGGCCACCGACCAGGACGAATACCTGGCGCGCATCGTGAAGGCCTACTCAGACTTCGTCTGATGCGCGCAGCTATAAGCCTTAAGCTGTAAGCTTCCTGAATTTTCCAACCACTCAAACCATACTTCGCCAACCCAGCTTAAAGCTTACCGCTTATTGCTTACAGCTCCTCCTTCCAATGAAGACTCACAAAATCGGCATCATCATGAACGGCGTCACCGGACGCATGGGCACCAACCAGCATCTCATCCGCTCCATCAAGGCCATCATCGACCAGGGCGGCGTGAAGCTCTCCGACCACGAGGTCATCATGCCCGACCCCGTGCTCGTCGGCCGCAGCGAGGACAAGCTCAAGGCGCTCGCGGCCCGCACCGGCGTCGCGCGCATCTCGACCAACCTCGACGCCGAGCTGGCCAAGCCCGACAACCAGATCTACTTCGACTCCACCCTCACCGGCCAGCGCCCCGCCGGCGTCCGCAAGGCCATCGCCGCGAAGAAACACATCTACTGCGAGAAGCCCACTGCCACCACGTCCGCCGAGGCCCTCGCCCTCGCCAAGGAAGTCACCGCCGCCGGTCTCAAGCATGGCGTCGTGCAGGACAAGCTCTGGCTCCCCGGTTTGCTGAAATTGAAATACCTCATCGACACCGGCTTCTTCGGCAAAATCCTCTCCGTCCGCGGCGAGTTCGGCTACTGGGTGTTCACCGGCGAGTTCGAGAAACTCCAGCGCCCCTCGTGGAACTACCGCAAGGAGGACGACGGCGGCATCATCGTCGACATGCTCTGCCACTGGCAGTATGTCATCCAGAATCTCTTCGGCGAGGTGAAGTCCCTCACCTGCCTCGGCGCCACGCACATCCCCACCCGCTGGGACGAGGCCGGCAAGCCCTACAAGTGCACGGCCGACGACTCCGCCTACGCCACCTTCGAACTCGTGAACGGCGTCATCTGCCACTTCAACTCCTCGTGGGATGTCCGCGTGGACCGCGACGATCTCCTCACGCTCCAGGTCGACGGCACGCACGGTTCCGCCGTCGCCGGTCTGCGCGACTGCAAGGCGCAGGCGCTCGCCGCCACGCCCCGCTGCACTTGGAATCCCGACATCGACAGCCCGATCAAATACAAGGACGGCTGGGTGCGCGTCCCCGACCAAGGACCCTACGACAACGCCTTCAAGGTCCAGTGGGAACTCTTCCTCAAGCATGTCGTCACCGGCTCGCCCTTCCCGTGGTCGCTGCATGAAGGCGCCAAGGGCGTGCAACTCGCCGAACTCGGCCTCGCCTCCTGGGCCAAACGCGCCTGGGTGGACGTGCCGAAGCTCGCGTGAGCGAGCTAGCAGCTCTAAGCGATAAGCCCTAAGCTTTAAGCCCGATCATCGAAACCAGACTTTTAATCACCCTGCGCCATCCCATGGCGCACTAACCCAGCTTACTGCTTAACGCTTACAGCTTATGGCTACAAAGATCGCTCTCGTCACCGGTGGCAGTCGCGGCATCGGCTTCGGCATCGCCGAAAAGCTCGCCGCCGAGAAATGGGACCTCGTCATCAACGGCGTGCGTCCCGCGGATGCGGTGACCGCACCGTTGGAGGCTCTGCGCAAATACGGCGTCCGCGTCGGCTACGCTCGCGGCGACATCGGCTCCGTCGAAGGCCGGAATGCGATTCACGCCGCTACCCGCGGCTTCATCGCAGCTTGGAGCTCGGAGCTTGGAGCTCGAAGCTCGGAATCCGCTCAAAGCTCAAAGCTCCCAGCCCCCAGCTCGTTCGTGCTCATCAACAATGCCGGCGTGGCTCCGAAAGTAAGAGCCGGTTTGCTGGAAACTTCAGAAGAGAGTTTCGATTTTGTGATGGGCACGAATCTGAGAGGCGTATTCTTCCTCACCCAGGCCTTCGCCCGCGACATGGTCGCCGCGAAGAAAGCCGATCCGGCGTTCAGCGGCGCGATCATCAACATCACCTCGATCTCTGCGACGGTCGTCTCGATCAACCGCGGTGAATACTGCATCGCCAAGGCCGGCCTGAGCATGCTCTCCCAGCTCTTCGCCACCCGTCTCGGCCCCGACGGCATCCCGGTTTACGAAGTCCGCCCCGGCGTCATCAAAACCGACATGACCGCCGGCGTGACGGAGAAATACGACAAACTCATCGCCGGTGGTCTCTGCGTGCAGCCGCGTTGGGGCTATCCCGAGGATGTAGGCAAAGCCGTGGCTTCACTCGCGCGCGGCGATATGCCCTTTAGCACGGGTCAGGTTATAATGGTGGATGGCGGGTTAACCATACCCAGACTGTAAGCGCTGACTTCCTTTCCTCGCCTGCGGCAACGCCGCGGGACGAGTCAGCCATAGCCTTGGCGACGGCTGATCGACCGGACAAGTGATCATGGTCGACGGCGGCCTGACAATTCCGAGACTATAACTTTTCAAAGCAAGGAAACTGTTACCTGATAGCCTTCCGAACCGCTGAGAGAAAAACCTTGGTGTCCAAAAAGTAATTGGGATAGGCGCGTTTCAGCGCGACCAGTGATTCGGCTGACACGAGAACTGCATCCGCGTTACCCTGTCCCCCCTGTTCTGCTACCAAGTAGTCGTGGGTTGCGGTATCGAGTTCGTCGCTCTTGTAACCCGTTACGTAAACCAATTTGTCGGTGGGATTGAGAACTAGAAGATAATAATGTGCGTCTTTGTCTGAGGTATCTAGTGTCTTTAAAGTAGAACCGTAAGCATGCAGGTGGCGCTCAACATCTAGTTGATCTACATATCGTGCTATTTCACGTTTTAGTTGCCGTGCACTTACTGGCGCACCCCAAACGGGCGCGCATCCTTCTCTAATTGCTATTGCAGATCCCATAAGAGCGAAAAACTCCAACCAGTCCTTCTCCCCCTGACTGGACTTCAATGCTTGATTGATGAAAGTTCCCACTGTTTCTACTGTCAACGAGCAGATAAAATTGACCCACTAGCGAGCAGGTAAATTGACCCACCCCGGACAAAAAAAGGGGGATGAGTGCTGGGTGGTTAGGCCTTGGGTGAGGGGTTGAGGAGGAGGGAGT
>JAHFTH010000040.1 GCA_023269445.1 Lacunisphaera sp.
CCTTCGCTGGCGTGCGGCCCGTGCCGGTCTTGATGGAATCGATCCTGAGTTCGGGTGCAGCCATGCCGCATTGCGCCGCAGGCGTCGCCCCGAGTCAAGAATGCGGCGCCGGGATTGGGTCGGTTGGTGTGTAGGTCGGGCTTTACGCCCGACACTCAGCCGCCCCGTGTCGGGGATAAACCCCGACCTACAAACGCACCGGCCGGAGAATCCAACTGACGCAGCTCACGGCGGTGCCGCATTTCTGTTTGTTTCCCCGTGGCTTCGTGCTTCAACCCTCCCTGTTCCCGCCATGCCCGGCATCATCAACCTCTCCGCCTACAAGTTCACCCCGCTGGACAACCTGCCCGCGTGGCGGGAGCAGCTCAAGACGGTGACCGTCGCCGGTGGACTGCGCGGCACGATCCTGCTCAGCCCCGAGGGCATCAATTTTTTTGTCGCGGGTGAACGCGCGGCCGTTGACGCGCTGCTGGCCGTCATCCGCACCATGCCGGGACTCGCGGACCTGACGCCCAAGGAAAGCGAGAGTGACGACCAACCGTTCAACCGGATGCTGGTGAAGATCAAGAAAGAGATCATCGCCTTCGGGGTGGCGGGCATCGATCCCGCGCGCCGGCCCACCGCCAAACTCCCCGCCCGCACGCTCAAGCAATGGCTCGACGAAGGCCGGCCGCTCACGCTGCTCGACACCCGCAACGATTACGAAGTGCGCCTCGGCACGTTTCGCGGCGCCGTGCCCGCCGGGATCGAAAACTTCCGCGATTTTCCCTCAGCCGTCGCGCGCCTGCCCGCTGCCTTGAAAGAGCAGCCCATCGTCATGTTCTGCACGGGTGGCATCCGCTGCGAAAAGGCCGGGCCGTTCATGGAGCAGGTTGGTTTCAAGAATGTGCTGCAGCTCGACGGCGGCATTCTGAAATATTTCGAGGAATGCGGCGGCGCGCACTACGAGGGCGAATGCTTTGTCTTCGACAAGCGCGTCGGCGTGGACCCGGCATTGCGCGAAACGGATTCGGTCATGTGCTTCGCCTGCCAGATGCCGCTGACCGCGGCCGAACAACTGCATCCGCACTACGTGGCTGATATTTCCTGTCCGCATTGTTTCAACGGTAAGCGATAGGCTGGAGGTCTTAAGCCACCGGCCGACGCCAGAACGGAGGAATACCTTCCCACCGGATGCATTCTGGGTATATTGACGCCATGGATATCAGATTGCCGCACATGCCCTTCAAATTTCAAACGCCCGACGGACTGATGGAAGTCACCGTCCGCAGTGGCAATCAGCAGACCAAGGCCGAAGCGCGGCATCTTTTCGCCGCCGCCGCCGCGTTCATCGGGCACGGTCCGCGCGCGCTCGAGCGCATCCAGCTCACGCCCAATGCCAAGACCCATGGCGATGTGATGAAGACGCTCGTGACCGGCTTCAAGGTGAACCCCGACGCCCACGACAAGGACAGCCTCAATTATCGCGTGCTCCACGCCCTTTGCACCGCACAAGGCGTGATCGATCTGGATAACTGAGGCGGGCACCCGTTTCGGCTGTAGGGCGGGATCGCTGATCCTGCCAGAGACTCCTACCCACCCCGCCCTGACGGGCACCCCTCTTCATCGAGGGGATTTTCAGATGCGTTGGTTTGGATTCCCCTCTATCAAGAGGGGTGGCGCGACCTGTCAGCCATAGGCTCGGCGAAGGCTGAAGCGACGGGGTGTGTCGCTGACTTCGATAATTCTCCTAACTCACCGCACCCGCGGCCACGAAAACTTTTTCTCCTTGGCGACCGGTGCAACCGGCGTCTGCCCCGCCGCCCGGGCCGCAGCGGCGCGCAATTTGTCCTTCTTGTTCGGCCGTTTCCCCTTGATGCCACCGGTCGGATCCGCCGGCACTTCCAGCTCTTCCGGCTCGAAACCCGCGATCTGCTCGCGCGGCAGGCTGAAGCCGTTGCGTTTTTCGATCAGCGCAAAGTGCGCGTGCGTGCCCGCGCTGACGAAGTTCACCGCGAGGCCGCTCTCCCCTGCCCGGCCGGTGCGACCGATGCGGTGCGTGTAGTCGGTGGCCGAACGCGGCAGGTCGAAATTCACGACAACGGGCATCTGCGCGATGTCGATGCCGCGCGAAGCCAGGTCGGTGGTCAGGAGCACCTGCACTTTGGAGGCCTTGAAGGCGGCCAGCGCCTGCGTGCGCGCGCCTTGGCTCAGCTCGCCGTGGAAGGCGGTGGCCCCGATGCCGGCCTTGCGCAATTTCTCCGCGACGTGCTCGGTGGCGTATTTCGTGGCGACGAAAACGAGGACGCGCGTCCATTTGTTCTCCTCGATCAAATGGCGCAGCAACTGCGTGCGGCGCGGCGGATCGACCTCGATGGCCCGCTGCAGGATGTCGGGCGCCGTGGCTGGCGCGGCGGCCACCTCGATGCGCACCGGATCGCGCAGCAGCGCGGTGGCGAGTGCCTGCACCTCGGGCGGAAACGTGGCGGAGAAAAACAGGTTCTGCCGGCGCACCGGGAGCAGCGTGAGGATGCGGTTGAGCTCATCCGCAAACCCTAGGTCAAACAAGCGGTCGGCCTCATCCAGCACCAGCGTAGAAACGGCGGAGAGCGACACAGCGTTGTGGTCGATCAGATCGAGCAAGCGGCCCGGCGTCGCGACGATGACATCCGCGCCGCCACCGAGGGCCATCATCTGGGGATTGATCGAGACGCCGCCGTAGACGACGAGCACCTTGACCGGCTCGGGTAGATGGCGGCTGTAGTGGCGGAAAGACTCGCCGATCTGCGCGGCGAGCTCGCGTGTCGGCGCGAGGACCAGGGCGCGGACAAAACGGCCGCGCTCCCGGTGACCGGCGGCCAGACGCTGCAAAATCGGCAGGGCAAACGCCGCGGTCTTGCCCGAGCCGGTCTGCGCCGAGGCCCAGACGTCAGCGCCGCGCAACACGGCGGGAATCGCCGCCACCTGCACTGGCGTCGGCGTGGTGTAGCTCCGCTCGGCGACGGCTTTCAGCAGCGGTTCGGAGAGGCCTAGGGAGGAGAACGACATGACTGTATTCAGCTCGAATATCGCATGGACCGGTGAGAGCCACTCACACACCCCGCCCTGTCGGGCACCCCTCTTGATAGAGGGGACCTCGATAGCAGGTGTCTTGATTCCCCTCTATCAAGAGGGGTGGCGCGGAGCGCCGGGGTGTGTTGGATTGTCATGTCAGACTACGAAATCAGCCCGACTCAAGCCAGCTGGACGATGATCGTGTGGCCGTTGGCCTTCACCTGATCGCCGACCGCGAGCTTCTTGCGCTTCTGCGTCTCGACCACGCCGTTGAGGAGCACCGCCCCCTCGCTGATCAACTGCTTCGCCTCGCCTCCGCTCTCGGTCAGCCCGCCGAACTTGATGAACTGGCAAAGCTCGATGGGGACTTCGCGCACCACGACTTTGCGCGGGCTGGAGGAATTGGTTTCCTGGCGGGGTTTCTTCATGGGAGCAATTTGAACCACAAAGACACGGAGGCACAAAGCTCAATCCATCTTGACCGAGGTCACCACGAAACACACGAAATACACGAAACCTGCCCGTGTAGGAGCGGCTTTACGCCGCGATTCGGTCCCCTTTCGTGTGATTCGTGTTTTTCGTGGTTAATCCTGCCTTGGCTCTGTGTCTTAGCGCCTCTGCTTGCCTCGCCGTAGCCTCGGACGAAGGCGGGTGGTTCACTTGCTTTCGTCGGGCGGCATCAGGCGGATCCCGTCGGGCTCGATGTAGATGCGACGCTCCTTGAAGAGCGCGCCGATGGCCTGCTTGAAAGCCTTCTTGCTCATGCCGAAGACCTCGCGGATTTCCTCCGGGATGCTGTTGTCGTGGTAAGGCAGGTGGCCGCCCTTGGCCGTGAGGACCTCAATAACCTTGTCCATCATCCCGCCAATGCGGCGGTAGCCTGCTTGGCCCAGCGCGAGGTCGAGCTTGCCGTCGGGCCGGATGGAGCGGACGTAGCCCTCGACCACGTCGCCAATCCTCAATTTGCCCGTGATATCCGTGTGATAGATTAGACCGCGATGGGCGTTGTTTACGACCAGATTGAACCCCAACGGGCTCTTGCTCGCCACCAGTAACCGGACCGATTCACCCTCGTGATAGGGTGGCGGCACCTGATCAAGCCGGCGGTTGAAACGCGCACTGGCGATCAGGCGGTCGGTCCGATCATCGAGCACCACCATCACCACGGCGTAGTCGCCGGGATTGAGCGGCCCATCCATCTCCCGCATCGGGAGGAGCAAGTCCTTCTCCAAGCCCCAATCGAGAAACACACCGACCCGCGGATTGATCCCGGCGACCTGCAAGTAGGCCAACTCTCCCGCCGTCGCTAGCGGCTGCTGCGTCGTCGCGACGAGACGATCCTCGGAGTCGCGGTAGACAAACACGTCGAGTTTGCCGCCGACCGTGGCGCCGGCCGGGATGTATTTGCCCGGGAGCAGGATTTCGCCGTGCGTGCCGCCATCGAGGTAAAGCCCCGGCTGAGCGGAGCGGACGATGGTGAGCAGGTTACGTTTGCCGAGTTGGGCCATCCCCGCAACTTGACCACTCCCCTTGCCTATGGGGAGGCAATTCGTGACCTACGCTTATACTATCTGCCAATTTTTGTGATGATCTCGGAGACGTGTGGAGGCGCTCCATCATCGATAACCCCGGTGGCTGACGGACGGAAAAGAGGCCCCAACACGAGAGCACGATCCGACTCATTCATATACTTGGTTGTAGATCCATCACCTCGAACCAGCGCCATGTAGGTCATGGCCATGACCTCACGCTCAGCCGCGTCTTCGGCCAAGTGTATCGAACTCAGCAGCAGCCGAACCAATATCTTCACTGCCCAAAATGCCAGCGATGAAAGGACGAAGAAGCCAACGATTTCCCGCCATGGAACAACGCCAGCCTTCCCTTCGTGAAAATTAAACCAAACATATGCCCCGAGCACGGCAAAGGAGATCAGGCCTATACTAATCGTCCACCGTTTAAGGTTCGTTCGCTCCCCGAGGTGCCTTTCCTTTTTCTTTCGCCAATAGTCGACCGGAGCCTGCAGTTTCATGTGCTGATCATAAGTCGCTGCCAGTTTAGTCAGCTCCTCGCGCGATGCGGCCAACTGCGTCGTATTCTCCTCTAGACGCGCGGCAAGGAACTGCTGAAAATCAGCAGTCCTCTGCTTCGCATCCACGCCCTGTTCGGCAATTGCTTTAATATGAACCTCGTTCAGTTCACTAGCGGCACGCCGATTGGCCTCTATTTCACTGACCATTTTCGAAGACTCCCTCTGCCACATTTCGGTAATTGATTTAATCGCGGCGGCCTCTGCATCCCCTCGTAAGCTGGTGACGTTTGACTCAAAGAAGTGGGCTTTGATAGCGCCGCTTTTTGCCGCAAAGCTTTCATCGGAAAAATCCGTCCCATGCAGATAGAGAAGTGCGAAAGCCGCCTCGTCTCGATTGGTCTTTGCGAGCTCCAGGATAAACTGCGCCGCAGGTTCGCTAGATAGCCACGTGCCAAAAGCATCCTCGGCAAACACCGCCCCCAGAGCAGAAATAATGTTGCCTGCCAATCCCTTGAGCCTGGTCTGTAATTCATGTCGCTGAGGATCCACAATATCCGACGGATACCTTTGAAGCAAACTCGCCACCTCGCTTATTTGTGCATCGACAGTATTCTGTCGCCCGAGCATCTGAGCGAGAAATTGCGCAGAGGGATTAATATGCCGCGCGCGCGAGCTTTCTAACAGCGGCCTGAATAGGTTTCGTTCATGGGTCCAGAAATCGGTCAATTCCGCAAAGTTGGCGAATTTGCGCTTTGCACCGCGAACGGAGATTTCAGTTTCCGGAAACAGATCCTGAGGGGTGGGCATAATCGGGAAATAGCCCTTTGATCAGTTGAGAGCAAGTGAGACTAATATGGCCACAGCCACTTCAAGTATCGTGGCTAGCATACAATAAATCCCTGCTCCTAGGAGGAAGCAGGGGTAAAGTGGTGCCCCCACGCGGAATCGAACCGCGGTTTGATGAATGAGAATCACCTGTCCTAGCCGCTAGACGATGGGGGCGGAAAAAACTGAAAGAACAAACAAGCACCGGACGGCAGCCCGTCAAGTGCGCAAAATCATCAGACGCTGAGCAATTCCTCCGGCTTGAAAAAGCGGGCGAGCTCAAGCTTGGCGTTGTCATCGCTGTCCGAGGCGTGCACGACGTTCTTCATCATCTCGGTGCCGAAGTCGCCGCGAATCGTGCCCTTGGCGGCCTTGCGGGAGTCCGTGGGTCCGAGTAGGTCGCGCACCTTCTGGACGATGTTATCGCCCTCCAGCGCCATCATGATGACCGGGCGCGAGCTCATGAAAGCCTCGATCTCGGGATAAAAGGGCTTGTCGGCGACATGGGCGTAGTGCTCGCGCAGCTTGGCCGGGGTCAGACGGGCCAGCTTGCAGCCGACGATGGTGAAACCGGCGCTCTCAAAGCGGTTAAGCACGTTGCCGACATGGCGCTGGGCCATACAGTCCGGCTTAAAGATGACGAATGTTCTCTGCATATAAGCGGCCCACCATACTTTCGGAGCCTTGATTGAAAAGCCCCGATTTTAAGAATCTTCAGTTTTGATATTTGTCAGTCATTGCGAGGCGTCTGCGAAGCGGAACCCGAAGCAATCCAGCCATTTCGACAGATTCCTGCTGGGCAGTCCTTGTCATCCTGAGCCAAGCGAAGGATCCATCTCTTGTGGGCGGGGTGCCCTCACCCCGCGAGGCATGGCGGACGAGGGCGTCCGCCCTCCAACTGGATTCTTCGCTGCGCTCAGAATGACAAACCACGTGATGCGAACCCGTCCGGCCTGCCGTCCGTAGCCTTGGCGAAGGATGGAGGCCTGATTCCACCTTTCAGTGGCTTGAGTGTGGGAGCGAGCTTGCTCGCGATTCGCCCGACAAACATCGCGAGCAAGCTCGCTCCTATAGTTCCGACTGCATGATCCCGGTTCAAAGCGCCTCGGTATAAAGCTGCTCGTAGGCCGCGACTGCCGTCTTCCACGAAAAGTCCCGCTGCATGGCGCGCCGCTGCACCGCTGCATACTGCGTCTGGTCGGCAAACAGCACCAGCGCCCGTTTCAAGCCGCTATTAAAACCCGTCTGCGCCGGCGCAAACATGATGCCCGTGCCGGTGTCCGCTGCCTTGCCGGCATCGACGACCGTGTCCACCAGTCCGCCCACCTTGCTGACGAGTGGCACCGTGCCATAGGCTTGGCTATACATCTGGTTCAGACCGCAAGGTTCGAACAGCGACGGCATGAGAAAGAAATCCGAACCCGCCTCGACGAGATGACTCATCGCCTCGTCATGTCGCACGCTGACGGCGATTTTCCCGGGATTTGCGGCCGCCAGCTCACGCATCGCCTCCTCGTATTTGCGATCGCCACCACCCAGCACGATCAACCGGCAGTCCTGCTGCGCGAAAAACTCCGCCGCTCCCAGCACCAGATCGAGGCCCTTGCTGATGGTGAACCGGCAGACCATGCCGAAAACGGGGCCCGTAAATTTCGCATCCCACCCAAATTCCTGCAGCAGCTTCGCGCGGCACAGGGCTTTGCCGGCCATGTTCTCCACACTGTAGCGTGCCGGGAGACTGGCGTCGACGGCCGGATTCCAGACGGCGGTGTCGATGCCGTTGATGATGCCGTGCAGGTCGTCGAGCCGCGTGGCGATCACTCCGTCCATGCCGTTGCCGAACTCCGGCGTCTGGATCTCCTGCGCGTAGCGCGGGCTGACCGTCGTCACCAGATCGGCAAACATGATACCGGCTTTCAGCATGCACATCTGGTCGTAATACTCCAAACCGTCGATGCCCATCAGATCCTCGGGCAGGTTGGTGAGGCCGAATGATTTTCGCGGGAAAATCCCCTGATAGGCGATGTTGTGGATCGTGAAGACCGTCTTGAGCGCGAGCGTCACATCGTAGCGCCGCTCGGCGTCGCGCAGGAACAGCGGCAGCATGCCTGTCTGCCAGTCATGGCAGTGGACGATGTCGGCCTTGAAATCCGTCAGGCGCAGCAACTCGGCGACCGCTTTCTGGAAGAAGATAAACCGCGCGTCGTTGTCGTCATAGTCGCGCTCGCCCGTCCAATACGGCCGTTTACGGTCAAAGAACTCCTCCCGGCAGATCAGGTGGAGCGTCAGGCCCGGCCGGGGTTGCAACGTATACACATCGCCGGCGAGGAAGGAGTCGCCCATCTCGATCTTCAGCTTGTGCGTGAGTGTCGCGCTCTTGGCGTGCGGGCCGTCGAGCACCGACCGGTAGCCTGGCAGGAATATCGCGATCTCGTGACCCCGGTCCACCAGCGCGCCCGTCAGCGCCGCCACCATGTCCGCGAGCCCTCCTGTCTTCAGGTAGGGGAAGAGTTCACTGGCGGCATGGGCAATTCGCATGTTGCAACCCTACACCCCCGGCGACACGGTGCGACCAGAAAATCCCGGATCGTTGCGTTGCAGTCAGAGCCATCATCACCTAGGATGTGTCCATCCTTACTCAACCAATCCACACACCCCGGCACTGCGTGCCACCCCTCTTGCTAGAGGGGAATCAAGCCCACACTGCCGGAGTTCCCCTCTATGAAGAGGGGTGCCCGCCAGGGCGGGGTGTGTAGTCCGCAACCGCTCTACCGCCCACTCTCTTCCTATGAACTTTTCCGAACGCCTGTTCGCCCATCTTTCCCGTCGTAACTACGTCCCGGCCCCGGCCGACGCCCTCGCCAAGGAGTGGCGCCTCAACCCCAAGCAACGCCGCGCCTTCGCCACCGAGGTCGGCGAGCTCGTGCGCTCCGGTCGGATCACGCTGATCAAGAAAGACCGCCTCTGCCTGCCTCGCGAGGCCGACCTCGTCACCGGCAAGATCAACTTCCGCCAGAAGGGCTCCGCCATGGTCGCGCCCGAGGTCAAGGCCACCGAACCGCGCAAGCCCGCCATCTTCATTTCCAGCGAGGACACCGGCGTGGCGTTGCAAGGCGACTCGGTCGTCGTGCGCCTGCGCTCGCCCAAGGAGCGCGACTTCCCCCACTTCCTGAAACCCGGCGAACAGGCCGGCCGCGTCATCAAGATCCTCGCCCGCGGCGCCGCCACCCTCACCGGCACGCTCCAGCGCGGCAGCTCCTACTTCTACGTCACGCCCGACGATCCGCGTATCCCGCACGACGTCATCGTGGCCGATCCCGCCAAGGCCCGCCTCACGCCGCCGGCCGTCGTCGGCGACAAGGTCATCGTCCAGCTCAACGAATGGAAGGAGCGCCACCTCAACCCCGACGGCGTGATCACGCAGCGCCTCGGTCGCGCGCTCGAGCCCCGCGCCGAGCTCGCCGCCATTTTCCATAAATACAATCTCGCCACCTCGTTCCCCGACCCCGTCGTGCGCGAGGCCGCCGCGATTCCGCCCGAGGTCCAGCCCAACGATCTCGCCGGTCGCCGCGACTTCCGCACCATTCCCACCTTCACCATCGACCCGGACGACGCCAAGGATTTCGACGATGCGCTCTCCATCGAATACCTCGACGGCGGCGAAGTCCGTGTCGGCGTCCACATCGCTGATGTCAGCCATTACGTGAAGGACGGCACCGCCATCGACCGCGAAGCGCAGTTGCGCGGCAACTCCACCTACCTGGTCGGCACCGTCGTGCCCATGCTCCCGGAGAAACTCTCCAACGGCCTCTGCTCGCTCGTCGAGGCCAAGGACCGCCTCACCAAGGCCGCGCTCTTCACCTTCACGCCCAAGGGCGCGATCAAGCACGTCGAGTTCGCCAACACCGTCATCCGCAGCCGCAAGCGCCTCACTTACAAGCAGGCCTACGCGCTGATGTTTGAGGACGACCACGTCAAGATCCGCCGCCTCCCCCTCCCCGGCGCGCATCAGACCGGCTCCACCGGCCGCGCCCTCAACGAACTCTCCCCGGCCGAGCTCACCGAGCTGCAGAAATGGGTCCGCCAGCTCTGGACGATTGGCAGCCGGATCCGCAAGGAGCGCATGGCCGGCGGTTCGCTCGACCTCGACATGCCCGAGACCAAGATCTTCGTCGACGCCGAGGGCTACGCCGACCGCATCGAGAAGATCGAAAACGACGAGAGCCATCAGCTCATCGAGGAGTTCATGCTCCTCGCCAACGAGGCCGTCGCCCGCCTCACGCGCTCCAACCGCCTGCCCTCGCTCTACCGCGTCCACGACGATCCCGACGAGGCCAAGCTCGCCGACCTCCGGCAGTTCCTCGGCACCTTCCAGATCAAAGTCAGCGATCTCATGCGCCGCGAAGAAGTCGTGCGCCTCCTCGCCGTGCTGAAGCACCACCCGCAGGGCTTCATCCTCCGCACGCAGTTGCTCCGCTCCATGCGCAAGGCCTGCTACCGCGCCACGCCTGACGGCCACTACGGCCTCAACAAAAAAGATTATACGCACTTCACGTCCCCCATCCGGCGCTACTCCGACCTCGTCGTCCACCGCGTCTTCGGCACTTATCTCGCCAAGCAGCCCGGCTACCGCGCCGCGCATATCGACCAGCTGGCCGAGCACCTCAGCCTCACCGAGATCAACAGCACCGAGGCCGAGCGCGATTCCGTGAAAGTGAAGCTGATGGAGTATTTCGACCGCGAGGCGGAGCGAAAGAAGAAGACCGTCTTCAACGCCATCATTACCGACGTCCGCAACCATGGCTTCTTCATCGAGCTCTCCGACGCCGGCGCCTTCGGCATGGTGCCGGTCTCGTCGCTCAAGGATGACTTCTACGTGCTCAACGGCGAGGGCACGGCCTTCATTGGCCGCAAGACGAAGCGCAAATTCGAGCTCGGCCACAAGATTGAGGTCATCGTGGAAAAGGTGGACCGGCAGCGCCGCCTGATCGACTTCACGGTGCCGTGAGCCCGAATTAATCGCGGAAACGCAGAAGCAACCTGATTCCTGGATTCTTGGCTTCTGAATCAATCCATTCTGTATTCAGAAACCAGGAAGCCACGAAAGACTCCGAACAGGGATTCCTTCGGCTGATTGCTTTTGCGCTTTTTGTGCTTCTTGTGGCAATTCACTTTCCCATGAAACACTACGACTTCGCCGATAAATTCCACGCCCTCTACGATCAGGCCGTGAAGCTCTACGCCGCCGGGCAATCCGACCAGGCCAAATACTTCACCGCTGACGAGAGAACCTTCCTCGCCGCCAACGGCATCAGCGTGCAGGCGATGTTCGACTACGCCGAGGACCACAACGGCTATGGCGAGCCCGGCTACGACCGCGCCCTCGCCATCGAGACGATCCGCCGCGACTACTTCCTGAATGTGCAGCAAGGCAAGGCCTCTACCACCGTCCTCGATGTGGCGAAGATGCCCGGCAAGTCCGACGCGGTGAAGGGCATCGAGTGGCTCCCGCGCATCATCCCGAAGGCCAAGGCCAAGCTCCGCGGCGAGCTGCCCTCTTCGTTGATGTATTCCTGTGGCGGCGACCGGAATTTCTTCCGCACCCACGACATCCACCCCGCCGAGTTCCTCAGCCTCGTCTGGCGCAACTTCGACCACGACGCCGCGACCATCGACTGGGTGGTGAATCGCTCGGGTCAGAAGAAGGCCTGACTCCAGTGCGCCTGTGGACCTTGCATCCCCGGTATCTCGACCCGCAAGGGCTCGTGGCCGCTTGGCGCGAAGCACTCCTGGCGCAGAAGGTTCTCAGCGGCGGCACGCGGGGTTATCGAAATCATCCGCAGCTGGCGCGCTTTCGCGCCGCAGCTGATCCCGGATCGGCCATCGCGACCTTTCTTCATGGGCTCGCCGCGGAAGCCCGGCGTCGCGGCTACCACTTCAATGCGGACAAGATTGCCGGAGCGGGCACGGCCCGGAAAATCCGGGAGACCCGCGGCCAGCTGCGATATGAGTGGACCCATCTAAAGAAAAAGCTGGCCGCGCGGTCCCCGGCTATCGGCCGCGAGCAGCGAGGGATCGCTGAACCCAAGCCGCATCCGCTTTTTCGCATAGTGCCCGGCGAAGTGCGAGACTGGGAGAAAAGACCCGGGAAGACGCCTGCCCGACAAGTGAAGCGTGGTGGCACAGCTTGAATCTTGGCCAACCAATGACCGAACCGCGCCGCCTGTGTCATCTGGGCGTTTGACGCCGCGACGGGGTTGGGCACCTTGGAATCGCATCACCCCATGCCTTCCTACACCCTGAAAGTTAACGGGCAGGCGCGCACGATCAACGTGCCCGCGGATACGCCCCTCCTCTGGGCCCTGCGCGACCACCTCGATCTCGTCGGCACCAAATACGGCTGCGGCATGGGCCTCTGCGGCGCATGCACCGTCCACCTCAACGGCGCGGCCGTCCGCTCCTGCCAGACGCCCGTCTCCGCCGTGGGCAACACCCCCGTCACCACCATCGAGGGCCTCGATCCCGCCGGCCAGCACCCGTTGCAAAAGGCGTGGTGCGACCACGACGTGCCCCAGTGCGGCTATTGTCAGGCCGGGCAGATCATGACCGCCGCCGCTTTCCTGAAACAGAACCCCGCGCCGACCGACCCGCAGATTGACGACGCCATGGCGGGCAATCTCTGCCGCTGCGGCACCTACCTCCGCATCCGCGCCGCCATCAAGGATGCTTCGGGGAATGTTTCTCAAAAGCTGTCATTGCGAGGAGACCGGCTTCAGCCGGGCAACGCGGCAATCCAGCTGGATCGCCACGGCGGGCAGTGCCCGCCTCGCGATGACAAGGCAGGTTTTGCAACAAACCAACGTGTAGCCCCGGAGGGTTCCGCATGAAGTCGAACTCGAGCCCCGACGGCGGTCATAGACCGCCGCTACAATCGATCAATCGTCGCGAATTCCTCCGCGTCTCCACCCTCGCCGGCGGCGGCTTCGTCATCGGCTACGCCGTGCCCGGCACCGCCTTCGCGCAGGCCGCCAATCTCCTCGACGACACGGCGAAGCAGTTCACGCCGAATCCGTTCATCAAGATCACGCCGGAGAACATCATCACCATCCTCGCCAAGAATCCCGAGACCGGCCAAGGCGTGAAGACCTCCCTGCCGATGATCGTGGCCGAGGAGCTCGACGCCGACTTCTCCACCATCGTGATCGAGCAGGCCGGGCTGCGCGGTGATGTCGGCGCGCAGTTCGCCGGCGGCAGCCGCTCCACGCCGGATAATTACATGCGGCTTCGCCAAGCCGGTGCGACCGCCCGCACGATGCTCGTCGAGGCTGCGGCCCAGACTTGGGGTGTCCCCGCCGCCGAGCTCACCACCGACAAGGGCAAGGTCATCCACGCGCCCACCGGTCGTTCCCTCACCTATGGCCAGCTCGCGACCAAGGCCGCCACTTTGCCCATCCCCGACGAGAAAACCGTCCGCCTGAAGAAGGAAGGCGAGTTCCGCGTCATGGGCTCACGCGTCGGCGGCGTGGACAATCCCGCCATCGTCACGGGCCAGCGTCTTTTCGGCATCGACCAGAAACTCCCCGGTATGGTCTACGCCGCCTACGAGAAGTGTCCGGTCTTCGGCGGCAAGGTCATCAGCGCCAATACCGAGCGGATCAAGAAACTGCCGGGGGTGCTCGACTGCTTCGTCATCGAAGGCACCGACAACGTCACGGGCCTGTGCCCCGGGGTCGCGATCATCGGCACTTCCACGTGGGCGACTTTCTCCGCCAAGAAGCAATTGCAGGTCGAGTGGGACGAGAGCTCCGGCGCGAGCCACAGTTCCGAGGCCTACACCGCCAAGGCCGCCGAGCTCGCCAAGGCGGGCGGCAAGAACATCCGCAACGACGGCGACACGGCCGCGGCCTTCGCGTCGGCCGCCCACACCGCCGAGGGCGCGTATTTCTATCCGTTCCTCAACCACGCCACGCTCGAGCCGCAGGGCTGCACCGCGTGGGCGAAGGACGGCGGCATCGAACTCTGGACGACCTCGCAGACGCCTGGCTCGGGCCAGGATCTCGTCGCGAAGACAATCGGCCTCCCCAAGGAGAAGGTGCGGATAAACTTCGTGCGCGGCGGCGGCGGCTTCGGTCGCCGGCTGGCCAACGACTACATGGTCGAGGCAGCGGCCATCGCCCTTCGCACCAACGGCGCGCCGGTGAAACTCACCTGGACTCGCGAGGACGACATGCGCCACGACTGCTTCCACCGCCCCGGCGGCTTTCACTATCTCAAGGGAGCGGTCGATGCGGCGGGCCAGATCAGCGCGTGGCACGACCACTTCGTCACCTTCGGCTACAAGAATACCGACAAACCCGCATCCTCGGCAGACCTCAGCCCGGAGGAACTGCCCGCCCGTTTCCTCGCCAACTTCCGCCTCGACCAGTCCATCATCGCGACGAACGTGCCGACCGGCCCCATGCGCGCCCCGCGCAGCAACGCGCTGGCGTTTGTGTTCCAGAGTTTCATCGACGAGCTGGCGCACGCCGCCGGGCGCGATCCCGTCGAAGTCCGGCTGGCTTTGCTCGGCCCTGACCGCGTGGTCCCACCCACCGCCGGCCAGCGTGGCGCGCCCTACGACACCGCCCGCATGAAGGGGGTCGTGAAAATGGCCGCCGAGAAATCCGGCTGGGGCTCGCCGCTGCCCAAGGGCGAAGGCCGCGGCATTGCGTTTCATTTCAGCCACTCGGGTTATGTGGCGATGGTCGCGCACGTGGTGGTTTCCAAGGACGGCACCTTGCGCGTGCCGCAGGTCACCGCCGTCAGCGACGTCGGCCCCATCATCAACCTCAGCGGCGCGGAGAACCAGATCGAGGGCTCGATCATCGACGGCCTCGGGGCGGTCTGGCTCCAGGAAATGACCTACGAGGAGGGCCGGGCGGTGCAGAGTAATTTCCACGACTACCCGCTGCTGCGCATCAACGCCGCACCGGAGCGCATCGCGGTCCATTTCATCCAGAGCGCCAATCCCCCGACGGGTCTCGGCGAGCCGCCCTATCCGGTCGTCCCGCCCGCGATCTGCAACGCGATCTTCGCCGCCACGGGCAAACGCATCCGGCAGTGGCCCATTAACAAATCCGACCTGAGCTGGGCCTGAGGGGCCGTGCTTAAGGCGCGCGCAGGCTCTTCAGCTTGCGCATGTCGATCACCAGGTCGGCGATCCCAGAGTCGGGCTCGGTCCGGCCGGAGGTGACCTTGTAGGAGCTGCCGGCCGGCAGTTTGCCCGGAAAGCGCTGACGCACGGCCGCCTTGAACATCTCCTGCGCCCCAGCGTCGGTGATACTCGTGACCGATCCGAATTCGTCCCGGTATACTCGCTTCGTCGTGCGTTCATCCACCGCAGGGGTGATGACATAGACGCGCAGGCCCTTGTCAAAATTCGCCCGCAGAACATCCTCCTTCATTATTTCCCATTCATGGGCCTGGGGCTCGGCCATCAACCCGTAGCTGTGGCGGTTCGCCGTGAAGGCGACCCCAAGGAAAATAATCCCGAGACTGACGTAGTGCAGGCGGGGCTTGATTTTCCAGTCCTCGAGGAGGCCGTGGCTGGCGTAAACCAGCAGCACGAGCACGAGACCGGCGAGGGCGAAGATCACCCGGTAGCCGGCGGAACGCTCGGCGGCGACGAGGCTGATCACCTGCGTCAGGAACGGCAGCGCGAACAGGCAGACCTTCCAGCGCTTGATGGCGATCTCGTCGGCCAGCTTGAGGCTGCGGCGGTAGGCAAACACCAGCAGGCTCAAGATAATGAGGAGCGAGAACACATAGATCACCACGCCGGTGAAGTTATCATCTGCGATGGCGAAGAGCGCCATCGCGTTGGGCAGTGGATGGGCGAAAAACCAAACGAGCTTAGTGAATGGATTCGTCTCAAAGTGCATGCGCGCCGAAGCCTCGAACACCCCGTTGGTGAAGAGCGAGTGCACCAGCAGGTAACTGAGCGCCAGTCCCGTCAGCATCATGGCCACATGGATGCCGCCCCACTTGAAGTCGCTGAGCGGCTCCCGGCCGGTGCGGACCAGATAGACGGCGGCGAGTGGCACGAGCGCAAAAAGCACATTGGATTGATAGACTAGGCCGGCCGCCGTGTAGATCATGCAACCGCCGACCAAGGCCACGAGCCGTTTCATGCCGCCGCGCTCAATCTCAGTTTCGATCGCCGAAAATCCCGCCATGGAAAGTAACAACGTCAGCGCTTGCGGCCAGCCGGCGGCCGACCCGACGAGGAACTGCGACGAGGGCAGCAACGCCACCCCCAGGCCAATCGCCGCCGACTCCACTTCGTTCCAACCAGAGTTATAAAGCTGCCGCCAGAGCACGACCCCGAGCACGGTCAGGAGCAGCACGGTGGTCAGGCGCATCCAAGGCAACTGATCCACTTGGCCGGTCGCGGCATAGGTGCTCTCGAGCAGGGCACCATAAAGTGGCCGGCCGACAGACGCAGTGAGCTTTACCAGCTTGCCGGGCTCCTCGTGAGACTGCCGGAGAAAGCCATAATCATCGCGAAAACCGTATTCGGTGAAGACAGTCTGCCAGTAGACGGCCAGCGGCAGCAGCAACAAGACATAGAGACAGATACGGGTGCGCATTATTAAAGGGACATTTCCTGTTGATCAATCAGTGGCCTAATACCCAAGAAACGTCCATACCGTTCCACCCAATCGTCGATTTTTTCCAGATAATATACCGGATCGTAGGGCGCATGGGCCGGATCAAAAGCCGCCAGGGGCCGGGCGCGCTGCCAATCGGAAGTCTGCCCCTTGGTCTTGGCGACGATGTAGTAGCTGACGCGCTCGCCCATCCGTGGCCGGGGAGTCATCTGCAAGGCCACTTCGGCGGCGGCCCGGCGCGGCTTCCCGCCGCCGGCCACCCATTGTTGATAGGCCTCGGGATTCTGGCCCAGCGTCTCGGACTTGGCTAGGTCGGCCACCGGCAGAGCCCGGGCCGCGATGGCCTCGCGCAGCCGCGCCAGCTCGGCGGCCGGCGAATCGGGCGACACGCCAAGTAGGTGCGCAATCAACTGATCACCCAGCCGCTTGAGGAACGGCTCGATTCCGCGCGAACGCAAGGCCGAGCCACCCAGCGTCACCTCGCTGTTCACGGCGAGGGCGTAATTCTTGGCTTTGTAACAGAACATCGCGTCGTAACTGCCATCGAACTCTAGCTCGATACCGGCGGGCAGCGCGTGGGCGACCATCGCGAGCAAGGCTTCTGGCTTGGCGAAATATTTCTCCGCCGACAGGTATATGCCGTCGGTGTCGGCCTCGAGGATGACGCAGCCGAGTTTCTCGAAATCGGTGATCAACCCCTGCAGCAACTCACGGCCGCGGCGCGTCACCTCGGCGGCCAATTCGCCGTCGCCGAACCGCGCGGCGGAAAACCCGAGGTAGCCGTAGAA
>JAHFTH010000231.1 GCA_023269445.1 Lacunisphaera sp.
CTCCCTCCTCCTCAACCCCTCACCCAAGGCCTAACCACCCAGCACTCATCCCCCTTTTTTTGTCCGGGGTGGGTCAATTTACCTGCTCGCTAGTGGGTCAATTTTATCTGCTCGTTGACACTCGGCGTGGTCGCCGTGGTGGGCCACACCAATCCCTTCGTCCTCGCCTGCTCCGTCGCCGGCATGGGCCTCGTCGCCTTCGGCCTCACCTGGGTCATGTGGCAGGTGATGAATAAATACTGAGCGACCCAGTGGCGATTAGGCATCGAAGAAGTAATTGCCGTGACGCGTTGTAGTATCGGTCGGTCCGCCGGCAGAAAGGTTCAAGGTAAAGCATGACCCATTTTCAGAGCCCCCAGTGACGATTATTCAAAAAATGACCGCGCCCCGCTATGGTTGGCGCGTGAGGCCACTTTTGTTTGGGGCTACCGGATTTCCCACCGAACAATTGCCCCCTCTTTTTCAAACAGAGTTATCGCAAACGCATGTTCCTCCAATTCGACAATTCGATCGAAGGTCGGGTCGCTACTGCTTCGATATCGTGGCTCCATCAGGAGGGGGTATGCATTTCTCAATTCCTCGATCACAAATCCCAGCGGTGCGGATCCCGACCGAATAAGTTGATCGAGTGTATTCTTAGCTTCGATCTTCCGCTGACGCGCACGAACGCGCGGAAGATAAATGTGTTCTCTATAAACACTGATAGCCACCCACCCCCACCATATTATGAATATCCATGGTCCGACAAAACTTTTGAAGTCGTAAATCCTACCCACTTTAACGCCCCACGCGAAAACAACCAAACCGAGTAAAGCTCCACCTCCTGTGAAAGCACAGACCAAATAGGCGAAGAATTTTTTTAGTGGCATGCCCGCGCAGAAGTAAAAGTAATCAGTAAAAATCAGAACACTGATTCGCGCTATACGCATCTCCAAGTGACTTCAAGGTGGGCTGAAAGGTGTGCTCCCACAAGCGATCCAGAGCCTTTTGACCGCCTCCACCATAGGCTCGAACGTTCACATGATTGCGATCGAGATAATGATAAGTAAGATTCAGAAGGGGTCAAAGATTCAGAAGGGGTCAGGTTGCGAAGATTCAGAAGGGGTCAGGTTGCGGATATTGATGTGAGGGTTTTCCACGTAGGATCCTTGGCTGTCAGTGTGCGCCGATAATGAGTCAGATTGCGACTCAAAGCTGCCGGGGCTCCGAGATGCAGGCGGTGACTGAGCCAGCCATTCGATGCCTGCGTGCGGGTCTTGAGCCAGGCGGCTACCGCCAGTTTCCACGGGGCAGATTTCGCCGCCGTGACCGCGCCCGTTTCCGTCTTGCCCACAGCCCGCAGGGCCCTGGCCAGCGCTTCCGCCCATTGTAGCTCCCGCACTTCCCGGGCTCCGATCGACTCCCACGCCCGGGTTCTCGCCACCAGCGCATGATCCTTGATCAAGGTTCTCTTAAAATCGCTACCGCCCATCGCCCACCCGCGGCTCATGTTGACATACGCCTTGGATCGACCAGCCGGACCACTGGTGACCTGCCAGGCCAGATACTCAGCGTAGCTGTCCCGACCGGCGGGGTTATCCGGCAACCCGCCCGCCTCGAGCAAAGCCGTCTCCACCCGCAGGAACGCGGGGCGCTGTTTCGGCCGGCTCAGATACCAATAGCTGCCGTAGCGGAAGGCCGCCAGTTCTCTCACCGGCGCGATCCTCGCCCGGACCGGGTTCAGATGGAGGTAATGGCAGACCTGCCCCAACGCTTCGCCCTCCTCCACCAACAGCGCCTTGTAGCGGCCCTGAAAGAGGTGCCCGCGCTCACCCCGCAGTTTGTTGAACCGGTTCGCGAAGGTCGCCTGCAACCAGTGCATCCCGGACACGAGGTTCCCCTCCGGGGTCTCCACCGCCAGATGATAGTGATTGCTCATCAGCACGTAGGCGTGGAGCCGCCAGCCGGACTTGGTGCAGGCCTCGAACAGGCACGCCTCAAACGCCGCCTTCGCACCTTCGGTCTTGAAGATGTCCGCCCGGTAGTTGCCCCGGTTGATCACGTGATAGCACGCCCCGGGGAATTCCAACCTGAGTTTGCGCGGCATGGCCCGAGCTAGTCACTCCTCTCCATCCGCGGCAAGATCAATATCCGCAGCCTGACCCCTTTGGCTACCTTGACCCCTTTGGCTACCCACTTGTGCCGGCGTAGGCGGTGCCGTTCCACCCGCTCATGACGATTTACTGCACGCGGCGATCCCGGTAGTCGTAGCGGAATTCCACCCGCCGCGCGTTGGCGGAGCCAAGGGCGCTGATGATGGCGGAGCGGGTCTGTTGCATGACGAGCCGGTTCTCGACATTACTTTTTCGGAGGCTCGGGACGCGCTTCAAATTCTTTTTTCCGTCGCTTCCTAAGCTTTATTGCTTCACCGAGACTGATTGCGAAACCGATTACAAAGATGACTGATAAGCCGATGGCGTCTTGGCGGGTCGCAGTGGCTCGGAACGCGAGAACCTTGATGCAATAGAACAGCCAAAGGAGCACGACTACGGCTTTGATAATTTTGTAAGTCATATGATCAGTTACTCCGAGTATCACCAGTAGCGGGAGGAGGCGGCGAGGGAGGCGGCGGTGATAGCAATAGAGGGGCCACATATGGTAGCAGCTTAGTTCCCGTATCGAGGCCTTGGAAGATATCCACAGGGATCCCAAGATCCATCGGGTTCCGAATGAAGACCCGCTCAACCGGGAACGTCTCATACTGTCCAAGTCTTCGAGCTATGGCATTGCGCACTAGTGGGCCGGCTGAGAGATCGGTAGTTAAATCCGCAATCGTGGCCCAATTCTGGGCGTTTTGATTTCCTGGGAGAGCCAGCATGGTAACGTCATTGATCAAGGCTCCTGTAGAGGGAGACCCGGTCCCTCCAAAGGCAGCCAGCAAATTTTGGAAGTTAGCACCTACGCCATAGCTGGTCTTCAAGCCGAGAGCCACAGCACCAGCTTTACTGAGCATCGTTGGCTCAGGAAGTAGTGCTAGGCCAAAAGCCGTTACTACGCCTGCTGTGTTCGCAACCAGTCCAACCGCAGCTTGCCCACCTTGCAACCACCGCTCTCCAGTCGTCGGTCCACTGTTTGGGGCGGGTGACTTGGGATGTTCCAACTTTGAACCGATCTCGGCCACGCCACTCAGCCACTCTGCTTCCCATTTCTTATTTTTCTTATCCCACTCTGCCTGCTGACGAGTAGACTTTTCCGCGGCTTCTTTCATTTCACGCGCTATCCTTTGCCGCTGCTGTGCCGCACCGGTCGCTGAGAAATCATCGCCGGCTTCCTTGACGAAAGCATACCCGTCGTTCTGGAAAGTTGAGAAGACGCTATGACCGCTGGTCTTGCGGTATTGCTCTTCCGCTTCCGTTCCTGCGCCCATCGTATGTAGAACCGCCACCATGCCCAGCATGTCCCAGCGGTTCACCCCGTTGTTCGTGCAGAAGCCATACAAATTCAACCCGCCCTGCTCCTCAATCGGGTCGCGGTTGATGAACCGCCCGAGCACGGGTGAATAATACCGCATGCCGTAGTAGAGCAGGCCGGTCTCGGTGTCCGTGTATTTCGTCGAGAAGCGGAATGGATTGCTGGCCGCGTAGGTGCCGCTCTCGCGGAGCGTGTTGCCGAAGGCATCGAACTCATAACTTGCCGCGAGCGTGCCGTCGCTGGCTTTGATGAGTGCGTGGACATTGCCCATCGCGTCATAAGCGGGAAGATAGCTCTGGCTGCTCTCTTGAATCATTAGCAACCCGCCGACGCCTCCGGCACCGCCGAGTGAGCCGCTCAAATCCAAACCCCAATAGTAAGAGGCAATGAGGGCGTTGCCGCTGGCCGCGTTGAGCCGGGCCAGCATGCTCCAGCCGCTCCATACGAACTTCTCGTCGCTCACGACCGTAGTGTAAGCGCTGCCATTCCAGCCGGCGCGGACGGTCTTCTGTGTGCGTCGCCCAAGGTAATCATACTTGAACTCCAATCGCCGCGCGTCGGCGTTGGGCAAAATCGAGGGCGAAAGGGCGGTATGGGTCTGGGCACTCACGAGTCGGTTCTCAGCGTCGAAGGTGTAATCCCACCGACCGTCAGATAGCAAGTTTCCGTCGTCATCGTAACTCATCGCTTCGGGGGTTCCTTGCAGGAACGCCGCGAGGTTCGTGGTCGTTGTGCCGTCACTGATCGCGAGCGTGGAGAAGACCGCGTTCGGGTTGTTGGCCATGCTCTGGCCCTTGAAGAAATAGTCCCCGTGTCTCGTCACTCCGCTGCTTGAACCGTTCACCGTGACCGTCGCGGCTGACGCTGCGCCACCGGCCACGTCGAAGAAGCCGGGCACCGTGCGCTGCGTGTATTGGTTCAGCGCGTTCGTGGTGTAGCTGGCCGCGTTGCCGTTGTGCGTGACAGAGCTGCGGTTGCCGATTGTGTCCCACGCGTAGGCCGAGTCGTTGCGGCCGGTGAGGACGGTGGCCGAGGTGCCAACCTTGGTGACTTCACTCGTGAGCTGCGAGCGGTCGTCGTAAGTGTAGAAGGTTTTCAAGCCCTCGGTGCCGTTGCCGTAGCGGTTGAACACTTCGCCGGTCTTCGCCGTGTCGGTGATGCGACCGAGATTGTCCTGCGCGT
Source organism: Lacunisphaera sp. (assembly GCA_023269445.1). Lineage (GTDB taxonomy): Bacteria > Verrucomicrobiota > Verrucomicrobiia > Opitutales > Opitutaceae > Lacunisphaera. Next base: position 4,633 of record JAHFTH010000231.1, read on the forward strand.
AGGCGAAGCTCGCTTTCGTCACGGCGCTGATCGTCGTGGCGCGACTGTCAGTCCAGTCGTGCGTGGCATCATACACGCGGGTGTCGGTGTAGTTCGCGGCGCTGTTGGTGACGGTCGAGATCAGGTGCGAGTTGCTCACATAGCCATAGGCGAAGGTCTGGCCACCGCCGGCGATAGAGCTGACGCGTCCGTCGGTTTGGTAAGCGTAGGTGACGTTCTGGTCGGCGGTCGGCGAGCCGCTCGTGCCGAGTTGTAGTCCTGTCGGCCGGCCGATGACGCCCGAGCTGGCCCGCGGATAACTCACGCGCCGGGTGCCAAAGTAACTCGGCAGGTCTTCGTTTTGCAGTTCAAGCGTGGCGGCAAGGTTGTAGTTGAAGGTCCGTGTGCCGGTCACGTCCGTCACCGTCGCGTTGTTGCCGAGACGGTT
>JAHFTH010000232.1 GCA_023269445.1 Lacunisphaera sp.
ATGCCTACAAGGTGAAACCCACCGGCGCCTCCTATGCCATCGACACCGCCGCCCCTTTCCTCACCGGCGCGCTGCCGACCGACGTCCGCTTCGGGCCTGACGGCAAACTCTATTACTCCGACTGGGCCGAGGGCTGGCCGAAATCCAAGAAAGGCCGCATCTACGCGATGTTCGATCCCGCCCGCCTCAACGATCCTCTCACCAAGTCCACGCAACAGCTCATCGCCTCCGACTACACGAAAAAGTCCGACGCCGATCTGGCCGCGCTTCTCGCTCATCCCGACTGGCGCGTGCGGCTCGAAGCCCAATACACCCTCGCCGAACGCGGCGCCACCAGCATCGCCCCGCTCGCCAAGATTGCCAGCACCGCCACTGACTACAGCCGCTTGCATGCCGTCTGGGCCCTCGGTCAGATCGCCCGCAAGGACCCCAAGGCCACCGAAGCTCTGCGTGCGCTGCCGGCAAACGCCGAGGCCGAAGTCCGCGCCCAAACCGCCAAGACCCTCGGCGACCTCCGCGATGCTGCTTCCGCCGAAGCGCTCGTGGCGGCACTCGCTGACAATTCGAACCGGGTGAGATTCTTCGCCGCCGAGGCGCTCGGAAAAATCAAACACGCCGCCGCGACTCCCGCCATTCTTGCCGCCGTTCGCGCCAACAACGACGCCGATCCCTATCTCCGCCACGCGCTGGTCATGGGCCTCACTGGCTGCGCCATGCCGGAGCAGCTCGTCGCCACGTCCCAGGATGAGTCTCCTGCCGTCCGTCTCGCGGCCGTGCTCGCCCTGCGCCACCAGCAGAGCCCGCTCATCACGACCTTCCTCATCGACACCGATCCGCTCATCGTCCGCGAGTCGGTCACGGCGATCAACGATGCGCCCATCACCGCCGCCTATCCCGCCCTCTCCGCGCTCATTGCGCAACCGGTCGCCGACGAAGCGATCATGCTCCGCGTGCTCAACGCCCACTTCCGCCTCGGCACGGCGGAGAACGCCGCCGCGCTCGCCACCTTCGCCGCGGGCAACGGCTCCGCCGTGCTGCGCAAGGAAGCCCTGGCCCTCCTCGCTCTCTGGCCCGCCCCTCCCGCCCGCGACCGCATCGTCGGTATCTTCCGGCCACTCGCCGAGAAGACCCGGCCGGCCGATGCTGCGGCCGCCGCGCTCACGCCCCATCTGACCGGCATCTTCGCCGCCCATACGCCCGACTCAGTCCAGGCCTCCGCGATCGATGCCGTGGTCGGCCTGAAGATCACGACGGCCTACCCGGACCTGCACGCCATCGTCGCCGATGCCGCCCAATCGTCCAGCATCCGGGTGGCGGCCCTCAAGTCCCTCGACCAGATCAACGACTCCTCGCTCGCCGCTGCGGCGGCGATTGCCGCCGCGTCCGACCTCCCGGAATTGCGTCTCGCGGCGTTGCCCGTGATCAGCCGGCTCGCGCCCGATGCCGCCGTCGCCAACCTGACCAAGCTGATCACCACCGGCACGCCCAAGGAGCAGCAGACCGCCTTCCGCGCCCTCGGGGCCGCCAAGGATCCCGCCGCGGACGCCCTCCTCCTCGCCCAGCTCGCGCAACTCGCCGTCGGCAAGGTCGCCCCCGCCGCCCAGCTCGACCTGCTCGAGGCCGCCGCACTCCGCTCCGACCCGCGCGTCAAGCAGGCTCTCGCCGACCGCGACGCCGCGCTTGCGAAGGATCCCGATCCGCTCGCCCCGTTCCGCGTCGCGCTGGAAGGCGGCAACGCCGAGGCCGGCCGAAGCACCTTCGCCCGCAATCCCATCATGCAGTGCGTCCGCTGCCATCGCTACAATGAAGACCCCGGCGGCGAAGCCGGCCCCATCCTCGCCGGCATCGGCGCCCGCGAGTCCCGCGAATACATCCTCCAATCCATCATCAAGCCCAGCGCGAAAATCGCCGCGGGTTACGAGATCGTCACGGTCACCAAGAAGAACGGCGAAGCCCTCGTCGGCACGCTGATCAAGCGCGACGCCACCGGCGTGCAGTTGAAAACCGGTGACGGCACCGTCGCCATTCCCGCCGCCGACCTCAAGGGCGTCGAGTCCGCGCCCTCGGCCATGCCCGAGATCGCCGCGCTCGTGCTGACCAAGGCCGAGATCCGCAACCTCGTCGAGGCCGTTGCCTCGCTCAAGACCCCGGTCAAGCCCCGTGACCAGATCCCGCTCCGCGCCCTGCGGCGGCTGGACGCCAATTAATCTCACCTCCTCGGGAGGATTTAAAAAAAGGCGGGACCTGTGGGTCCCGCCTTTTTCGTCTCCGGGCCCGGGGCTTGCGTTCGCCCGGCTGCTGCCGCATCACTGGCTCACCGTTCCAGCATGCGTCCGTCCCACCCGCATCATTCCTGTTGATGATTCGCATCAGATTATTCGATTAACGGCCGCGACCGGCTTTCGAGTATCCTCACCCCTTTACTCCTATGGAAGCACTCCTCGTCCTGCTGGTCCTCTTTCTGTTTCTCGTCCTGATCGTTTTCCCGATCTGGGCGATGGTCAAAATCGGCGACCAGACCGATCAGCTTGACCGGCAGCGCCGCGGGCTCGATGAGCTCGAGGAGAAATTCAAACATCTCCGCTCGGCGCTGATGAACCTGCCAGCGTTCCCCGCCAAACCGGAAGCCGCCCCGATCCCCGCCCAACCCGCGGCAGTCCCGCCTCCGCCCGTCGTGGTCTCCGCGCCCGTGCCGCCGGCACCCGAACCGGCCGAGCCGCCCGTAGAACTCGGCGGACTGCCCGTCTTCACCGAAGCCGCCGCCGAGAAAGCGCCGCCCATTATTTCTCCCATCGCGCCCACCGCCGGGACGCTCGCCCTCCAGGCCCGCGCCCAGCAAACGCTCAAGGACCTCGCCGCCGTCCAACCGGCCCCTGCATCCGGACCCGCTCCCGCCCGTCCGGTCTACACTCCGCCGCCGCCCGATCCCAGCTGGCTGGACTCCATCAACTGGGAGCAGTTCATGGGTGCCAAGCTCTTCGCGTGGCTCGGCGGGCTCGCGCTGTTCCTCGGCGTGGCGTTCTTCGTCAAATACTCCTTCGAGCACGACCTCATCCCGCCGGCCGTGCGCGCGGCCCTCGGCTTCCTGCTCGGCGCCGGGCTTGTCGTGGGCGGCCTGAAGCTCGACCGTCGGAGATACGCTATCACCGCCCAGACCCTCATCGCCACCGGTATCGTCTCGCTCTACGCCGTGACGTTCGCCTGCAATTCGATCTACCACTTCGCGTTCTTCGGTCCGGTGCCGACGTTCCTGCTGATGTCGCTGATCACCGCGACGGCGTTCATCCTCGCCGTGCGATTGAACGCGCAGGTCGTCGCGATCCTCGGCATCCTCGGCGGTTTTCTCACCCCAAAATTGCTCTCCACCGGCGTGGATAATCCCGTGGGGCTCTTCGGCTACCTCGCCCTGCTCAACCTCGGGCTCATCGCGGTGGCGCTGCACCGCCGCTGGTTCCACCTCGTGCCGCTCGGGGCCGCCGGCACGGTGATCATGATGGCAGGCTGGGCCCACTTGTTCTACGCGCCGGAAAAGACCGGCACCGCGATGACCGTGTGCCTCGGGTTCAGCGCGCTGTTCATCGGTGCCGTGGAAGCTGCGCGCCGGTTCGACCGCAGCTCCCCGCTGCTCGGCCAGACCGCCATTGTTCTGCCCGCAGTCGCCTTTTGTTTCGCGTGGTATTTTCTGGGCTTCCCCGCTGTGGCCGGACAGACGGGCCTGTTTTTCGGCTACGTGACCCTCGTCAGCGCGGGCGTGTTCTTCCTCGCGTGGCGCGAGAAGCTCGGCGGCCTGATCGCCGGCACCGCGGGTGTCACTGTCATGCTGATGATGCGCTGGACGGACCAGACTTTCCAGGCGGCACAGATGCCGGTGGCCATGACGGTGTGCCTGCTCTTCTGCGGGCTCTATCTCGCGGTCTATCTTTTTGCCCGCCGGCAAGGACGCGTCACGCCCCAAGTCTATTGGGCGGCGGTGGGCCTGCCGGTCGTCGCGCTGGGATTCGCCTGTTACTTTCTCGGCTATGCCGAGGCGGCCAGCCGCACCGGGCTGTTCTTCGGTTTTGTTTTCTTGGCCAGCCTGTTCGTCTTTGCGCTCGCGTGGTTTGAGGGGATGGGCCGCCTCGTCGCTGGCGGGGCCGGTGGCACCGCGCTGCTCATGATCCGCTGGGCCGCCGTTACGTTCAAACCGGAGCAGGCTTCGGTGGTCGTGACCGTGTGTCTCGTCTTCTGCGCCATCTACTTTGCGGTCTATCTGCTCGCCCGCCGGCTGGGTCGGGCCACCCCGCCGGTTGTGTGGTCGGCCGTGGGTCTGCCGTTTGTCGCGCTGGGCTTCGCTCTCTTCCTCATGGGCCACGCGTCGGTCGGCCTGCTGTTCACTTTCATCCTCGCCGCCGATGGCCTGCTGCTCGCGCTCAGCTGGCTCGATGAACGCCTGCCCCGGCTCCACCTCGTGGCGGGCCTGACGGTCTTCGGTCTGCTGTCGATCTGGACCACCGGGCATCTCACGAACGCGCTGCTGCCGTGGGCGCTGGGCATGTATCTGGTGTTTGCCGCGCTGCACGCGGTCTTCCCGCTCGTGCTGCAACGGAAGCGCCCGGCCGCCGCACCGACGTGGTGGAGCCAGCTGTTCCCCCCGCTCGCACTGCTGCTCATGCTGCTGCCGATCTTCAAGCTTGAGACCGTGTCGTTCCTGCTCTGGCCCGCAATTCTGCTGGTGGACCTGATCGCCATCGCACTTGCGGTGCTGAGCGCCTCGCTGCTCGCGGTCGGCGCGGTGCTCATGCTCACGCTGCTGGCCACCGGGCTGAGCATCTTCCGCGTGCCGGTCGCGGCCGGGCTCGACCTGTCGCTGCTGCTGGTCATCGGCGGTTTCGCGGTGTTCTTCTTCGCCGCCAGCCTGTGGCTCGTGCGCAAGCTCGGTGAAAAACTGCCGGCCGTGGACCGGAAATTGTCCGGCCTCTTCGGCGACCCGCGGGCGCAGTTGCCCGCCTTCGCCTCCCTGCTGCCATTCCTCCTGCTCATCATGGCCTGTGCCCGGCTGACGG
>JAHFTH010000233.1 GCA_023269445.1 Lacunisphaera sp.
TCTGCTCGGGCGTGGTGTTCTGCGCCTCGTCGAGGATGATGTAGGCGTTGGCGAGCGTGCGGCCGCGCATGTAGGCGAGCGGGGCGATCTCGATGACGCCTTTCTCCGAGAGCGTGGCAACGTCGGCGGCATCGAGCATGTCGTGCAGCGCGTCGTAGAGCGGGCGGAGGTAAGGGAGAATTTTCTCGCGCAGGTCGCCGGGCAAGAAACCGAGGGTCTCGCCCGCCTCGACCGCCGGGCGGGTGAGCACGATGCGCTGGACCTTGTTCTGCAACAGCGCGGAGATGGCGGCGGCCATGGCGAGGTAGGTCTTGCCCGTGCCCGCGGGGCCGATGCCGAAGACGATCGGATTTTTCTGGATGGCCTGCAGATAGAGTTTTTGGCCGAGAGTCTTTGGGACGATGCTCTTGCGGCGGGTGGCGATGACGAGTGGGTCGTTGATCAGCGAGCGCAGGCCGGCGCCGCCGTCCTTGGCGAAGAGTTCGAGCAAGCGGTGAAAATCCGGCGTGCGGTAAGCGAGGCCCTGGGTGCGGCCGGTGTTGAGCAGCGTGAAGAATTCCTCGGCGCGGGCCACGGCCGCGGCGTCGCCGTCGATCTTCAGCCATTCATCGCGCGTGACGAGGCGGACGGCGAGGGCTTGCTCGACCCGGATGAGATTGTCCTCGCTGCCGCAGTAGAGCTGGCCGAGGTGACGGGCGTTGGGATAGGTGAGGGTCTTGGTAGCGGGCACGGGTGAGGAAGCTGGGAGCAGGGAGCGCTGAGCAAGGAGCCAGTCAGGTTTTGGCGGAGAGCCGGTCGGCAGTGGCCTTCAGGTGTTGATACGTGGCGTCGAGGGACTGGGGCAGGACGCGGGTCTCGCCGATGACGGGCATGAAGTTGGTGTCGCCGTTCCAGCGGGGGACGACGTGGGCGTGCAGGTGCGGGATGCTGCCGCCGGCGGCCGCGCCGAGATTGAAGCCGATGTTGAAACCATGGGGGTTGATCGCGGCTTGCAGGACCGCCTTGGCGAAAATGATCTCGTCCATCAGGTCGATGCGCTCGGCGGGCGTGAGCTCGACGAGGTCGGTGGCGGCGCGGAACGGAATGGCGAGAAGATGGCCGGGGTTGTAGGGATAGCGGTTGAGGACGAGGTAGCTGAGCGGACTGCGGTGGATGATGAGCGCCTCGGCGTCGTTGCCGAGGGCGGGCAGGTCGGCGAAGGGATTCGCGCCCTCCGGCAGGCGGGGCGCCTTGATGTATTCCATGCGCCAGTAGGCGTGCAAGTGGTCCATGTTTCGCGGAGAGGCTTGTCCGCAGCGCGGTGGTTGTCAAAACACGGATTGCACCGGCGGGATGACCGGGCAGGCTTCCCCCCATGCTGGCCGAGTTGCTGAACGTGAAACAAGAGGGCGGGTCGACCCGTCGCCGTTGGTTCCAAGGCGACGGCATGGAGCTGATCGTGTGGTATGCCGAGACCGGCGCATCGGATGGATTTCAGATCTGCTATGAGGCAGAAGACCGCAAAGAGCGTGCGCTGACATGGCGGCCTGGCCGGGGCTTCACCCATGCCGAAGTGAAAAGCGGCGACACGCGGCCGGACAAAAACTTGACCCCGATCCTCGTGAAAGACGGTGCGGTGCCGTGGGCATTCGTGCGCGGAGAGTTTGAGTGGCGCAGCACCGCGCTGGAGCCGGCGGTGAGGGCTTATGTCCTCGGGGCGTTTGACGGGAGGCCGGGCTGATGGATCGCCGTTTGCTCTGGTTCATCGGGTTGCTGGCGCCGGTGCTCGGCTGGTCGGCGGTCGGGCCGCACGACCGGTTCACCTGGTTCCTCGAGGTGGCGCCGATCTTCGTCGGGCTGCCGGTGGCGCTCGCCGTGCAGAAACGTTTTCCGCTGTCGTCGCTCCTGCTGGGGCTGCTGTGGTGGCACAGCGTCATTCTGATTTTCGGTGGACACTACACCTACGCCCGGGTGCCACTCGGCAACTGGGCGATGGAGTGGTTCGGCTGGACGCGGAACAACTACGACAAGCTCGGGCACTTCGCGCAGGGTTTCGTGCCGGCAATTTTGGCGCGGGAGATTCTGGTGCGCACATCGCCACTGAAGGGCAGTCGCTGGCTGGCTTTCCTGTGCGGCAGCGTGTGCCTGGCGTTCAGCGCGCTCTATGAGCTGATCGAGTGGTGGGTGGCCGTCGCGAGCGGGTCGGCGGCGGATGATTTTCTCGGCACGCAGGGCTACGTGTGGGACACGCAGTCGGACATGGCGTGGGCGCTGGCGGGGGCGATCATCGCGCTGACGTTGCTCAGCCGGTGGCACGACCGGTCGATGGCGCGGGTGGGAGCCCAAAGCTGAATATTTTCAGCTTTGTCATTGCGAGGAATCCCGCGGCGGGATGACGAAGCAATCCAGCTAGATCGCCACGGCCCGGGAACGGGCCTCGCGATGACAAGGCTGTTGAGAGCAAATTTTGCGGGGTGAGGGCACCCCGCCCACAAAAACAGCCCCTATTTCGGGCGGGCGATAAAGGTGTAGACGCGGCTGCCTCCGAGTGAGCGGCGGGCGACTTCCTCGACGTCATCGCGGCGCATGTTGCGGTAGTCATCGGCGCGGGTGAGCGGCCATTGCAGGCGGGCCGGCGTTTCCTGCAGGCGGGCGAGGACGTAGTAGGTCCAGTAGTTGTTGTTGCGGAGTTCCTGCTTGAGGGTGGCGAGGCGGGGCTCGATGACGCGCTGGAATTCATCCGGCGTGATGCCCTTGGTGGCGAGGTCGGTCGCGATCCGGCGGGTGAGCGTGGCGACCTTCTCGGCCATGCCGGGCGCGCACTCGATCTCGACGAAGAAGTAACCGTAACCGGGCCAGACGTCGCTGCCCCAGACATCCTGCAACGGCCCGTAGGTGGCACCGAGTTCCTCGCGGATTTTGACGCGGAGGCGGTCGTTCAGGATTTCCGCCAGGACCTGGAGTTTGCGGCTGGTGTGATAATCCTCGTCGTCCACCCCGGGCCAGTAGACGCGCACGGCGGCCTTGCCGGGTTCGCTGCCCTCGAGGAGCCAGGTCTGCATGATGGACTGGGCGGGCAGGGTGGGCTTGCGCGTCGCGTCCGGGAGGGGATCGGGCCGGCGCGGAGGCAGGGCGCCGAGCGTGCGAGCGACGGCCGCGATGGTTGACTCAACATCGAGGTCACCCGCGAGCCCGACCTCGATCGCGCCCGAGGCCAGGACGGGGCGGAGCCAGTCCTCGATTTCCTTGGGGGTGCGCACGGAGATTTTATCGGACGGCGGCAAGCCATAGCGGTGATTCCCGCTGGCCATGACGCCGGGACAGATGGAGCGGAGGAACTGCACGGGCTCGCGGTTGATGCCGGCGTAATAGGACTGCAGTCGGGAGAGGGTGCTCTGGAAACCCTCGGGGCGGAACGCAGGGTCAGTGAGGAACGCCGTGAGGACCTGCAGGAGTTTCTCGAGTTTGTCCGGGCTGGCGTAGCCGGTCAGGTAGAAGCCGTCTTCCTCGACACTGAAATTGAAGCTGAGGGTGTCACCCGCGAGCCGGCGGCCTAATTCGACGTTGTCGTAGCGGCCGAGGCCGCCGGAGAGATAGGAACCGCTGGCGATCATGCCGAGGCCGACCTGACCGGCGGGCTCGGCGGCCATGCCCCGGCCTAGGCGGAGGCGGAGAAGGACATGGTTCCTCTCGTAGTCGGTCGACTTGAGATTGAGGCGGACGCCGTTGGCGAAGGCGAGGGAATGGATGTCCGTGCGGTCTTCATGTGCGCGCGTGGTGATGGCACCCGGCGGCCCGAAATCCGTGTAGTCGAACGCGGCGATGGCGCGCTCGTCCTTGCCCGTGAAGAAGGAGGCGTAGGCGCTGTCCTCATAGGCGGTGAGCAGCTCCTTGCCGGTGAGCGGAGTGGCGTAGTGGCCGACGACGGCGAGGCGGCGGTTGGCCGGGGCCCACAGGGCGCGGAAGGCCGCGCTGCATTGCTCCGGCGTAAGGTTGAGCACGGTGGACTCGGCGAGTTCCCAGTCGGCACGGGGCGAGGAGTTGACGAAGTTGTTTTCCAGGCCGTTGCGGATGGAGTGGGCGAGGAACTGCGACTGCCGGTTCGACTCGGTGCGGATGCTTTCCTGAAAGGCGTTCCGGTAGGCAACGATCTGGAGCTTCACTTCGTCGGCGGTGAAACCGTGCAGCACGGCGCGGCGCAGCTCCTGTTCGGCGAGCCGCACGCCCATGCGCCAGCGGTCCGCCCGGGTGTCGATGCGCACGGCGGCCTGCTGGCGGAGGCCGAACTCGGTGAACCACAGGGCCTGGCTGTCGCCGATATCGTCGGGTTGCTTGCGGGCCAGCTCGGCGAGCCGGGCCCCGAGCATGGCGAAGCCCGCGTTTTGCGCCACCTGTTCGCGGCGGCGCGCCACGGTGTCGGGGCGGGGTTCGACGGTGGTGATACTGTAGAGCGTGCTGGAGGTGCCGCCCGGCGTGGGCGTCGGGAAAAAGCGTGCCTGCAAATCCGCCGGCAACGGCGTGCGCAGGCCGAGGTCGGGCTCGGGCGGCTCGGTGGGCGTGGCGGGTTTGAACGACGCGAATTTTTCGCGCACGAGCTTCTCCAGCAACTCCGGCTCCGCGTCGCCCACGGCGATGACGGTCATGCGCGACGGGCGATACCACATGCGGTAGAATTCCAGCAGCCGCTCCGCCGTGGCGTTCTGCACCGACTCGGGCGTGCCGATGGGGGCGCGGCGCGTGATGAGCGTGTCCGGATGGAGAAAGGCGTTGATGGCGTCGCCGGTCTGCGCGGCGGAGGAGTCGCGCGTGCGGCGCTCGCTCTCGATGACCTTGGCCTCGCGCTTCACCTCGGCCTTGGCGATGACGGCGCTGTCGGTGAAGTCGCGCAAGATGGACAGACCGAGGGCGATCTTCTCCGGGGAGTTCTGCGGGAGGTCGAGGTTGTAGAAGGTGGTGGTGAAGTTGGTGAACGCGCTCGTGTCGGCACCCATGGCAAGGCCTTCGTGCTGGAGGAACTGCACGATCGAGGTGGCCGGGTATTTCTTCGTCC
>JAHFTH010000234.1 GCA_023269445.1 Lacunisphaera sp.
TCTCGGGCGTGACCGTCGGCCTCATCGCCCTGCCGCTGGCCCTCGCGCTCGGGGTCGCCAGCATCCCGTCCGGTGCCGCCACCCCGTTTCCCGCCCCGGCCATCGGAATTTTCACGGCCATCATCGGCGGGTTTATCGTCTCCCTGCTCGGCGGCAGCCGCGTGCAGATCGCCGGTCCGACCGCGGCGTTCGTCACGGTGATTTTGCTCGTCGTGGAAAAGCACGGCTACGACGGCCTGCTCCTCGCCACGATCATGGCCGGCGTCATCCTCGTGCTGATGGGCGCCAGCGGTCTGGGCACCCTGATCCAATTCATTCCCTATCCGGTCACCAGCGGTTTCACCACCGGCATCGCCGTCGCCATCATCGCCGGACAGGCGGCGGAGTTTTTCGGCCTGCGGGGCGGCACCCCGCCGCCGCGCGAATTTGTGGAGAAAGTGCCGTGGTTGGTTTCGCACCTGCCGGGCCTCAACCTACCCACGTTCCTGATCGCGACCGGCTCCGCGCTGTTCATCCACCTGTGGCCGAAATATCGCGACCGGTTTCAGGCAGGGCGCGTGCCGGGTGCCATCATCGCCATGGTGGCCTCGGCCGCGCTGCTCGCCTGGCTGGACCCGCATAAGTCCTCCGGCGTGGCGACCATCGGCTCAGCCTTCGGTCCGCTGGCCATTCCGCACGGTCTGCCGCCGCTGATCTGGCCCGAAATTTCCCTCGACCGCATCCGCGATCTGCTCGGGCCCGCCACCACCATTGCCCTGCTCGGCGCGATTGAATCGTTGCTGTCCGCCGTGGTGGCCGACGGCCTGATCAATGACCGGCACGATTCCAACACCGAGCTGATGGCCCAAGGCGTGGCCAACATCGTGTGCCCGTTCTTCTGCGGCATGCCGGTGACCGGAGCCATCGCCCGCACCTCCGCCAACGTCAAGGCCGGCGGCCGCACTCCGCTGGCCGGCATCGTGCACGCCGTCACCCTGCTGCTCATCGTCCTCTTCTTCTCCCAATTCGCGCAGTATGTGCCGATGGCGGCCATCGCCGCTGTGCTTGTCATCGTCGCCTTCCGGATGGGCGAGTGGCACGAACTCGCCCGGCTCAACCGGATGCCCCGCAGCGATGCGCTCGTGCTGCTCACCACTTTCTGCCTCACGGTGATCTTCGATCTCGTGCTCGCGGTCGAGGTCGGCATGGTCCTTACCGCCATCCTGTTCATCAAGCGCATGGCCGAGACCACCGAGATCGCGCAGGTGACGGCCAGCGACGAACTGGAAACGCCCGAGCAGATCGCCCACGGCAAGGATATCCCTGAGGGCGTGGTCGTGTTCCGCATCTTTGGTCCGTTCTTTTTCGGCGCTGCCGAGAAAATGGAGGATGCGCTCCAGCGCGTCGGCACCCTGCCCCGCGTGCTCATCCTCCGCATGCAGCTCGTGCCCGCCATGGACGACACCGCGCTCAACGCCTTGGAGAGCATCGTCGAGCGCATGCAGTCCGCCGGCGGCACGGTCATTCTCAGCGGACCACACCGCCAGCCCCTTGACATGATGGTCAAGGCTGGATTCATCGAACGGCTCGGCCGCCGCAATATCCGCGCCCATTTTGATGACGCCCTCGTTCGGGCCCGGGAACTGCTTACAGTGAAGCCGCAACCGCCTTCCTGAACCATGCTCAAGCACCATCCCACGCCCAACTGGATCTACCTGGGCGGACTCACTCTCGCCACCACCGCTGGCGCTATCAACGCCGTCGGTTTTCTCGGTCAGCATCACCAAGCGCTGAGTCACCTGACCGGCACCGTCACAGTGCTGGGGCTCGAGCTGGCCCGGACCGGCTACGGCGTCGCCCTGCACGCGTTTTGGATTCTGGCCGCGTTCTTTTTCGGCTGTCTCGTGAGCGGCGCGATCATCCGGCAGAGTTCCCTCCGTCTCGGCCGGCGCTACGGGGTGGCCCTGTCCCTCGAGTCTGCTCTCCTGCTGTTGGCCGTGTTCTTCCTGCGACGCGGGGCGAATGTTGGCGACTACCTCGCCGCCATGGCCTGCGGCCTGCAAAACGCGATGGTCACCACCTACAGCGGCTCGGCGATGCGAACCACCCACATCACCGGCATGGTCACCGACCTCGGCATCGCCTGCGGACATTTCCTGCGCGGCACGGAGGTGGACTGGTTCCGTTTCCGCATGTATGGCGTGCTGCTGTTGGGCTACTTTGCCGGAGCCCTGCTGGGGGCACTGGGCTACGAGCGCTGGGGTTATGATACCCTGCTGTTTCCGGCCCTGCTCAGCGGCGTATGCGGTCTGGGCTACACGCTCGTGAAGCACCGCGATCATCTGCGCTCCCGCGCCAATCCGCGCCTGCCCTGATCACCCCCGCCAGGTGAAGGCATGGCACAGCGCGACACCAGCCGCATCAGCCTCGTCAAACGCCAACGCGCGGCCGTGCCCCAGCATCGCCATCACCGTGCGCGCCATCTGCTCCTTGCTGGCCCGGCCCTGCCCAGTCACGGCCTGTTTCACGCGTAACGGCGCGTATTCAAAAATCTCCTTCGCCGACAATGACGCCGCGGTGATCGCCGCGCCGCGCGCGGCCCCGAGGATCTGCGCCGTCTGGATATTCTGCACGTAGATCGTCTGCTCCAGCGCCACGTGCCGCGGGTCGAAGTCTGCCACGAACACGGCCACGGCCCGGTGAATCTCGGCCAGACAGTGCGGCATCGCATACTTCGTCGCGACCTTGACGGTCTGGCAGCGCAGCAGCACCGGCTCGCGGCCGGGCGTGAACTCGATCAGCGCCAGACCCGTCCCGCGCAGGCTGGGATCAATCCCGAGCACGCGGCCGGAAAACGCCGCACGCTTGCCGGGCAAAGCCACGTCCGCCGTCCGGGGTGCAAGCTTGCCCTCCAGTTTCGCCTTCCACATTTGTCTGACGGATTGTCGGGCCACGCCTTGTTCTCCTTCCCTTTCGTGTTCGCTCCAACTTAAAAAAACAACAGCTTCACCGCCGCGATGCAGGTCAGCGCCAGCGCCGTGTTCTCAAACACCTTCTGGTTGACGCGCTCCACCACCGGCCGGCCGAACAGCGCGCCCACCGCCACGGCGGGCAACAGAGTGAGATTGAGCGTGAGACTGGAGGCGTTGATCAGGCCGAGCTGGGCGATGAACGGCACCTTGATCCAGTTGATCAGCAGGAAAAACGCCGCACCCGTGCCAAGGAACTCCAGTTTGTTCAGCCGCATCGCCAGCAGGTAAAGCGACATCACCGGCCCGGCCGCATTCGCCACCATCGTGGTGATGCCGGCAAACAGACCCATCACCGGCCCGAGCCACGCCGGGGCGTGCGCCGCTGCCTCGTCGGCATTCTTTCTTCTCCGCCAGAGATGCAACCCCAGCATCGCTGCGATGATCACCCCGACCAGCCGCGCCGTTTGGCGGTCATCCACCCGGCCCAGCGCCAGCCAGCCCAGCACCAATCCGCCCAGTGCCCACGGCAGCAACCGCCCCACCCGCCGCCATTCCAAATGTTTCCGGTAGACCAGAAACGCGAAGATGTCGGCGAAGATCAACATCGGCAGCACGACGCCCGTCGCCATGCGCGCCGGCAGGACGTTCGCGTAGATGCCCACCGACAAAATCGAAATGCCCGGAATCCCCGTCTTGGAAAAACCCGAGATGACCGCCGCGAAATAGAGCAGCCCCCACTGCCAGGTTTCCAGGTTCATAGTTTGTCATCGCGAGGTCCGCAGCAGCGGGCCGTGGCGATCCAGATGGATTGCTTCGTCGCTGAGCTCCTCGCAATGACATTCATGCCGTTTGAATCTTCCCGTTGTCCACCTGGAACACCTGCCAGCCACCAGCGTCGGGCAAGCTCGTGCCGGTCGCGATGACCTGGGGATCGCCGTCGAGCGATGCCCAGAAGCGTGCGCGACGCGACGGATCGAGTTCGCCCAGCACATCATCGCACAACAGCACAGGTGTGACCCCGCCCTGCGCCTTGAAATACGCCGCCTGCGCCAGCCGCAGCGCGATGACGAGGCAGCGCTGCTGACCCTCCGAGGCGAACTGCCGCGCCGGCCGGCCATTGAGCAGCAAGTCGACATCGTCGCGGTGCGGCCCGCGCTCGGTTGACTTCAGCAGCGTGTCGCGCGGCCGGTTCTTCGCCTGCAACGCCGCGTGGTCCTGCGCCGTGACCGCACCCGTGTCGGGCGCATAGATCAGCCCGGCGGATTCTCCCTCCGGCACCAGGCGAGCATGCGCCGCGTGAAATAATTTCCCCAGCGCGGTCACGCCCGCCGTGCGCGCGGCCACCAGCGTCGAGGCATGGATCGCCAGCTCATGCTCGAACGCCTCGATCGCCCCCGTGTCGCGTCCGCCCTGCTTGAGCAGAATATTCCGCTCGGCCACAGCGCGCGTGTAGCGCTGCAACGCGGTCAAGTAATCCGGCGCCATCGCCGCGAGCGTCAGGTCGAGCCAGCGGCGCCGCAACGACGGCGCGCCGCGCAAAAACTGGTTGTCGTGCGACGAGAACGCCACCGTGGGAAACCGCCCGATGAAGTCCGCCAGCCGCGTCACCCTCCCCTGCTCCCACATCACCTCGCGGCCCTCGGACGTGAGCGTGATCGTCACCCGGCTCTCCCCGAATTTTTCGTGCTCCAAACCAAACGCCATGCCTGTCTGCGGCTGGCCCAGCCCGATCAACGCCCGCCCTTCCGCCCCGCGGAACGAACGCAGCGCCGTCACATAGCCGAGCGCTTCGAGGAAATTGGTTTTCCCCTGCGCGTTGGCCCCGCATAGAAACGTCCGCCGCCCGGCGAGTTCGACCTCGGCCAGCGGCAGATTGCGGAAACCTTGCAGGGTGACCTTCGCGAAACGCACCGCATCAGTGAGCAGACCGGGACCAGCCGTGTCCATTTGGTTCTTGCGACGGGGCGTGCGACCGGCTTTTTGGCTTCTTTTCCATGAGCAATCCCCCCTCCTCCACCGAAGTCGCCGTGCTGAAGACCAGCTATGGCGACATGACCATCACCTTCTGGCC
>JAHFTH010000287.1:0-3621 GCA_023269445.1 Lacunisphaera sp.
CGGTCCAGCCACACCAACGGTTGCGACACCTGGGCCGCAGCTTCCGCACATTGGACGCGGCGCCGGCCAATCACCCGCTGCAGCGCGGCTTTACGGCCGGCCAAGCGGGTCAGCTCTTCGTGCGGATACATGCGCGGTCCTCCCCGATCTCATGCAGCGTAGCCGCAAACGGAACCGGCTGGCGCGCGCGGTAGCGGCGGAACGCGATGGTGATCGCGAGCAACGCCCCGGCATAAAAAACCGCCAACCCGCCCAGGACCGCGAGCCGGGCGCTTTCCCAAAAAAGATAAACCAGCGTGAGACTGGCAAACGTGACCGCCATCATGCCGGTGAAAACCGCCGCACTGATCCAGATGAAAACCCGGATCAGACGGAATTTCTCCTCCTGCAATTCGACCGAGAACAGCTCCAGCCGTTCCTGCCCGCTGGCGAGCAGGCCGTCGCCGAGCGCACGCAGCGCACTCATGAAACCGGTCGGGGCGGGAGAATTTTCCATGGGCGACGGCGGATTACTTGCTGCGCCGGCCCAGCAGAACTCCGGCCAACAGGCCGACGCCAGCCGCGATGGCCAGCGACTGATAGGGATTCGCGCGGATGGCCGCATCGGTGCACTTGGCTCCGGCGACCACGCGGGTTTTCGCTCCGGCGTAAACTTCGGAGAAACGTTCCTGCGCGGCGTCGAAACGCGTGCGCAGGGCACTGACCGCATCTTCGGTGTGTTCGGACAGGGAATCGCCCATCATCTTTTCGGCTTCGGCGACGAGCGTGTGCAGATCGTTGAGAAGTTCTTTGGGTGTCAGGGCGGAGGATTCGTGGTTATTTTTCATTGGAATATAAACGGGGTGGAAGGATGTAGGATTACAGGAGAACGATCAGACTCGTTTGGTGCGCAGCAAGGAGGCGACAAAGAGCACGAGGAAGATAATGAAGCAGACCTTGGCGATCGTGGCGGCGGTGCCGGCGATGACGCCGAAGCCGAAGATGCCCGCGATCAGGGCGATGATGATAAAAGTGATGGTATAGCCGAGCATGGGAGGGAGAGGTTAGCTGGATTTTGATCCGCGCATCAGTCCGGATGCACCAACGGCCGCGGCCACGGCACCGCCGATCAGCAGCCAAATGGTTTTGTCGGTGGGCGAACCGGTGAAAAAACGGGAGACGTCGGAGCCGATCGAATCGGAGGTGCTCACGCCATAGATGACCAGGATGATACCGACAAAAAAGAGGACGAGGGAGATGGGTTTGTTCATGATGATCAGGATGGAATGATTTGAGATTCGTTTTTGTTGTCCGCTCTGGCCCGACAACATGCGACCAACCGGAGTTGGCCGCATGAGTTTAATATTTTGAGCCTATCGGCGGGACTGACTTTAGCTTTTCACCGTCATGTCGTTGGTCACGGACTTCGTGCCGCGGACATCCTGGGCGAGTTTGGTGACGAGCGATTTCTCGGCATCGGATGCGGCCGTGCCGGTGATGACAACCACACCGTCGGTGGTGGTGATCTTGGTCTTGAGCGCACTGGTGGATTTGTGGCTGAGCAAAGCATACTTCACCTGGCTGGTGATGGAGGCATCGTCGATCTTCTCGCCGATGGTCGTGCCCGGGGCCTTTTCCGTCACGACGATCTCGTTCTGCATCGTCTTCACGCCGTCAATGCTCTTGGCGTAAACGGCGGTCAGTTCTTTTTGCGCCGTATTGTCCGCCGTGCCGGTCAGGACCACGTTGCCTGCAATGACCGTCACCTTGGTGCTGGCCGCGCTGACGTTCGCCTTCACGAGCAAAAGGCTGCGGATCTTGACCGCCATCCACGCATCCGACTTTTCGGGATTGGCGGACTTGACGACGATTTCATTTTTCACGCTGGTGACGCCGGGGAGATTTTCCACGGTGTCGACGGCGAGGGCGCTGTCGTCCTTGTCCTGAACGGTGCCGGTCAGCGTGACAATGCCGTCATTGGCCTTCACCTTCACGTTGTCCTCAAGAACGGTGCGATAATTGTACGAAGCCTTGGCCGCGTCTTCGATTTTGCGATCGGTGGCGGACGAGGCGAAAAGAGCGATAGGACCGGCGAGGAGTACGAACAGAGCAGATATGTTTTTGTTTTTCATAGTTGAGAGACGGACAATACACGCTCGCACCCACCGCCTCTATGGGGCGTTGCCCTACCCGTCGCGGGCAGGCGTGCCAGTCCGGCACGGCATGATCTTTCCGCAACGCCTGCTTGAACCTTTGGACAGCAGTGTCGTCCATGCCGCCCCCACCGCACACTCAATATCGAACCTCCATCGGCCCGGCCTCTTGTCAAAGGGCAGAGGCACTTGAAGCGACGCTTAGACAGTGTAATCAATATCCTGACTATTTGTGTAACCGATGTCCTCGGATCATACCGCACATACTGGGATCGCCACATCCGCTCTTCATACTAGATCGGACAAATTATCGACAAAACGCTCACTGGAGTACTTAGCGCGCCAACCATCGCTGGTCATATACCATCCACCCAACTCACCAAGGCCCTCTTTGGTTATATCGACCTTCTTACCGCTACTGCTCGAAAAGGTGAGCTGTAAGATTCCTTCGTCTATCGCGTTAAGGAGGAAAAAATCGTTTGGTCCACGCAGTCCGGAATCATCTCATGAGCCAATTGCTTTCTCTCGTCACCCACAGCCATTTTCCAAGGTTTGGCAATGGGTGAAGCCGAATTGAATTGAAGCGTTTGGTCGCAACTCTGAATTGAAAAATCCCTGACATGTTTAACCAAGATAGTGGCGAATTCTTCGATTTCTGGAGTACTCATTTTATTGTTTAATTTGCCCCATGAGCGATCAGCAGGGGTCAACTTTGGGGCTTGGGGTTCATTTAAGTTTTTTCGTCAAGGCCGCGTCAGGCTCACGATCAGAACAAGCGGGGAAAGCGAACCCATGGCAAGTCGAAGCCACTATTCAACCGTGATGGTGATCACCGCATTACTGGGTGGCACAGCGCCGATTGAGTTGATCCAGGCGGTGAGCAGGGCGATGTTTGCCGAATCAAGTTCTGTGCTGGCGAGGGGCGGCATCTGGCCGGAGCCGCGTGCGCTGATGCGGGCGAGCATCACCGAATGCGCGGGATCGAGCGGCGCGATCACGCGGTTGGCTGCGTCACCCCGCGAATCGATGAGCGTGCCATTGAGGATGCCGGCATTGGCGGTCGGGGTGCTATAGCGCGCGTCCCAATTGCCGAGGGCTGCGCCGCCGGGTTGGTGGCATTGCACGCAGTTGGCCGCGAGGTAGGAACGGGCGCGCTGTTCGAGGGTCGCGGTCGTGTCATCAGCCGCGGACAAGGCGGGCAACGTGGACGGAGCCGGCACACTCGTTGTGGTGAAATAGCCTGCGGCAGCCAGCGCGGCGAGCTGGTTGGCGGAAGTAGCGCCGTAATTAATGGTCCGGTTCAATTGGGCGGTATTAAAGCTCAGGGCCTGCCCGCCGACCGTCGTGTGACACTGCAAACATTCGGAGCGGCTCGGATAGCGCCAAGTCTGCGTGCGGGACGTGCCGTTGTCATTGATTGTGATCGTCTCGTTCTCGCCCGCTTCGGCCACGAGCGTAGCTTCGGTTTGGGCAGTGTTCCATTTATAGG
>JAHFTH010000287.1:3631-5007 GCA_023269445.1 Lacunisphaera sp.
CACCATAAACACCGCTGGCGGTCTTGACGAGAAAGCGGGTCTCCAGCCGTCGCGCGGTCGCAGGATTGCCCCGCGTCAGCTCGAGATCGAAATGCTTCACCCACACCGTGCCGGCAGGGAAAGTCCAGTTACCTTCGGTGGCAAAAGTGATTTTGTTGGCGAGCGCGGGCACGCTGAACCAGCGGCGTTTTTTGGCATAGTCCGACCAGAAGGAAACATTGGGATCGTAGGCGACGACGCCGGCAGCGGGAGCAAGCGTCGTGAGATTCGTGAATGCCCCGGTGACGGTGAGCGTGGCGGGTAACGGCGTGCCGACACCCGCGGTATTATAGACGAGGCGCAAGATCCTGCCGGTCCCGATGCTCGCGATGAGGATGTCGCCATTGCGCGGATCGGCACCGAAGCCGACCGGAGTGCTGACACTGATGCTGGTTTCCACCTGGACCGGTCCGCTCGCGGGAAACGTCATGATAAAAAGCCGGCTGGCACCGTAGTCGCCGAACACATACCGCCCAAACAGCTGGGAAAAACGCGTGCCACGATAGACCACGCCGCCGGTGATCGAACTCGCGCTGTTGCGGTCAGCATCCCAGATAGGATCAATAAACGTGGCTCCAGCGGGCGGGCTGCTGCGTGGACCGGCGATGGTCCCTTCGCGGTAGCTCCAGCCGTAGTTGCCCCCGCGGGTGATGAGATCGATTTCTTCGCGTGCGCCCTGCCCCACATCGCCCACGAACACGCGCCCAGTCGGGGAATCGATCGAAAATCTCCAGGGGTTGCGCAGGCCGGTGGCCCAGAATTCGGTGTGCACGTTGGCCGGTGTGACCGCGAGCCCGTTGTACGTGGTGGCACCGACAAACGGATTGTCGGCAGGAATTTTATAGGTGCCAACATGCACGGACGGATGGGCGTTGGGCGTGAGGTTTCCCGCCAGCTGGTCGACATCGATGCGCAGCAAGCCGGAGAAAAAATCTTTGTCGATGCGCTGGCTGTTGTTGTACGTATCATTGCCGCCGCCTTCGTCGCCGAGTGAAATATAGAGATAGCCGTCGGGGCCGAAATGCAGGTCGCCGCCGTTGTGGTTGTCCGCTTCGTCGCGTTGCGAAATCAGCGGGACTTCCGTGGCCAGAAGCTGCGCATTCGTCGGCGACCCGGCCAGTGCGGTAAAACGCGCCACGCGTTGATGCGCCCCGGTACCGGCTGTGGTGGTCGCCGTGGTGGAATAGAAAACGTAGAAATAACGGTTGGTCGCAAAATTCGGATGAAACGCCAAACCGAGCGCGCCTTGTTCGCTGCTCGTCAGCACCCGGGCGCTCAGATCGAGAAACACCGCTTTCACGGGCGTGCCATTCAAATTGGAGACGACCTGGATGCGC
>JAHFTH010000041.1:0-9562 GCA_023269445.1 Lacunisphaera sp.
GGATCTCGGTCTCTTCACTTCCGAGCTCGAAAGTTTTTGCCTGAGCATTCTTGAGGCGATGACCTTTGGCTGTCCGAGCGTGGCGTTTGCGGTCGGCGGCATTCCCGAAGTCGTGGAATCGGGGAAGAGCGGCCAGCTCGTGCCGTTCGGCGACACCGCCGCCATGGCCCGCGCCGTCGAATCCCTGCTTGCTGATTCCGGCCACCGCACTGCGCTGGGCCTCGCCGCCCGGGAGCGGGCGGCCGCGCTGTTTTCTGCGAGCCGGATTGTCGGCCAGTATGTGGATTTCTACCGCCGCGTTGCCCGCCTCGAAAAATAGTCCGGCCAGCCCGGCAGGACCGGGCTAACCCCGCCCCTTTGCGACCCACTGCAAGGCGTTCACCAGAAGCTGTTGCATGCCGGCGTGCAGCCAGACTTCCGAAAAATGCCCGGGGGTGAGCACGACTACGCGCCCGTCGCCCTCATGCCGCGTCCAGCCCGCCGGCTGCACGCCGTGCTCCGAATGCGTGTGCAGGAATACATCCGCCGCCGGATCATCGAGCGCCATGAAGTAGTGCTCGTCGTGGACGGTGAACGGTCCCGCAACGCCTGCGGTCAGCGGATGCCCGGCCCGTGGTTCGATCGTCACCGGACAAGGCGGCGGATGGCTCAAGAACGTTCCGCCCGTCACTGCGCGCATGGGCGCGACGTTTGCATAGCTGGCGATGCCCGAATGGATCACCACGAAACCGCCACCGCGTCGGACATGATCGCGAAACAGGGTTTCCGTTGCACCAGTGAGCCACGGAGTCTTGTCGGCATGCGAACGGACGTTCGATTTGGAAAGCAACACCACGGGGTAATAGTCCAACCCGGCAACATTCCACCCGGTGGCGTCCTCCACCCAGTGGAAATCAAAACCCGCCGCCGCTAGCGGTGCCAGCCCGGCGCGCACGGTGGCGGCCGGATGATAGAGATCGTCGCAGAATACGAGCGCCTTCATGGTTGCCTGGTAAGCCAAAAGGTTCGCTCCACCGGCGGGGCCGCCCGCAGTTTCGGTTCGGTGCCGCGGCCGAGTTGCCAGGCGACCACGGTCACCTTCACGGGCCGTTTCGCGCGTGGCGGAATCGCCGTGAACCGCAACATGTCGCCGTCCACCTCGGCCGGGCCCTCGCGCACGTAGTAGCCGAGCGGCGCATCCGCGTCGGAGGTGGCCTCCAGCTTGAGCGGCACCGCGTCAGGTGTCTGGTCGGCAATCGCGGGAAACGTGATGCTCTGCATCGCGCCCACGCCGAAGCTCGGCAGCCGGAGCAGCGCCTGCTGGACAGCGCCCTTGTGGGTCGCGTCGCCGGGATAGCTCGCAAGCAGCCAGATGTCGTGATCGCGCTTGTCGATGGTCGAGTAAGTGCGGTTGAACTGCACGCGGAACGTGTCTGACGCGACTTGCGCGACCGGGCCAGTGAGGATCGAAACAGCCACCGCACCGGAGGCTTCAGTGCCGGTCGCTGCCCACAACGGCAGGACGGTCGTGGGCGTCGGCGGCTTGGCCTTGGCTGCGATCGGTGGCTTCGGCGGCAGCGGCTCGATGAAGTCACCGCTGAGCTGGAAAGTCAGGCCATCGGCTGCGGGGGAAAACATCAATTCAACGCCGGTGTGCGTCGTCGAGATAGGCGCCGGCCGGCCGGCCTGCGCGAAATCCACCTGCGGCATCTTCCTCGCGCGACTCGTGGCGTAATACGCCTCGGTCGCGCGGGCCATTTCCTCGTCAAAACACCAGAACGCCTCCGCCAGATCACCCCGGTAATCGGCAGCCGGAGCGGCGGCGGCGCGCAGCGGCTCGTCCCGGCGCCAGCGGTCCACCAACCAGCCCGACGCGGGATCGATGGCGCGCAACGTCACTGATCCGTCGGCTGCCAGGCGCGCCTCGGCAGCCTTGCGGATGAACATCGCAAGAAATTCAACCAAGGGGTCGGTGGCATCGAAATGCCCGTGTCCGACATCGGCGAGCAAACCGAGTGGCACCGCGGGGTGCGCGGCCCGAAACTTCATCGCCGGTGCGAGCCGCGCATCCCACCACTCGGCCTCGCTCATCACCATCAGGCCGGGCACGCCGTCGATGGCGCGGGCATCCCAGTCGGGATTGGGCGCGCCGCTGCCGGTGAGGTCCGTCTGTGGCGCGTCACCTTTGACCGAGAGCACGGCTAATGTGCGCGCCGGGTTCCACGCCGCGAAATTCCACGGATACGACGCGCAGGCCGAGTGCCCCAGCGGAATCACCGGAGCCGTCCCCAGTTCCGCGTAGCCGGAGTCCTCGGCCAACGCATGCAGCATCGCGTCGAAGCGCTCGCCGGCGCCACGGTCGAATTGGAAAACCCGGTCAAAGGGTGGCGCGATGAATACCTCGGCGATGCCGAGCGCGCCGAGCGTGCGGCGCATCGCCGCGTGCTCGAGGATGCCCTGCTCGATCATGTTGTGCTGGGCGACCACGACCGCGCGAACCTGCCGGCAATCCTCCGGGATCCACAGGAACGCGCGCCCCTCCCCCAGCGGCACGGACCATTGCCAGACTGCCTCGGCGGTGACCCGCGGCACGCCAATAAAAACCCCAACCAGTAGGACAATAATACGGGGTATCATGAGAGGATTCAGGTTTCGAGTAGCACGGCAGAATGAGCCGCCAGCCAGCCGGGAGCGGACGGCACTTGGGTGATCGCGCGGCGCGCGGAGATCGCACGGATGTCCACCGGACTGGACCGATGGTTGACGATGACCAGCCGGGAGTCAAAGCGGGCGAACTCGACGCCTTTCAGCGGCGCAATCGGTGCGAGCGGTGAGATGCCGAGGAGTGACGCGACGGGCGTTTCCTTGAGCAGCACGACCGGATGCATCTCGCGCCTGCCGTAGTTGGACGGGACGATCGGCATCGTGCGCCGCGCGTAGGCGTGGCCGTATTGAAAACCGAACGAGAGCACGCGGCCGGAGCCGACTTTGGTTTCCGCGATGGCGGAGCGGCCGGTCTGGATGTAGGTGCCGAGCGCGGTGCCGCTGTGCCACGCCACCGTGGACCAGCCATGCGGAATGACGGCCTCGTGCCACTGGATGCAGTCGAACGTGACGGGCTCCTCCTCGATCCCGAACACGCGGCGGACGAGTTCGCAGTGCGGCCCGTGCAGCAACGTGCCGCCGGCGGTGACGAACTGTTGCACGGCGGCTTCGAGGGCGGCGTTGTCGCCAAGATCGTAGAGCGAGTTGTGCGGCACGACCAAGTGTCGGTAGTCCGCGAGCGCGCCAACCACAACCTGGTCTGGGTGGACGATGTCCACATGCCAGCCGAGATCGGTGAACTGCGCATACCAGCCGAGCAGATCCATGCGGTGCCGGCCCGCGGGGTCGACCTCGAGCGGTTCGTAGAGACTCATCTCGCGGGGGAAAAGCAGCGCCACTTCCTTGGTGCGTGGCGCGGTGAGCAGCGGGATGACCTCGGCGGCCCAGCGGTTGCCGGCGCGCAGGGAGTCCTTGAACAGGTCGTCCATGCGAAACATCACGCCGCCGTCGTCGAGCCCGCTGTAACCGTAGATGTGAAACCCGTTCGCCCCATTGGCTACGAGCGTAGCCATGGATTCGGCGGGTGGGACGGTGCGGCAGATATCGCCGCTGACGTGCCGGCCGAGATAGAGCCCTCCGGTGAACGGACGGTGCGAATTCGCGTTGCGCATGATCGCGCCCTCGACACTCAACGCCATCGCGTCGGCGCGGTTCTCGGCGTTCAGCGGCGCGGCGATGAACAGCACGCTATCGACGTGCGCGGCGCAACGGTAGACATCGAGCGCGCGCTGCCCCGTCTGCCAGTCGGGCTGGCCGGGTGGGTTGAAGAAAAAGCCCCACTGGTGCAGCAGCGGCTCGACGAAAAGTTTTGGCTCCAGCGCACGCCAGCACTGCTTCATCGTGGCGAGATAATCGAGCAGCACCTCGGCGAGGTGCGTCTGGTTGTCGAGCCAGCGATGGAAGTCAGGCGTGCGTCGGGCGAAATCATCCGCCGTGGGCCGGGCGCAGCCGACCCAGTTCAGCTCCTCCGGGCGCAGCCAGTATTCCGAGGGGTTGAGGTCGCTGAAGGATTTCGCCGTCAGCCCGTAGCGCCGGTTCAGCTGGGCGATGTCACCAGCGTAGCGCTGCTCCAGCCAGGTAAGATACTTCTGTTTTCCCTCGGCGTCGAAGCTCGGCTTGGGGATGGGCTCGAACATCGTCTGCATGACGCTGCGGCCGTCTGGCCGCCGATGCATGCCGGGACCGTAAAGTTTCAGGAGCCCGCCGACGTGGGCGACCATCGTCTGCTGCGCCTTGGGCGACCAATATTTGTAGGTGCCCATCGGCCGGCCGTCGGGGCGCATCGGCTCCTCACCGCGCACCGGCGGCACGTCGCGGATGGCCGGGTAGAGATTGTCGCCGCACAGGTAGAGGGCGAGCATGGTGTAATCGAGCCCGTGCTTAGCCATCTCCGCCATCATGAATTCCTGTGTCGCCACATACTGGCTGGCCGGCTCGCCACGGTAGCGGGCGAAAAAATCCTCCCACGCCTTCGAATCAAGGTTGACGCTGTTGAAGCCGAGGCCGGCGATCTCGGCGAGACCGCGGCCAACGGCCGCGCGGTCGCTGTAGAACGGCTCGAAGAAATTGCCGAACCAGATGCTGAGCATCGGGCGGGTTGCGGGAGGTGCGTTTTTCATTTCTCAGGTTTTCCCGTCGCGATGCCGTTGGCGGGGAGGCCCCACGCGCCGGGGCTGGCGCGCAGCACGGCGTCCGTCAGGGTGCGGCTCTGCGACTCGACCTTCGCGTCAACCACCTGGTCGCTCGTGAGGATCGGGGCGGTGACGATCTCGTTGACCAAGATGATGTCCTTGGCCTCAGCGGGACGGATGGGACTGCTCATCTCGGCATGCTGCGGCATGCCGAAGCCCAGCATGATCGGCAGCTGCGGGCGGTTCGGCGTATGGTCGCCGTCGGTCAAGCGCACGCGGTGGCCTGTGCCCGCGATGGTGGCGAGCACATGCACGGTGGCGAGCGGGCCGCCGCCACAGAGTTCGAGTTCCACTTCGGAATCGCGCCCGCCGCGCAAGTAGAGCAGCGGGCCATTGACGGCGTCGCCGGAGCAGCGGCGGACCACCGTCTGCGAGCCGATGAGGTAGCCGCGCTCGCAACCGCGGGCGACGCAGTTCTCGACGATGGTCTTGATGGGCACATCGTCCTTCGCCCCGATCTCGAAGCCGGCGCGGGTGTTCACCGCCGTGCAGTTGACGAGCGTGACGCTGCCAGCGTCGCCGTAGGTGCGGAAGCCGTCCTCGACGAGGCTTTTCATGTAGCCGGGCGTGATGACGTGGCGGCCGTCGCGGTTTTCATAGACGGAACGGAAACCCAGGTCGAACGCCGGGCCCGCGGTGTCGCGGAGCATGTCGGTGGTCGAACGCATGACGCCCTCGGCGTAGCAATCCTCCAGCCGGATGCGGGCGCCCACCTGGATGTAGAAGCAATGCCCGAGCGCGCGGCTGAAGACCCGGCAGCGGCGGAGGATCGAGTCCGACCCAAGGATCTGGATGCCACTCTGCTTTTGCAGCGGCACGAGGTTCGGCCCGCCCTTGCCGAGCAGGTCGCCATAGCCGTAGGGAAACGAGCCGTGGACGTGCAATGTGACGTCCTCGAGCACGGTGCGCTCGCCGGCGAGGGAGAGGATGTTGCCGCCGCTGCCCTGGTTGGGCCCGGTGTTGCGAATCGAGAGGCCGGAGATCATATTGCCCGCGCCGGCGACGATGAGGCAGCGCGTGTAGCCGCCCTGCGGCAGGAGCTTGTAGAGCGAGGTGTCGATCTCGATGACCACGCCGCGCAGGTCGAAACGGTTGCCGCCGCCACGGAAGACGAACATCGGCACCGGGGGGCGCGCCTGCTTGTGGTCCACGCCGGCCTTGATTTCAGTGAGCACCTCGGGCGTGAGGTAGTCGGCCATCCGGTAGACGCCGGGCTCCAGCCGGATGGTCTGGCCGTCGGCCGCCGCGACGCGCGCAAGTTCGGCGAGGTTGGTGACCGACACCACCTTTTCTTCGGCGGAACCGAGGGCGCCGGCCAGCAGGCTGAGCCAACCGCAGAGGAAGGAACTGATTTTCATGGGCTTCTTGGGGAGAATAGCAGGGCTTCCGGCAGGGGGAAAGACGCGAAAAGCTCATCTCCAGACCGAATGTAGCGGAGCGCAATGCCGCCGGCGTTTACATTGGTAAGGAAATCCATGGGTCGCTGACGGATGACTGGTTGGTCGCCGGTTTCCACACCGGCGACAAACGGCGTCGATATGGAAATCGACGCCCACCCGATTATCATTTGATGGCCGCCTCGCCGGTTGTGATGTCGAGCGACCACTCGGCGGGTGCGGGCAGCCAGAGTTTGCCATCACCGATCTCAAGCGGCATCCAGAGGTAGCGCGACTCCCATTGCGTCTCGGGTTTCCAGATGTCGGCCATGAAGATCACCGTCGTCGCCTTCGGCCCGGTGACCTTGAGCATCATCGTCGATTGCGAACCGTAGGTGTTTGTCTCGGGCGGCGCGATGTCCTTGAACTCCGACCAAGGTCCGGCGAGCGCGGTCGCCGTCGCGTATTTGTTCGGGTTGGGCGCCCAACCGGTGAGCGCGGAGCCAATCGCATAGTAGAGCCCTTGGTAATGCACGATCGCCCCGCCCTCGAGCGGAGCGTCGATCAGGCAGACCTCTTTTTCAACGTCCAGGTAGTCGCCGGAAAGCTTCGCGATAAAAAAGCCCTTGGTCGGCCGGCTCTCGAAGATCAGGTAAGCGGAACCGTCGTCGTCGATGAACTGCCCGATGTCGCGGCTCTCCTTGCCGAGCGGGCGGAAACTTTTCACGAAGCGATAATCGCCATCGACGGTGTCGCACACCGCCACGCCGACGCGGGCGAGGCTGTAGCGCGACTTGTGGCCCGGCAGGCGGCCGTCGATGTGCATATACATGACGAACTGCTTCGTCTGCGCGTTGAAGAACACCTTGGGCCGCTCGAGCACCCACTCGGGCCCGAAGTTGTCGGGATCGGCCAGCTTGATGACCTGGTTGCGAAACGTCCAATGCGCGAGGTCCATCGAGGAATAGCAGGCGACGTAGCGCTTGCCCGGGTCGTTGTCCTGCGAGCGGTCCTCGCCAAACCAGTAATAGGTGTCGCCCAGCTTGATGATGCCGCCGCCGTGCGCCTGCACATGCCGGCCGCGATCGTCGGGCCAGGATTCGCCCGGCCGGATGGTCACCGGCGCCGCGAGGGCCAGCGCGGCGCCTAAAGTGGCGAGTGAGAGCGTGAGCAGGGCGGTGCGGTTCATGGGATCAAAAGACGACCAGTGCCTAGGGTTTCTTTTCGGCCGCCGGCTTCAGCTCGGCTGGACTGACCGCAGCATCCTGGGATTCCGGCGGAGCCGGTTTGACGTCCGTTTCGATGACCTTGAGGTCGCCGAGTTCGACCCGGCCCTCGCGCACGCGGAAGTCCTGCCATGTAGGCACGTCGGTCTGCCGACCGAAGAGCGGAGTGCCGGCCGACACGAGTGCGGGCACGACATCACGCATCCACACGCCCTGGCGCGGCGTGCTCATGCGCGTGCGCCAGAGCAACACCTGGTCACCCTTGAGCGAGGCGGCGAAATCGTAGGCGCTGACCATGAGGTAGTAGCGGCCCTCGGCGATGGCATTGTTCACCTTTTGCCAGTCCGCCTCGCTGAAAAACGCCTCGCGCTTGATCGCCGAGCCCGCCACCAGCGCGACCATCTCGCGTTCATTGAAGTTGGTGGATTCCCGCTGCGTGGGATCGTCGCGCATTCCGGGCACGGCCATGGTGCCGCCATCGCCCGTGGTGAGATTCAGGGCGCCTTCATTGGTGATGACCGGATTCAGGTAGCCCCACTCCACCCGGATGATCAGCGAGGGCGTGGTCGTGTTCGCATCGGGCCGGAGCGCCTGCAGGATATAGCCCTCCTTCGCCAACGCCTGCCCGACCAGCCGCAGCACCTCCGCCCGCTTGGGCGGTTCCTCTCCCGCCACGATCCTGCCCTCCTCGTGCCAGCCATCGATCACCGGCACGTAGTAGGCGGGCCGGGCCGGCGTCGGAGTCGGCACCAGGCGGCCTTCGGCGGTGACGTCCGCATTGGCGACGATTTCAGCCAACCGCGGGATCTTTTCTTCCGCCGCAAGCCGCAGCCGGCCGGTCAGGACGACGAGCAGCAGGATCGAGACGCAACGCCGGGACGCAATTGATGGATTCATACCGGGGTCAGCAGATGCGTCGTTGGATGCGCTTTTGGTTCACGCGGGCCGGGCCAATTTTAAAGAAGGGGGGAACGGAAACGCGCCGCCGGGAAGCATCCCGGCGGCGCGTGGGGTTAACAAGGGTCCTCCCGTTTGAGGCGCAACCGGGTTAGAATTTCAGCGTGGCGGAGAACTCGTAGTTCACCGGGAGTGAATACGCCGCGACGCGCGACGGCGTCGCCACGCGGGTGAACGAAGTCAGGTCGCCATTGGGCGCCCGCAGCGCGACACCATCGTCCTGATAGTAAACATCGTATTTGTTATACAGATTCTTGATGTTCAACTGCAGTTCCACCTCGTGACCATCAAGCGGTCCATAGCCGTGGACGCGGAAGGTATAGCCGAGGAGGGCGTCGACGTAGAAGGGGCGCGGGGTCCAGACGTTCAGGCCGGTGGAAGAACTAACCCAAGGGGAGTTCGTGGTGGAAGGCGGCAGGCTCGAATTGTAGGCGGAGTTAGTAACGACGTCGCCAGAATAGAATCCGGCCCGATCGCGTTGCACGTAGCTCGCGGCGAAACCAGCGCGGAATCCTTTGAGCTTCCCTGTCTGGAACGTATAGTCGGTAACCAGCTTCACCGTTTTGCGCGAGAGGCCGATGCCGTCCGCCAGCGCATCGTTCGCGGCGAGGGCGATCCAGAGGTTGTTGTAATCGTTGACCGAGTCGTTGCGCGATTTCGTGGTGCCATAGGTGCCGTCGGTCAGAGCGACCGCGGTCAGCATGGCGTCGGTGATGGCGGGGTTGGCGATCGCCAGACCGGGCGCAAAGCTCACGCTCGCGCCGTTGTATTGCGGCTTATTCGCCGTGTCGAGCTGGCCGCCGGCATCCTCCAGCAGCGTTTTCAACTCGCCGGCCCGGCTCAGGGCGTAGGCCTTGCTGTGCGGATTCCGGGCAAAATCGATGATCTGGGCGGTGCCGTAGCTCGCGCTGATCCGAAGACCCCGGATCGGATTGCCGGTGATCTCCAGCTCATAGCCGTCGTTAGACTGTGACCGGGAGTCCAGTCCCCAGACGGCGCCATAACCGCGCACGTTCCAGTTGTTCACGATCGGATCGTCCCATTTGCGGCGTTGGACCAGATTGTTGATACTGCCCATGCCGGCTCCGCCCTGGGCGATGTTTTCCGCGCGATTGTTGTAATAGCGAGGCGTGATCGAGATCTTGTCATTAAACAGGCTGAAGGTCACACCGACATCGTAGGCCGTGCCCTTTTCGGACGCCATTTGGTCGCCCTGCAGGGTGTAACG
>JAHFTH010000041.1:9572-17050 GCA_023269445.1 Lacunisphaera sp.
CTTGAAGCTCGAGCCGTAGCTCAGCTTCATGGCCGCCCAATTGGTGACGTTGTAGGTGACACCGAGGGTTGTCGCCAAATCCTTGGTGGTCGCCTTTGGGAGGTTGTAGTCGTCGCGGAAACGATCCGCGGCGTAGTAAGGATCCGCATACCGCACATCGTTGGTGCCGGCCTTCAGCAGGTAGGGCCGGCTGAAGGGTATGGACGTTGTGGTGGAGCGAACCAGGGTGCCGCTAGAATTCGTGTAGGGCTTGTAGTAGGTCATGGTCGCCCAATCCGCCGGAGCATCGGGTTTCCACGCGGTCGACTCGCCGAGATTGAAGCCATTCCACGTGGACGAAATATTGCCCCACTGCGTGGCGCGGTTGCGGACGTAGGTGCTCTGCCGGCCATAGCGGATGCCGGGCGAAATGATGAGCTTGTTGTCGAAATAGCGGGCCGCGAAGGCGAAGATGCCGCTGAAATTGCGCTCGTCACGTTTGGCCCACTCGATCGGGACAAACGCCGGATCGATGGCCAGGGTGTTTGTGCTGTAGGCCTGAGCATTGCCCGAACCAGACGAGGTGACATTGAGCAGGCTCGTGGGCCGGATGCCCCAGAACGGCTTCTGCGGATCGTTCAGGTAGTAGCGCAGACGGATACGATTGCCGCCCTCGTGCCAGTCCCGCGGATCGGTCGAGGTCAGCTTCATCGAATAGCCGTAGTTGACCTGATCGATGATGCGGTCGGTCGCCATCACCGAGAGATTGAAGGTATATCTACCCCACTTGCCGAAATCCTTTTGGTAGGCCAGCGCGGCGCGAACGCCCCAATTGCGAGCCAGCTTGTCGGCGTATTGAATGTCGCTCACGTCACCATAGGGATCAAGGAAGTGCGGGTTGGCCTGGCCGTTGGGCAGAACCTTGTTGATGTCGATGTAGATGTTGCGGGCATTCAGGTAGGCCGACTGGATGATCTTCATGTTCACATCCGTAAAGTCCGCCTGCGCCTCGAAGAGCAACGCATCCGAGAGCTTGTGCGTGAAGTTCAGGTATACGCCGCGAGTATTTTCGGTGTAGATCGGATCCTTGAAGATATTGCTCGAGCGGCGGCCGGGCACGGTAAAGTGCGAGGCGCTCACCTGCCGGCTGTAGTTGATCGGCAGATTCACGGCGTCGAGGAACGACGGATTGCCGGTCTGGGTATTCCACGCCGGGAACTGATTGCCCCCGCTGGAGCCCCAGGCACCGAACGGCGGAAGGTAGCTGCTGTAACGGACGTATTGCTGACCGTTGGTGGCATACAGCGGCACGCCCAGATCCTCGTCGGCTCGGCGCGTGAAGCCCAGGCCTTCCCAGTCCATCACTGTGCCGGTGACCGGGTCGTAGATGTAGGTATTGCCGAGGCGATTGATGCCTTCCGCGCGTCCTTGGGCCACCGCGCTCTGGGCGACGCCGCTGTCATTGGTGTAGATGATCTTGGACAGCGTCTGGGTGGAGCCCAGGAGTGCCGCGTTGCCGTCATACTGGTCATTGGTCATCCGGCCGTTGACCACCGTCTTGCCATCCCACCCGCTGAGATTGTCGGTCATCGGGATCGGAACGTTCGAGCGCTTCACCTGGGCGTCACGGACATCGATGTTGAGCTCCGTCTTGTCGGTGAGGCGCCAGGTGGCGGCGAGCGTCACACCCCTGCGGTCGTCCCGCGTGTCGCTCACATAACCGCCCCGGTTCTGCCACATGAGGTTGGCGCGGAGCGCGAGCTTGTCGTTGAGGACCTGATTGGCGTCGAGCGTGCTGCGGTAGTAGTCCCAAGAGCCGACGGTCGTGTTGAACGTGGTGAAGTTCCGGTCGAGCCGGGCGCGTTTGCTCACGGTGCTGTAACCACCGCCGAGCGCGCTGCTGGCGCCGACGTTGAACAGCACGGCGTTGGGCCCGCGGCCGAAATCGACGCGCTCGACGTCATACATGTCGTTAATGCCCAGGTTAAGGAAGTAGTTGCGCTGCTGGCCGGCGTTGGTGATGACGCCGCGCGCGAAATACATCGTGGTCGCCTGGAAGGTGCGACCGGAATTGCCACCGTTCGCCGCGAAGGTGTCGGCCCCCTGGCCATCGAGCACGGGCGCACCGTTCGTTGACCATATGGCGGCGTCCTGAATGTTCGTGATGCCCATCGTCTTCAGGAACTCACCCGTCATCACGGAATACGGTGCCGCCAGCTCCTTCATATCGAGGCCGAGCTTGGTGGCGGTGCCGGCGTTGGTCGCCATGAACCCGTTGTCCTTCTCGGCGTTCACCGTGAAGGGATTGAGTTGCAGGACCGGAGTTGCTGCCACCGAATCCGCGCCCGCGGTTTTTTTCACCACGGCCACAGGCGCGGGTGGTTCCGCAGCCGGTTTCGCCGTGGCGGTCGGCGAGGCCACCTGCGCCGTCGCAGGCAGGGTCGAGACCGCGAGCACGGCTAGGATGGATAACCAGGAAGGAAGGGAACGGAATGACCGTCGGGTCATTTCGCCCTCAAGGTCCGTCGCGATGCGACCGGCCGTATGAGTGCGTGCGGGGGTGTTCATGGGATGGAGTAATCGGCAAGGGACGAAGTCGTCCGTGATGCGCTGGGGTTTGGTGGGGTGGGTGAACTAACTCGACGAGGAAGCTCTTACTCTTTCGCGCAAGCGCGTGAAGCCTTGCTTCATTTTCACTGGTAACTAAACGGCCTACTCAACGGTCATTTCTCCATGACCACGATATCGCAATGTGAAAAGTCCGCATCCGCCCCGGTGCCACCGAGGTCCTGCACGCAGAGCCCGACGAACGCGCCCGTGAAGTGCAGGCCAGCCCCGTAGTCGTCGGAAAGCTTTGCGGCATCAAGCACCGGGCCGACCGACTGCCACGCCTCGCCGTCGCGCGACGCGGAGAACTGAAGCTGCGCCCCGTCGATCTCCGCCTTGAGATGATAACCCGGCCAATCTTCCACGCTGATCGCGACGTCCGCCAGCTCGACATACGTGCCATCATCCGTCAGGACGACGCCGAGAATCCGGCCGCGTGTTTCGGCGTGCGTCACACGCAGGTAGAAATGCGTGCGCGTGTCGTAATAGCAAACGAGCCCGGCCATCTGCGTGAAGTGCGTCGGCTGAAACTCAAGATAGGCTTCCACCCTGCACCGGAGCTCAGTGAGCCGCCGCGCGATCAGGCTCTGGTGGAAGAGCGAGTGCAACGACTCGCGCCCGCGCAACCGCAGCCAGCCGGGCCGGGCCGTCAGCGACAACCAGGAATCTTCGACCGGTCCGCGCAGTGAACTCCATGCTCTATCGAGATGCGGCGAATCGAATTCGTCGCGCGTGGGCAAAGTCGGCCACAGCTGCGGCGCCGCATCCTGCGGCGCGCGCACGATGATCTGCGGGCGCGTGCCACCGGTGGCCAGCCGCAACCAGCCGTCATCGGACCAAGTGACTCTTTGCAGGCACGTCTCGCGCCCGAGCATGCACCGGCGTTCGGTCTGTGGGTAGGACGGATTATCCTTAATCCGCCGCTCGGTTTCAGGTTCGGACGACGGCGCGTTAGGGATAACGCGCCCTACCACGAGCGGCCGACTGGCGAGGTGCGCGAGATACCACTCGCCGGCGGGTGTCTCGACGAGCTCGCCGTGCCCGGCTTTTTGTAGCGGCCAGTCGGGCTCATCGCGCGTGGTGAGCACCGACGCCTGCGGATCAAGCTCGTAAGGGCCGGTGATGTGACGCGAGCGCGCCATCGCGATGCCGTGGTTCCAGCCGGTGCCGCCCTCGGCGAGCATCAGGTAATACCAGCCGCCGCGCTTGTAGAGGTTTGGCCCCTCGGTCAGCACGTCTTTCGCGAGGATCCGCGTCATCGGTCCGGTGAGCCGGCGGGCGGTGTGGTCGTATTCCTGCACGACGATCCCCGCGAACCGGTTCCGCCCGGGACGGAAATCCCACATCATGTTCACGAGCCATTTGCGGCCGTCGACGTCGTGAAACAGCGAGGGATCGAAGCCGATGGAGTTGAGCGTCACCGGCTCGGACCAGGGACCGAGGATGTCGGGCGCGGTCGTCAGGTAGATGCCGACATCCTTGAACGGCCGGCCCATGCCGCAGGTGCGGACATTCGTGTAGATCAGCCAGAACCGCCCGTCGTGATGGCTGAGTGACGGTGCCCAGACGCCACCGGAATCGGCGATGCCGCGCAGGTTGAGTTGCGTCTCGCGCGTGAGCGCGTGGCCGATCAGCCGCCAGTGCACGAGGTCGCGCGAATGGTGCAACTGCACACCGGGCCACCACTCAAAGGTGCTGGTCGCGATGTAGTAGTCCTCCCCCACCCGCACGATGGACGGATCGGGGTTGAAGCCGCGGAGCACGGGATTCTCGATGGCCGGCATGACAATCGGTGCGCGCCGACGCGGGAATCAGCGCGGCGGCGCGACGGGAGCCGGCTGCGGGTGCAGGCGCACAAGCAGGGCGCCCACGAGCATCATGACGCCGCCGCAGGCCACAAAGCACAGTCGGCCGCGCAGCGAATTCGGCACGAGCACGAACAGCGACACGAAGCCGCCGAACAGCAGGCAGCAGCGGCCGATCGCCCGCGGGAATGTCTGGTTTTCCGCCGTGGTGTCGCTCACGTCGGGCAACGGCGTCGCGAGCCGCCGGAAGAACTCCTCCACCGAAGCCTTGTATTCTGGCGTCGACCGTTCGTAGAAGAGCGAGGTGAAGAAGAACCACGCCACCGGAATCGTGGCGCCGAGCGCCACGGTGGCGATGTTGTAGAAGACCGTTGCCTCCTCCGGCTTCAGCGTCGCCGGCAACCACGGAAACATCGCGGGCTTGAATATGAAGGTCACGACGTAGGACACCGCAAGACCGATGACCACGGTCGTCCAGGCCGACCACCACGGCGTGCGTTTGAAAAACATCCCGAGGCCCGCCGGGAGCGCCAGGGGCAGCAGCAGAGCGATGCCCAGCTGGTTGAGCAGGTCGAACAAGCCGAGCGAACGGTATTTCCCGACCAGCACGGCGAGCGCGATGACCGCCACGCCGAAACCGGCCGTCGCGACCTTGCTGAGCATGAGCAGCTTTTTCTCCGGGCAATGCGGGTTGATCACTGGCA
The DNA here is from genome assembly GCA_023269445.1 of Lacunisphaera sp. Classification (GTDB taxonomy): domain Bacteria; phylum Verrucomicrobiota; class Verrucomicrobiia; order Opitutales; family Opitutaceae; genus Lacunisphaera. Next base: position 14,668 of record JAHFTH010000041.1, read on the forward strand.
GGTAGAAATTGCGGATGAGCATGCCGGCGCCCTGGTTGAGGATCGCGTCGGAATGCGTGAGCGTGGCGGCGAAGATGCCGCACACCAGCAGCCCGAGCATGCCCTGCGGCAGCACGTCGTGCGCCGTCAGCAGGAAGGCCGCCTCCTCCGGGTGCCGCAATTGCGGGAACAGCGTGGCAATGTCCGGATGCCGCACCGCGGCCACCATCGGCGGGATGATCCACAGCAGCGGGGTGATGATCGTGCCGACAATCGGGATGATCAGCATCAGTCGCGCATGGCGGTCGCTGCGCGCCATCATGTATTTGGTCGCGCGCTCGTCCGAGAGGCTGTTTTGCACCAAGAGGCTGTTGACCGTCATCGCGAGGAACCAAAAGACGATGAAGCCCGGCCGCGCGATCTGGCCCCACTCGAAGTGCACCGCCGGCACTTTCGCCATCAGCCCGCTCACGCCGCCGATCGCCGGCTGGGCCAGCGCCAGCACCGCGACCGCGAGTGTCACCGTCACGACCAGCAGCATCTGCACGAAGTCGCTCGCGGCCACGGCGAACGAACCGCCGAGCAGCGACACGAGCGTCACCAGCGTCCCGAGCGTCACCAGCGTCAGGGTCAGGTTCACCCCGAAGACGGCCGACATGAAGATGCCGACGGCGTTCAGCATCATGCAGGTGAAGATCACCGACACGGGCAGCCGCAGCCAGGTGTAGAACTGCTGCATGCCCGGCCCGAAGCGCAGCCGCACTGCCTCGAACGGCGTCACCACCCGCAGCCGGCGGAACCGGTAGCAGGTGAAGAACAGGATGGCGAAGAGCCCCACGAGGTTGCCGTAATACAGCACCAACACATATGGACCGTTCTGGTAGATTTTCCCTGCCGCGCCCGTGAAGGTCCACGCGCTGAAGGCGGACATCCAGGCACCTGCGCCGGTCACCCACCAGGGCAGCAGGCCACCGCCGCGGAAATAGTCCGACGTGTCCTTGCTCCGCCGCGCAAAATAAAAACCCACGCCCGCCACGAACGCGAAGTAGAACGCGATGTTGAGATAGTCGTAGGCGGTGATCATGGACGGAGCCTGCGACGGAACCGTCAGGCGATCAACTCTGCCCGATCGGCCGTGATTTCCCAGCGCAGCGGCTGGCCGGCGCGGTAGCGTTCGTATTCCTCCACCATCGCCTGGCCCATGCGCAGGCACTCGCGGCCAACCGACCCGGCGATGTGCGGCGTGAGAACAACGTTGGGCAGGGAGTAGAGCGGCGAGTCCGGCAACGGCGCCTCCGGATTGGTGACATCGAGCACCGCCTGCAAATCCGGCCGGCGCCTCAGCACCGCGATCATCTCCGGCTCGTCCACCACCTCGCCGCGCGCCGTGTTGAGGAAAAATGCACCCGGTTTCATGAGTTCGAAGTGCCGGCTCCGGACCAGGCCGGCCGTCTCGGACAGGTGCGGAGTGTGCACCGAGACGGCGTCGGCTGTGGTGAAGAGTTCATCTAGTCCGACCTTGCGCACGTCTTCGCGTCGCGCCTCCTCGTCACTCAGGAACGGATCGTAGACGATCACCTCGAGTTCGAAGCTGCGCAGCTTCGCGCGCACCAGTCGCGCAATCGTGCCGTAGGAGACCAGACCCACGGTCGAGCCGAACGCGCCCGGCATCGGACGCTCCGTGGGGAAATCCCGGGTGTCACGTGTCACCCGAGCATAATGCCAGAAGCGTTTCAGGCCGAGCAGGAGGGTCGACACCGTGTATTCTGCCACCGGGATCGCGTTAATCGCCTGGGCCGTGCTCACGCGGATGCCGCGTTGCCACACGACATCGGTAATAAAATAGCGCACCGATCCGCCCGCATAGAAGATCGCCCGGAGCATCGGCGCATGGTCCAGGAATGCCGCGTCCATGCGGGGCGCCCCCCAGCCCGAGAAGATGACCTCTGTTTTGCGCAACACGTCTAGGTGGATGCGCCAGGCCTCACCCGGGGTGATCACCGCAAGCCGGCCAGCCTGGGCCCGCAATCGGCTGAGGACGGGTTCGTCGTAGGCGGAGGTCAAGGCCTCGGGAGACAGAAGCAGCGTGACTTGGGGCATGAGAAAAGGAGTGGCACCGCCCGGAGCCGTGGGATGCGACCGGGGAAGAGTGAAGGAATGAGGGGCGGGTGACACTTCAGCAACCCCCGGTTCCCCTGCCCAGCGTTTCTCTGTTTACACTGGTAAGCCCGGGGCCTAAGCACCGGGCTGTGCCCGACCCCCGCCCCACCGGCTCGCGTGTCACTCTGCGCGACATCGCCGCCGAAATCGGCGTTTCCCACGTCACGGTTTCCCTGGCGTTGCGGGGTGACTCGCGCATTTCCGCCCCCGCCGGCAGGAGATTGCCGCCGCCGCCGAACGCCTC
>JAHFTH010000042.1 GCA_023269445.1 Lacunisphaera sp.
GTGATGAATAATGTCGTCGAGGTTGGCGCTGAAATTCTGGCGCATATCGTGGAGGCGGGGATCGTCCTCGGTGATCTGCTGCTTAAGAAACATCTCCATGCCGCCCCATTGGGCCGAGGCGTGGTGCGAACCGAGCGAGGCTAGCAACTGACCGGCGTAAGTGCTCTTCAGCCAGATCGTGGCGCGGATGGCCCGCTCAGAGCGGAGAAACGGGGCGAGCACGCCGGTCGGACCGAAGGGTCCGATGACCTCGTTGTTGCCTTCATAGACGATGAAAAGGTCGGGCTTGAGTTTCGCGCAGTCGGCGGCGATGTCGCGCACGACGTGGGAGTTGATGGCGGTGACGGCGGCGTTGACGACCTCAAAGCGTCGCGCCGGGTAGGCGGCGCGCAGCATCGTCTCCAACACGCGGGCGAGTGAGAACGACGGCTCCGGGTCGCCCATCGCGGCCGAGCTGCCGAGGATGAAGATGCGATAGGTGCCCGGAGCTTTCTTTTCGGGCAGACGGATGGGCTGCGGGCGACGGATCAGCGCGCCCGGGAAAAATGGGGCCATCGCCCAGCGGTTCTCGCGCCAGATAGTTTCCCCCTCGGAAGACTTGGCCGAACGGAAGAAGTGCGGCAAGTGGCCGTAGCCCACGAGGCGCAGGCCCAGCTCCAGTCCGCCGAGAATCAGCGCCAGAGCGACGAAGCTCATCACGGCGGCGTAGAGCAGCTTGCGGGGCAGTGAAAGAGTGGGGGCGGCCACGTTTAGAAGAGCGAGTAGATGAACGGCGAGATGCCGGAGACGCCGACGAGAAAGAGCGCGATCAGCAGCAGCAGCACGACGACGGGGACGATCCACCAGGCTTTGTTCTCGCGGGCGAAGGTCCAGAGTTCGCGCAGGAGGCGACCGAGATTCTTAAGGGCGCGCATGGGGAATATTTTTACCGCGGATTGCTGCGGATAGAACCATTCAACACACCCCGCCCTGTCGGGCACCCCTCTTCATAGAGGGAAATCGGAAAGAGTGGATTTAAGTCCCCTCTATGAAGAGGGGTGGCGCGAAGCGACGGGGTGTGTAGGGTGAGCATGGACGGAAATCAAAAGAGGGTATCAATCCGGGGCAAAGGAGCGGGTGGGTTTGGCCGAGACAAGTTCGGCGGGGAGACTTTTCTTCTCTAAGAAATAGGGACCGAGGGCGAGACAGTCCATCTCGGTGGCGAGAAATCCCTCGAGGGCTTCGCGGGGGTGACAGACCGGCGGTTCGCCGCGGACGTTGAAGGAGGTGTTCACGAGCACGGGGCAGCCGGTGCGGTCGGCGAAGGTGGTGAGCAGGGCGTGCAGGGCGGGATTCACGAGGCGATCAACCGTCTGCACGCGGGCGGAGTAATCGACATGGGTGACGGCGGGAATGGCGGAACGGGTGGTGCTGAGTCGCGCCTGCCAGTCGCGGGTCTCGGTGACGGGCAGACGATGGGCGGTGGCGACGGGCGCGGTGAAGAGCATGTAAGGGGAAGGAGCCGGCAGGTCGAACCACGCGGTCGCGCGCTCGGCCAGGACCACGGGAGCGAAGGGCCGGAAGGATTCGCGGAACTTGATCTTCAGGTTGAGCCGGCGCTGCATCTCGGACGAACGGGCGTCGGCGAGGATCGAGCGAGCCCCAAGTGCGCGCGGGCCAAACTCGGCGCGGCCTTGGAAATAGCCGATGACCTCGCCGGCGACGAGCCGGTCGGTGATACGGGCGTTGAGCTCGGTCGGACCGAGTTTTTCGGCGGTGAGTCCGCGCGCGGTAATCGCAGCTGAGATCTCAGCGTCGGAATATTCAGGTCCGAGGAAAGCCCCGCGCATGGCGTCGCTCGCGCCGGAGTTGGACCGCGGGGCCTTGAGGTGCAGGTGATGAAAGGTCAGCGCCGCACCGAGCGCGCCGCCCGCGTCGCCCGCGGCGGGCTGGACCCAGACGTGGCGGAACGGACCTTCGCGCAGCAGCCGGGCGTTGGCCACGCAGTTGAGCGCCACGCCGCCGGCGAGGCAGAGATTCTCTTCGCCGGTGAGACTATGCAAGGTGCGGGCGAGGCGCAGGACAATTTCTTCGGTGACCTGCTGGATGGAGGCGGCGAGGTCGCAATGATGTTGGGTCATCGGCTCATCGGGGCGCCGGGCCGGACCGAACAAAGCGGCAAAACGGGCGCTGGTCATCGCCTGACCTTCGAGAAAGCCGAAATAATCCAGATTCAACCGGAAGGAACCGTCCGCTTTCAGGTCGAGGAGGTGCTCCTGAATTTTTCCGGTGAAGCGCGGCGTGCCATACGGCGCGAGGCCCATGAGTTTGTATTCGCCGGAGTTGACCCGAAAGCCGGCGTGATGGGTGAAGGCCGAGTAAAGCAGGCCCAGCGAGTGGGGGAAGCGCAGCTCGTGGAGCAATTCAATGCGGTTGTCCGCACCGCGACCCAACGTGGTGGTGGCCCACTCGCCGACGCCGTCCAGAGTAAGGATGGCGGCGCGGGCGAACGGAGAAGGGAAAAACGCGCTGGCCGCATGGGCTTCGTGGTGGCCGGAGAAATACACCGGCACGGTTCCGCCACCGAGGGCTTTGACTTCATCTTCGATGACGCCGGGCAGCCAGAGCTTGTGGTGCAGCCAATCAGGGATGGCGGCGGCAAAGGCCCGGAAACCGCGCGGCGCGACCGAGGCCGCGGTGGCGAGGATGCGCTCGAACTTCAACAGCGGCTTCTCGTAGTAAACGACGGCATCAATGGGGCCACCGGCTTGCTTAAGACACCACGCGGCGGCATTTTTCGGGAAGCTGGCGTCGTGTTTTTTGCGGGTGAAACGCTCCTCCTGCGCCGCGGCGATGATGACACCGTCCTCCAACAGGACGGCGGCTGAATCGTGATAGAACGCGCTGAGTCCGAGAAGGCGCATCAGAACTGGCGATCGAAGCGACCGCTTCCCGGTGGCAGGGGCCGGAGATAACTTTGGGCGGCCTGATCGAACGAACGTTGCAGCGGATCCTTGCCGGTCAGCGCACGGAGGAAGCGCAACGGGGTGAAAACAAAAATAAAAACCAGACCGAGGAGCAGCCAGGTGATGGCCGTCAGCAGCAGATGGATGAGGTAATCCAAAAATCGTTGGACTGGGACATAGCGGACAGGGCTCGTCCAAGCGAGCAAGGCGAGAAACGCGGCGAGCCCGGTCACGCCCGCGGGCAGCAAACCACCGCGCCAAGCCCAGAGGGCAAGGGTGCCGGCACAGGCCAGACTAGCCTGGAGGCGGGCGCGGGAGGCGGGCGCAAGGGACATAGTCGAAATGTGATTGGGCCGCTGGTTGATGCCCACAAAAAAGGAGGGCGGGATATCCCGCCCTCCTTGAGGTTTAGATTAACTGGAGGGGCGATCTCAGAGATCGACGCTCAGGCTCAGGCGGTAGATCCGCGGGAGCGGAACAGAATAGCGCTGAGTGGAGAGGATGGTGGACGATCCCGTGGCCTTCCAGCCTTGGTAGTCGTCCTCGCCGGTGAGGTTCTTGATGTTCAGCTGGAGGTTGGCGTTCCGGTTGAACAGCTTGAGCTTATAGCCCGCGAACAGGTCGACGTTCATCCGGGCGGGTTCGTAGCGAGCTACGTCTTTACCGCCGAAGTTCACGTAACCCATGAGGGCCTTGGAACCGCCGCTGAGGCCGAGACCGACAAACGCGCCTTTGGCCTCGCCCTCGGTGAAGCTATACTTCGTGAGGAGTGAGTAGCGGGTCTTGACGGCCTGCGGGTAGGTCTGGCCGATCGTGGCGGCCACGGCGGATTTGGTGAACGAGTGGTCCACGTCCGCAAAGCTGCCAACGAGCTGCCAGTTCTTGGTGGGCTGATAGACGACGTCGATTTCGAAGCCCTTGCCCTTCTGTTCGCCACCCTGGATCAGGTCGCCGATCGGACGGCTGCTGAACTGGGCATTGCGGGAAGCAATGGCGGCGGGAGTGCCCAAGGCGGTGAGAGCGTCGTAGATGTCGGTGTTGACGTTGTTCTTGTTCGGGTCGGTCTGCGAACCACCGTCACGCTTGATGTCGAAGTAGGTGATCGTGCCGCTGAGCTTGCCGTCGGCGGTCTCGAACTTGGCGCCGAACTCAAGGCCGGTGCCCACCTGCGGGGAGAACTGACCACCGCGGCTGTCCTTGCCGGAATCCGGGAACAGCGAGGTGGAGTGCAGGGCGAACACCGAGACGGAATCGGTCACCTTGTAGATCGCGCCGATCATCGGCGAGGTCTTGGACTGCTCAATGGAGTTGCCCGTGGTGGCCTGACCGTTGGCCCACTGCACCAGCTTAACGTTGGTGCGGTTGAGGCTGAGGTTCGTGTTCAGGCGGTTGTCGAAGGCCGACATCTGCCAGTTCACGAAGTAGTAGTCGTTCGAGTTGTTCTCGTGGGTGTAGCCATTGCCGTCGGTGACGGGATGGACATCAGGCGGCGGCGAGAAGCTGGTCGCCGTGGAGATGTTGGCCTGGACCGGGAAGAACAGGTGGATCGGGTTGACCGCGCCCGCCTGCGTGGCGGAACGGGAAACGAACTTCTCGGCCCAGGCGTTGCCGCCGAAGGCGAAGGAATTCTTCGTCGTGCCGATATCGACCTTATAGACGCCGGTGAAGCCGTAGTTGTGCATCTGGTTGCTCCAATCGCGAGTGGAGTAGCCCAGCTCGATGACTTCCTGGCCCGCGCGGGTGGTCCAGCCGCCGCCGGCTTCCCAGCCGTCGCCGCTCTGGGTGTTGCCCGAGGCGTCCCAGCCGGCGCCGTCCTTCTGCTGACGGGCAGAATACTGCCAGTAGGCCTGGAGATCGAGGTCGCCGACCGTCTGGGTGATCTTGCCGCGATACATCTTGGTATCGAGCGAGCGCATGTTCAGACCGTCGGACCAGTTCCAAGTCCACGGGATCTCGGGATGGATGATCTGGAGGGGGATGTCGGCGTTGTTGCCGGCCGCACCGGTTTCACCGCGGCTGAAGTAGCCGAGCCCGTTGGGCTTTTCGCGGTAACCCTTCTCGGCGAGAACTTCGACGAGAGTGGTGGGGGTGGCCTGCCAGCCCACATTGAGGGCCGTATACTCTACCTTGCCCTCGGAGTGAGCGCGCTGGTCCTTGGACTTGGTGTAGGCGGAGTTGAGGCGCACGCCGAATTTGCTGCCGTTCAGGGTGCCATTGGTATTCGAATCGATCGAGGCGCGGTATTCACCTTCGCTGTCGATGCTGAGGGTGGTGCGCGTGAAGTTCTGGCTGAAGTCCACGGCCTTCGTGATGTTCTGCATCACGCCGCCGGGATAGGTCAGGCCATAGAGTGCAGCGACCGGGCCCTTGACGACCTCGACGCGGGCAATGCCCTGAAGGTCGACGGGGTCGTATTCGCGGATGCCGTCACGCAGACCCCAGTTTTGCTGGAAGCCGCGGAAAAGAAACGCGTTGTAGGCCTGCTGGATGGCGTTGTTGGAATTGCGGTCGGAACCGCCGTTCACGAGCGAGCCGTTGTAGGCCTCGAGGTCCATCTGGGTCATCAGACCAAGATCGTCCATCAGGTCTTTCGTGAACACCTGGATGTTCACGGGGAGATCCTTGATGGGTGTATTGGTGCGGGAGCCGGCGATCGAGTTGGAGGCCCGGTAGCCGTAGTCGCGCTCAGTGGAGACGGAGAAGGTGGGGAGCTTCACGGTCTCTTCGCTGGCGGGTGCGGCGGGAGCAGTCTGGGCGATGGCGTTGCCGCCGGAGGCGCACAGTGCGACACACAGGACCGAAGCGGCGAACCGCGATCGGCCGAGTGAATGACATTTCTGCATTGCTAGGTTCATGTTGGTTTTTGGTTTTTTGCTGGACGCCGGAGGGCGCCCGTAGGGTAGCAAAAGTCGAGGGGGATGGGGTGCGGGCACCGACTGGGGTGCGCTCGTTGGGGTAGGAGCATCTCGAGGTAATCACTCCCCGGCCGCAAAAGCGTTGGCCACTCAAACGGTAGAGTAGATGCTCTAACGGTAGAGCAAACAGGCATAGCCGCAGTCGGCTTGCGCTAATCCATAGTTATCGCCCGACCTTAGAGCGCTTCGAGTGTGGCGACGGCCCGGCGAGGTCGTTTCGGGGCTGTGACACCATCCTGCCAATAGCCGGGTATATAGGTGATAGATTGGGCCTCGGGCACGCCACGCTGATAGGCATCGGTCATGATCGCGAGCTGTTCCATGGCACGTTGACCAACTAGCCGGTGATTCTGCACCACACCGGCAATGTGCGGCATACTGGGCGGGACATCGAGAGAAGCGAACGCGACATCGTCCGGCAGCTTCATGCGGGCCGTGGCAAAGACATCAAATAATTCATTCCAGTTGGAGATGACGACATCGACCTGGTTGGCCTGAATCCACTCCGGGATGAGACGGGGGAGTGTGGGCACATCAGCGAGGCTAAAAATGAGTGGCGGCACACATTCGTTTTCCGACAGGGAGGCCTGTTCCACAAGCACCCCCATACCGAAGGATTCGCCGAGCCGGGTCTGATCTTCTCGGGCGGTGGCCAGTCCGATGCGGCGATAACCGAGGGTGCGGAGCCGCCGCATGGCGAGGCGGGCGACCTGCATCTGGTCGTTGGATATCGCGTCGAGGTTGGGGGCCAGGTGGAGGCACTCGATCTTGACGGCGCAGAACTGGCTCCAGTCAAGGTCGAGTTGCTCGATGTCGATCTCGAAGGTGGAGAGCAGTATCCCGGTGATGCCCCGGGCGGTGAGGATGGTATTGAGCCGGGCCGGGGCGAGATGGCCCTGGCCGACGACAAAAATCTCCAAGGAATGGCCATGGGCTTCGGCGGCGGCCTTGGCACCGGCGTAGACGAGGGGCTGGTAATGATTGCCGCTAAAGAGCCGGGTGGTGCCGGCGTGGACGACGAAAGCGGTGCTGGCGCGGCGGGCCTGCGGGTTGCGGCGCGAACGGTGGAAGTTGAGCGCATCGAGCAGCGGGTCGCGCTGGTAGCCAAATTCCTTCGCCACGGTGCGGATGCGGGCGCGCGTTGCCGGGGGGATGCTCGGGTGGTCACGCAGTGCCAGCGACACGGTGGTGACATGCACCTCTGCCTTGGCCGCGATGTCGGCCAAGGTATAGTAGCGTTTCGAGCCAGGGCCTTTATCCGCGCCGCGCGGGAGCGCTCGCCCCGTCTTCCCAGATGCTTTGGACATAAAGTGAGGAGGCGCACTCGGGCACGCCTCGTTCGGTCGTTTTGAGCTGGGCCACGACGATGGACACGGCGCGTTCCCCCAACAGATAAAGGTTGGGCCTGATTCCGGCGAGGCCGGGGGCCACCGGTTCGCACAGGCAGAGGCAGGCGCAGGCGACTTCCGTGGGCACCTGTAGGCCTTCGCCTTCCAACATTTCCCGAATGGTCGCCCAATTGCACAACACGGCGTCAACATTGTGGCGGCGGACCCAGCGGGCAATCATTCCGCTAAGCGACACGTCGTCGCTATTGTAGGGAAACAGGAGGGGTGGCACCCGGCGCGCCAGCGGCAGGGCGGCCTCCTCCATGAGATAGCCGGCGGTATGGCGGTGACCGCAGGCGTCTTCGTCCGACCGACCGACGGCCAGACCAATCCGGTGGTAGCCGAGGGCGGAGAGTCGGCGGAAAGCCAGGCGCACCTCACGTAGTTGATCGTTTCCGACCGTCGTGGCCTCGGGCTGCGTGTGGCGGGAATGGATCTTGGCGACGGCGTAGTCATCCCAATTCAAGGCCAGCTCCGCAAAGCCGGGCAGGAAAGCCCCGAGGACTAGGCCGGAAATCTGCTGTTCCCGCAGGTATTGGGTGAGGCTGTGCGAGTCGTGATCATCCTCACCCACGGCCAAGGGCTCCAGCTGGTAGCCGAGAAGCTCGGCCTGCCGTCGGGCCCCATCTAGGATGGCTTGAAGCGGTGGGGAGCGGTGCCGGCCGGAACCGGCGCCGAAATTTTCCAAGTAGGCGATACGCGGCGAGGGTGCGCGAACACAGCCCTGCTGGCGAAAACGGCTGAGCGCATGAAAGACCGGGTTGCGCCGATAACCCATGCGTTGGGCTACTCCCTCGATGCGCTGGCGGGTTACCGCCGGGATGCTGGAGTGACCGCGCAGAGCCAGCGAAATAGTGGTGATGTGATAACCGGTCTCGTGGGCCACGTCTTTGAGCGTGGGCCGACGCGCGGGGAGTGTTTCCGATTCGGGGGTGAGACTCATGGCATGGTGCCGAAGCGGGCTAAATAAACCTGTCGCAATTCGACGAGAGCAGGGAGCACTGGATAGCCGCGGGTAGCATCCGGCAGCAAACCGTTGGCTTGGCAGAGGAGGGTAAACTCCGTGAGCGCGGTCTGATCAATGGGCCAACGGGCGAATTTTGCGGCACACGCGGCGAGACGAGCAGCAAGGCCCGGGGCTGAGTCGCGCACCGCCGCAGGCGTGACCGGTTGCAGCTGCTCCCACCGGTGACGGGCGACTCCACCTTGCCACAGCCGGAAGCCACCGACGGCGATAGCCAGTGGCACTAACGAATAGAGGAGAGGTTTGACGGAGCGATTCATCCTAAGCGAACCGGGGTAGCTCTGACTGAGAGGGTGATTGACCACTCAATAGGGTAACGGGCAAGGGGGGTGTTACTCTAACGTTTAGTGTTGGGCTATAAACCTTCGGCTGGCCAAGTCTAATTTGCGGCCTCAAAGACCTTTTTGCCTTCTCAGACCTACCCCGCATGGCACTGCCTTCATTCACTATTGATTTCCGGCCGACCCAGTGCCGGTCGCTGGGCGCGGCGGTTTTGGTCGGCTTGGGCGCAGTGCAACTGCTGGCCGGCCCGGAAGGTTTGGAGTCTCGGGCCCTCAATCCGCGCAGCCCGACACCGCCCGGGGCGACGCTCTTCACGACTCTGTCGCCCGACCAGACGGGCCTGACCACGGTCAATCCCTACGATGATCCGGCGATGTGGGGTGCGCACTACCGCGAATTTTCCCTCGGGGCCATCGGCACCGGTGTCGCGATCGGAGACTATGACGGCGACGGCCGCCCCGATCTCTTCGTCGTCAGCAAGACCGGGCCCAATCACCTTTACCGCAACTTGGGCGGCCTCCGCTTCGAGGACGTGACCGAGGCGGCCGGCGTGGCAGGACCGCTGGGTGCTTGGAAACAAGGGGTCGCTTTCGCCGACGTGAACAACGACGGGCGGTTGGACTTTTATGTCTGCCGGTTCGGTGCGCCCAATCTCCTCTATATCAACCAAGGCAACGGCACCTTCACGGAGGAGGCGGCCGCGCGTGGCCTAGCGTTGAATGATGCGAGCAACATGGCGGCCTTCTGCGATTACGACCGCGATGGCTGGCTCGATGTCTACGTCCAGACCAACGTGCTCGACACCGAGCGCCGGCCCAACGGGCAACGCGACCACCTGTATCACAACAATCGTGACGGCACCTTCACTGACGTTTCCGATCGCGCCGGGATTTTCGGCGAGACCCAGGGCCACGCCGCCACGTGGTGGGACTACGACGAGGATGGCTGGCCCGATCTCTACGTGGACAACGATTTCAAGGATCCGGATCAGCTCTATCGCAACAACCGAGATGGCACGTTCACCAACATCCTTCATTCCGCCGTGCCGCACACCCCGCAGTCCTCGATGGGCGCCGATCTGGGCGATGTGGACAACGACGGGCATCTCGACCTGTTGGTTGCCGACATGGCTGCCACCACGCGGGAGAAGGACCATCGTGGCATGGCCAAGGTCCGCGCCGGGCTGACCGAGGACGAGAAGCATCCGGAGGCGGCACCGCAATACATGCGCAACGCCCTGTTACTCGGCACCGGCACCGGCCGAACCCTTGAGGCTTCCTTTCTGGCCGGGCTGGCCGCGACCGACTGGACCTGGACCGTGCGGCTCGAGGATCTCGATCTCGACGGCCGGCTCGACGCCTATTTCACCAACGGCATGGTGCGCGAGCTCCATGCGCATGATGTCATCCAGCGCATGATGGGCCGGGAAAGCATGGGTGAGCGGAGAAAGATCATGCAGGCTACCCCGGTGCTCGCGGAGCGGCATCTAACCTACCGCAACCTCGGCAATCTGCAGTTTGAGGAAGTCGGTCACGTCTGGGGACTCGACCAGACCGGCGTCGGTTTTGGCGCAGCCTTCGGCGACCTCGACGGCGACGGGGATCTCGATCTGGTTTACGCCAGCATGGACGCGCTGGTCACTGTGTGTCGCAATGATGCCACCACCGGCCACGCCGTCATCGTCGAGTTGCGGGGCACGGTCTCCAATAAGTTCGGCGTCGGCGCGGTGGTGCGAATCGAGACTGAGCAGGGGAAGCAGATGCGCACGCTCACCCTCGCTCGCGGCTATCTTTCCACCAGCGAACCCATCCTCCCTTTTGGTCTCGGAGCGGACACGATCATCCGGCACCTGACCGTGGAGTGGCCCAGCGGCGCCAAGCAGAGTTTCGAGAATCTCGCGGCCGATCAGCGCTACGCGATCACCGAGCCCGCGACGGCCACCGCCATCAGTGCGCCTCGTCTGGCTCCGACACAATTTACCGAGACGAGTGCGCGGATGCAGTTCGGTGCGCCCAGTCGCGAGAAACCGTTCAACGAGTGGAATCGCGAACCGTTGCTGCCGTTCCGCCTCAACCGGCCGGGGCCCTCGGCTGTAGTCGCCGATTTTGACCGCGATGGGCAGGATGATTTTGTGCTCGGCGGGATCACCGGCCAAGCCGGCCAGTTGCTGTCCAATCTCGGTGACGGCCAGTTCCTCCCCCTTGGCGCCAATCTCTATCCTGAGACCAGCGTGCCCGATGGCCCGATCCTGATTCTAGATGCGGATGCCGATGGCGACCTCGACTTGCTGGCGACCAAGGCCGGCACAGCGGCACCAGCCGGGGCACCCGCTTACGAGCCGCGTTTATCCTTCAACAATGGTCGGGGCCGCTTTACGCCGGCGCCAACCGGCTTTCTGCCTTCGTTCCCGGTCAGTGTCGGCGCGGCCATCGCCGCTGATTTCCAACACAGCGGCCGCCCCGGAATTTTTCTCGGCGGGCGCGCGGTGCCTGGCGCGTATCCGCAAGTGCCACGCAGCGCGCTGTTCGTTTGGCGTGACGACCATTTTATTGATGTGACTGAGGAAGTGGCGCCCGGCCTCGAACACATCGGGCTAGTCACCGCCGCCCTGTGGTCTGATGTAGATGACGACGGCTGGCCCGATTTGCTGGTCGCGTGCGAGTGGGGCGGAGTTTCTGTTTTTCTCAACCGAGAGGGTAAACGACTCGAGGACGTGACGAACAAACTGGGCTTTGCCTCTGGTGGCACGGGTTGGTGGCGCAGTCTCGCGGCAGCCGATTTCAACGGCGACGGCCGGCTCGACTATGCGGTGGGCAACACCGGTTTGAACACCCGCTATCATGCTTCTGCCGCCGAGCCGGTGTTGCTCTACGCCGGTGTGTCGGCTGGTGGCTCCGCGCCACAGTTGATCGAGGCTCAGGCCGAGAATGGCGCTTACTATCCGCTGCGCGATCGCGACACGCTGGCGAAATTATTTCCGGCCGCATTGCGTCCGTTTCCATCTGCGGAGTCCTACGCCAAGGCCAGGCTGGCCGACATTTTCCCGACCGAAGTGCTGGCCGGCGCGACGAAGCTGGCCGCGACCGAACTGCGCAATGGTGTTTTCCTCTCCCAGCCTGATGGCACGTGGAAATTCACCCCGCTGCCCCGGTTGGCGCAGATTGCGCCGATGCAGGCGCTCGTGGCCGGCGACCTCGATGGCGACGGGTTCGCGGATTTGCTGGTGGTCGGCAACTCTTATGCGCCCACGGCAGAGACGGGTCGTTTCGATGGCGGACTAGGCTGGTTGTTGCGCGGCGATGGTCACGGGGGATTCACTCCGGTGCCGGTGGCGGATAGCGGAATCGCCGTGCCGGGTGATGCGCGGGCCCTGGTGGCAGCCGATCTGGATCAGGACGGATGGCCGGATTTTCTCGTGACGCAAAACAACGACCATGCGCTTTTCTTTCACAACAACGGCCGGCCCGGCCGGCACAGTTTTGCGGTCACGCTCCGCGGTGTGGCGCTGAGTGCCAAGCTCACGCTGACCCTGTCCGATGGCACTACGCAGATAGCCGAGGCTGCGACCGGTCCGGTCTATTTCGGCTATCCGGATAAGAATCCTCCGGCGCGCCTGAAAATACGCTGGCCTGATGGGCGGGTTTCCGAACAGACCTTCACGGCACCGCCGGCCAAGATCATGTCCATTTCCGCGCCATGAAAAAACAATCCAACGTCCCGCTCCCAGCACAGAATTCTCGCTGGCTGCTGCTCGCCCTCCTGTTGCTTGGAGTGAACGCCGGCTTGTTGCTCTGGCATTTCCGTTCCGCACCCAAACCGGCTGAGCCAGTTGCGGCTGCTGTCGTGCCCGCGGTCCAGATCTGGACCCGGGAACTTGCACCCTACGCCGCGCTCGGTTCGTTCATGGCGGAGAACAACCGCATCCCTGATCTCCAGTGGAGTGCCGCGCAGTTTGCCGCGTTTCAGCAAGGCTTCCACTCCAGCTACGAGGGGCGCGGTCTGCCGCTAGACGAGGCGGCGACGAAGTTGCGCGACGAGATCAGCCAGCGCGTGCAGGCGATGACCGAGGCCGAGCGTCCCGATCCGGTGAAGGATTATTTCCGTTTCCTGCGCGAGAAAGAGGGCGTCAAGGTGACTCCGAGCGGCCTGCATTTCCGCATCACGGAGGAAGGGGCGGGCGATACGCCCAAACCGGCTGACACCGTCGTGATCAGTTACGCCGCCGGCCTGCCGGATGGCAAAAGTCTGCCGCCGCTCTCGCGCAGCCGGGCCAAGGTTGTGGTGCGCGATCTCCTTCCCGGGCTCGCCGAGGGTGTGCAGTTGCTGAAGGTTGGCGGCAAAGGTCTCATCTATGTGCCGCCGGCCCTGTCTTTCAAGGAGACTGACTGGCCACCGCAACTCCCGCCGCGAGTGCCGCTCGTGTTTTTCGTGGAGATGCACGACATCATCCCCGCGCCGTGACGCCCTACGCAAGTGATAGAGTGGAGCGTCGGTTGATAGAATCCGTTGGAATTACACGGTAGCGGCTTCCTCCCGCCCCAGCTATGAAACCACTACGCTTTCCCGCCGGCTTCACTTGGGGTGTCGCCACCGCCGCGCCGCAGATCGAGGGTGCCGCGTTCACCGACGGCAAGAGCGCGTCCGTTTGGGATACCTTCAGTCGGAAACCGGGCGCGGTGCTCAATGGCGACACACTCGATGTGGCCTGTGATCACTACCGGTTGTTTGATCAGGATTTTGCGCTCATGCGCAGCCTGGGGGTGAAGAATTACCGGCTGTCGCTTGCCTGGCCTCGCATCCTGCCCGGTGGGCGCGGCGCGGTGAATCAGAAGGGGGTGGATTTCTATCACCGGCTTTTTGACTCCATGCAGAAGCACGGCATTGCGCCATGGGTCACGATGTTTCACTGGGATCTGCCGCAGGCCCTTGAAAACGAGGGTGGTTGGCGGGTGCGGAGCACGGCCGACGCGTTTGCCCAGTATGCCGACACGATTGTGCGGGCCTATGGCGACCGGGTGAAAAACTGGATCACCCTCAACGAGATTTTCTGTTTTACCCGGCTGGGCTACGGCACGGGCCAGAAGGCACCGGGTCTCCGCGTGAGCGAGCAGGAGGTAAACCAGACCTATCATCATGCGCTCGTCGCCCATGGCCACGCGGTTCGCGCCGTGCGCGAGCATGGCGACAAGGGCGCGCGCGTCGGGTTGACCGACAATGTCATCGTGACTGCACCTGTGGATCTGCTGCCGGCCAACGTTGCGGCCGCGAAACGCGCCTTTCGCGAGGAGAACATCCGCGTGCTCGATCCGCTGTTCACCGGGCGTTACAGCGCCACCTACCGGAAAATCACCGGGGCGGCGGCAGCCCGGGTGGAGCGCGGCGATCTCAAACTGATTGCGCAACGGATGGATTTTCTCGGGCTCAACATCTACACCGGTTTTTTTGTCCGGGCCGGTCAGGGTGGGCGGCCACAGAAGCTGGAGTTTCCGGTGGGCTATCCCCGCACGGATTGCGCGTGGCACTACCTGCTGCCGCCGGTGCTCTATTGGGGGCCGAAGTTCGTGACGGAACTCTACGGACCGCTTCCGCTTTATATTACCGAGAATGGCGCGGGCTACAACGAGGAGCCACCGGTGAAGGGTGAAGTGCACGACCTGCATCGCCGGGAAGCCGTGCGTTCCCACCTCGCGCAACTCCAGGCTGCGACCAAGGAAGGCGTGCCGGTGAAAGGTTACTTCCTCTGGTCGTTCATGGACAATTATGAATGGGAGGACGGTTATCAGCGGCGGTTTGGTATCGTGCATAACGATTTCGCCACCCAGCGGCGGACGCCGAAGCTGAGCGCCCGCTGGTATACACAGGTGATCAAGCATAACGCGCTCATCTGAGCGCCCGCGCTCGACCCGCCGGCTTCTGCCGGTAGATGTCAACTAATAGAATACTTGAACTCTTGGGGCAACGGGGCCCATCGCGACCCGTTCAAGTATTCTATTAGTTGACAATGGCCCGGTTCGCACCGGGTCACCGGCCGGCGCCGCGCTGCTTGATGCGGTCGAAGGCCACGGCGGCGAGCAAGATGAGGCCGCTGGCGATATACTGGTAGAAGGTCGGGACGTTGAGCAGGTTCATGGCGTTGCGCACCGTGCCCATGATCAGCACACCGGCGATAACGTAGGACATCTTCCCGATGCCGCCGGTGAGCGAGACGCCGCCCAGCACACACGCCGCGATGACGTCGAGCTCCAGACCTTGGGCCACGGTGGGCTGGCCACTGGTGAAGCGTGAGGCCAGCACGATGCCGGCGAGCGCGGCTACGCCGCCCTGCAGGGTGAAGATGACAATCTTGACGCGATCCACAGGGATGCCGGCGAGCCGCGCAGCCTCGGCGTTGCCGCCGAGCGCGAGGGTGTTGCGGCCAAAAATGGTGCGCTCAATCAGAAAGCCGAACAGCGCGAAGCATACCGCGCAGATCCAGACCGGCGTTGGGAGGCCGGCGAAGGCCGAGTTACCGAGGACGAAGAACGAGTCCTGCGCGATGCCAACCGCCTTGCCGTCGGACACGATGTAGCCGAGGCCGCGGACAATCTGCATGGTCGCCAGCGTGGCGATGAGGGCGTTGATCCCCGCCCGGGCGATGAGGAGTCCGTTGACCAGCCCCACGGTCAGGCCCAGCCCGAGGCCGGCGGTTACGCCCAGCATGACGCTGCCGGAGCGGTTGATCACGACGGCGGTGACAACCCCCGCGCAGGCCACGACGGAGCCGATCGAAAGATCGAAAGCGCCGGCCGCGAGGCAGAACAGCATCGTGCACGCGATGATGCCGATGGTGGAGACGGCGAGCAGCAGGCCCTCCATGTTCGCGCGGGAGAAGAAGCCGGGCACCAGCAGCGAGCAGCCGGTGAAGAGCACCGCGAACACGACGAGCATGCCGGCCCGGTCCCAGAATTGTTGAAAGCCATTGACGCGATTTTTCATGGAGGAAGAGAAATTCAGGTGGTCGCCGGTAGCGCGGCCTTGAGCACACGCTCCTCAGTGGCTGCGGTGCGGGCGAATTCACCGGAGAGTGTGCCGCTGCGCATGACGAGCACGCGGTCGGCCAGGCCGAGCACCTCGGGGAGCTCGCTGGAGACAAAGAGCACGCCGACACCGGAGGCGGCCAGCCGTTGGATGATGGCGTAGATCTCGCTCTTGGCGCCGACGTCGATGCCGCGGGTCGGCTCATCGAGCAGAATCACGCGGACCTTTTCCGAGAGCCAGCGCGCGAGGATGGCCTTCTGCTGATTGCCGCCGGAGAGAAAGCCGATCGCGGTGGCGAGGGACGCGGTCTTGATCGCGAGCGAGGCGACGTGCTTTTCGGCGTTGGCGCGCTCCCAGCCGTTATTCAGGACGAACCCGCCGGTGGCGTGGTGGCGGCGGGCGGAGAGGTTGATGTTCTCCTCGACGGAGCCCACCGGCACGATGCCGTCGCGCTTCCGGTCCTCGGGGCAGAACACGAGGCCGCGGTTGATGGCGTCGCGCGGCGAGGCCGGGGTCGCGCCGGTGCCATCGAGTTGGATGGCGCCTCCGGTGCAGGGCACGGCACCGTAGATGAGCTTCAGCAATTCGCTGCGGCCGGCGCCGACCAGGCCGAACAGGCCGACGATTTCGCCGGCGGCGACCTGAAGTGAAACGGGCGCCGTCAGGCCCGGACCGATGAGGCGGTCAACCGCCAGCACCGGCGCGCCGAGCGGGCGCGGGCTGTAGTTGAAAACATTCTTCAGGTCGCGCCCGACCATCTGGCGGATGACTTCGTCAACCGTAAGTCCGGTCATGGTCTCAAAGGTCCGGATGTGCCGGCCGTCGCGGAGCACGGTCACGGCGTCGCAGAGGGCGAAGACCTCGTCCATGCGGTGCGTGACGTAGAGGACGACGTGGCCGCGGGCGCGCAGATCGCGGATGACGGCGAAGAGCCGCTCGACCTCGCGCGAAGACAGACTGCTGGTGGGTTCGTCGAAGGCGATGACGCGGGCGCCGCGCGACAGGGCCTTGGCGATCTCGACCAGCTGGCGCTGCGCGATGGGCAGGTGGCCGACCTTGGTGTCCGGATCGATGTCTTCGCCGACCCAAGCCAGCTGCCGGCAGGCGTCGGCGCGGAGCCTGGTCCGGTCGATGATGCCGTGGCGGGCGGGCAGGTGGCCGAGGAAGAGGTTTTCCGCGACCGACATCTCGGGCACGAGAAAAAGTTCCTGATAGATGACGGCGACGCCGGCGGCGATGGCTTCGGCCGTGCCGCGGAAGGCCTGTGGCTGCCCGTCGATCTCGAGGGTGCCCTGGGTGGGCGTGTAGGCGCCGCTGAGGATTTTCAGCAGGGTGGATTTGCCGGCGCCGTTCTCGCCCATGAGCGCGTGGACCCGGCCGCCTTCGGCGGCGAACGACACCCCATCGAGCGCACGCACGCCCGGAAAATCCTTGGTGACGGAGGAGAAGGCAAGACGGGTA
>JAHFTH010000043.1 GCA_023269445.1 Lacunisphaera sp.
TCCGAAGTGCAGGCCGATCTTGATCGCCGCCGGCCGGGCCAGAGCGACATCATGACGCCCCGCAAGGAGTCTGACACGGTCGAATTCCTTTCCGGCCTGTTCGAGGGCCGCACCACCGGCCACCCGCTGGCCATGGTGGTGCGCAATGCCGACGCCCGGTCCGAGGCCTACGCCGAGATGCGCGAGAAGTTCCGCCCGTCGCACGCCGACTTCACCTACACGGCCAAATACGGCTTCCGCGACCACCGCGGTGGCGGACGCTCCTCGGCTCGCGAAACCATCGGCCGGGTCGCCGCCGGGGCGGTCGCGAAGAAAATTCTCCAGCTCGCCGGCGAAGTCGAGGTGCGCGCGTTTGTCACGCAGGTGCACGACATCACTGCGCCGGCCCTCAGCAAATTTCCGACGCTCGCCCAAGTCGAGGCCTCGGCCGTGCGCTGTCCGCATCCGGCTACGGCGGCCAAGATGATCAACCGTATCAAACAGGTGCGGGCCAAGGGCGATTCGGTCGGTGGCGTCATTGAGTGTCGCATACGCGGCGTGCCCGCCGGGTTGGGCGAGCCCGTCTTCGATCGGCTCGAGGCCGATCTCGCCAAGGCCATGCTTTCCCTGCCCGCCACGAAAGGTTTCGAGATCGGCAGCGGTTTCGCCGGCACCCGGCTCAAGGGTTCGCAGCACAATGATGTCTTCGTCAACAAACGCGGCAAGATCGGCACGTTGACCAACCGCTCGGGCGGCGTGCAGGGGGGCATCAGCAACGGCGAGGAGATCGTCTTCCGCGTCGCGTTCAAACCCACCGCCACGATCCTCCAGTCCCAGCACACCGTCGACCTGCGCGGAGCCAGCACCGAGCTCAAGGCGCGGGGCCGTCACGATCCTTGCGTCGTCCCACGGGCGGTCGTGATCGTCGAGGCCATGGCCGCGCTCGTGCTGGTTGATCACTGGATGCGGCACGCGGCGCAGAACCAGACATTCAAGTTTTAGACAGAATGAACAGAATGGACAAAATGGGGAAAGAAACTCCACTGGGTCTCATTCGGTAAATTTTGTTCATTCTGTCTAAATGGCTTCCGGCTCGTCTTCAGTCTATTTCATCATCGGCACGCCCGGCTCCGGCCGCCGGGCCATCGTGCGCGACCTGATCGAGAACGGGCTCGGCGCGGAGGATAAGGCGCTCGTGCTGCTGGCCGAAGGCGAGGCCGCGGCCCCGGTCGATGCGGCGCTCGCGGCCCTGCCGAACACCGAGGTCCGGCGCTGGACGTGGACGGAGCTGGTGCTGCCGCCCGTCGAGGTGCCGGCGGGCGCGACGATATTCTTCCTGGCGGATTCACATGCGAACCAGCTCGACCAGTTGGAGGCGTTGAAGTCCTGGCTCGAGGCGCAGGGCGCGGAGCTCGCCCGCATTTTCTGCACTGTGGACTGCCAGCTGGCGGAAAAGCATCCGATCCTCCGGCAGTGGTTCGATGCCTGCATCCATTTTGCCGACGTCGTGTTCCTCACCCGGCGTGAGGGTCTCGCCAACAAATGGCTCAGTGACTTCATCAGTCACTTCAAGGCGCAGCGTTTCCCCTGCCACTTCGTGCAGGTGAAGACGAAGGGCGACCTTACGACCCCGCTCGTGTGGCTCGATCCCACCGCCCGCCGTGTCACACAGTATTTCGACGAGGGCGAGAGCTACGTGATCGAAGGTCTCGAGACCGACGATGAAGGTGACGATGACGAAGATACCGGCCTGCTGCCGCCGGAACCCTATTTCATCCGGCAGACCAGCGGGCGGCGCGACAAGGAGCTGCCGGATGTCCGCGATTACCTGCCGAAGAAATAACCTGCCCGAAAACCGGCGGCACCGCGCCCGACTGATTTGCTAGACTGGCGCATGTTTCAACCTGAACTTCCCTTGGCCGTCTCCGCCCAGTCCCTCCCCACGCCGCGCACGATGTATCGGGCGCTTTCCCGGCGCGATGCGGCCTACGAGGGCGTGTTCTTCACCGGCGTGAAGACGACGGGGATTTTCTGCCGGCCCACCTGCAAGGCCAAGCGGCCGAAGGCGGAGAACGTCGAGTTCTTCCCAACCGTGACCGAGGCCCTGCATGGCGGTTACCGGCCCTGCCGCCTGTGCCGCCCGATGGACGGCACCAAGCCGGTGCCTGCGCTCGTCGAGCGGCTGCGCCGCGCGGCGGAGGAAGCCGCCGACGGTCGCGTGACGGACAAGGATCTCGTTGCGATGGGCGTCGAGCCCTCCACGGCCCGCCGGCAGTTCAAGACTTACCACGGCATGACGTTTCACGCCTACCAGCGCGCCCGGCGCATGGGACTGGCGCTGCGCGATGTGAAGTCAGGCAAGCCGGTCATCGCGGTGCAGTTGGAACGCGGCTACGAATCCACCAGCGGGTTTCGTGAAGCCTTCGCCCGGGTGTTCGGCGCGCCCCCGCGTGGCGCCAAGGCCGCAGCTTGTCTGCTGGCCCGCCGGCTCGAGACTCCGCTCGGCACCATGCTGGCGTTAGCCGATGACGCCGGGCTGCGTCTGCTGGAATTCGTGGACCGGCGCGGACTCGAGCGCGAACTGGTGGGGCTGCGCCGCCGGTTGAAGTGCGCCATCGTGCCGGGCAACCACGCCTTGCTCGACCAGACGGCCGCGCAGTTGGCGGAGTATTTCGCGGGCCAGCGCACGCAGTTCGATGTGTCGCTTGCACCGGTCGGTTCCGAATTTCAGCTCCGGGTCTGGCGCGAGCTGGGCCGCATCCCACTGGGGCGGACGCGGAGCTATGCCGAGATGGCGAAGCGACTGGGCATCCCCAAGGCCCCGCGGGCCGTCGGCCGGGCCAACGGGTCCAATATGCTGGCGCTGGTCATTCCCTGCCACCGGGTGATCAGCGCCGACGGGTCGCTGAACGGCTACGCCGGTGGCGTCTGGCGCAAGCAGCGCCTGCTGGAACACGAGCGGAAGCACGCCCGATGATTGTCATCGCGAGGCCGCACTGCGGCCGTGGCGATCCAGCTGGATTGCTTCGTGTTCCGCTACTGCGGGATCCTCGCAATGACTGCTTTGAAGGACCCCAACAAAACTCTTGCGCCACCCCGGGTGGAACGTATCCATGACCCTTCGGTTTTTGCCCGGATGGTGGAATTGGTAGACACGCAGGTCTCAGAAGCCTGTGCCTAAAAGCATGACGGTTCGAGTCCGTCTCCGGGCACCATCCTTCGCCGAGCTATGCGAGGACGAAGGATGTCCTCCCTAGGCTTAGCGAAGGAGGACATTTCACTCGCGTCACGGCCCGAGTGGCTACGGATAGCAGGCCACCGGCCTACTTTTTGGCTTTAAGCTGACTATCCGTAAAGAACTTCACTTTCTGTGGCGTCATTGCCGATGCGAACAACCCCTGCTGGATTTTGAGTAGCAGCGCAGCCGAACAGTCTTGATGGGGCTGACCGGTGTCGGCCTGCATTGCTGCGGTGATATGCTTTGCGTCCACGATGCGGGCATCGGCAAAGAAAACGACGGTGGGATGCTGCACGAAAGGATGTTCGCCGGGCTGGAGAACCACCGTGTTATCGGAGTGGGTTTTCTGGCTGGTAAGATTGACGATCACGGTCTCGTGAGTGACCGAATCGGGGACGAGCACGACTACCCACAGGTGGAGCGTGGCCTGCCCGGGTTTGGGCAGTAGAATCGTCTGACCCGCCTTGAGCATGATCGACGCTCAGCGCGCGGGCAGGAGGGCGTCGGCCATCGCCAGTCCATCGATTTCCTGTAGGATGGCTTCAATCTCTCCCTCGGTCTTGCCTCCGGCTTTCAGAATGTCCCGGTATTGAATGGGAATGGCACTTCCCTCGGGATCCTGCCACTCGGGAAACTGGTGCACAAGAGCGACCAAATCCCAGCGCTTCAGGTGACCATACTTGCCGAAGATCTCCTGGATCAACTGCAACTCTGCCTCGGACAATTCGTCGGTGGCGGCTGATCGGTGCAATCGCACTTCATATTTTTCGGGTTGGGAAATGTGGTTGGCCCAGAAGGTGTGTTCCTCGGGCCGCGGTTCCTCTGTGATCAGATTGAGGGTTTGGCTGAGCACCGGACCGTGATCCATGGAAACGTAGCGGTCTCCGGTGACGGGTCGGCCCCAGCGGAGCAAGGCCTCCCGATCGATGATGTAGAGGAGCTTGATGAGTTTCAGGTAACTCATGGGGTTCCCGCGCAGCTCCAGCAAGCGGGCTGCGGCCTGGGTGGTTTTAGCCTCTTTGAAGCGCAGTCTCATGATGCTCTATATACGGACGAAAAGTGGGTTTACGAGGTGCAATAACATACACCACCCGTCAAGGGGTGACTTTTACAACCCCGTGGAGGCACGAGCAAACAGGGCGGGAACGATCCGATCTAGTTCGGTGCGCACAACCGCAGCAACGTCGAAGCCGGGTGCGTGGTGGTCAAAGGCGGATTGCAGGACGTAAGCCATAACTTCCAGAGGATTGGTGTCGTATCCGCCGCATAGGAAATGGCCGAGAGCGTAGGCCATGATGAACCGTTCGGGGCCGAGGTGCTTCCACTGGACCACATGCACGAGTTCGTGGAAGTGCAGCGACTCGTCGCGCTCGTAACCATGCAGCACGAAGAAGGAAGACAGGTAAGTGATGCCGGCGGCGTTCAGGTTCTCGAACTCATCGAATCCGGTGAGTCCCATACTGGCCAACGGTGGTGCAGGCACCTTGGCCACGGGGATAGCCATGGCCGAAGCCAGCAGCGCAGCGGAATAGTATGAGCCCAGCCGCGTGAAGCCGAAATCAGCGACCGGGCGCGCCTGTGCCGCGTAAGCTGCAAGCGTGAGGTCGATCCAAGCCCTCACCTCGGGAAGTTTTTGCTGAAGTAGCTGCAGGCTCATAGTTGGCTTTTAGCCGCCTACTGGATCAAATCCTGGATCAGCGGCTCCAGCTTCGGTGGCGTGGGCGTGAACTTGATTGCTTCACGGATGAGCGCCTCCGCCTTCACCGAGGCTATGGCGGACACGTCGGCGCGGGCGGCTTTGGCGTCGTCGTTGCTGTGCAGTGTGCAGAGCAGGGTGCTAGGGCTCACGGCTTCACCAATCTTGATCAGCTCGGCGAGGCCGACGGCGTGGTCGATCTTGTCACTCACGGACGCGCGGCCGCCACCGAGCGCCATGATGGCGTGGCCGCATTTGAGCGCATCCACCTCGCTGACGAAGCCCTTCGCGTTCGCGGGCGCCTTGACCGCGATGAGTTTCTTCGCGGTGGGGAGAATCTTGTAGTCATCAACCACGCGCGGGTCGCCGCCTTGGGCGGTGCACATCTCGCGGAATTTCTGGAGGGCCGAGCCGTTGGCGATGGCCGTGTCCATCTTCGCCTGCGCCTCCTTCCGGTCCTTCGCCACGCCGCCGAGGACGAGCATGTGGCCGGTGAGCGCGAAGGTGACTTCCATCAGGTCGGCGGGGCCGCGGCCCTTGAGGCACTCGATGGACTCGATGACCTCGGTGGTGTGGCCGGCGGCGCGACCGAGCGGCTGGTTCATGGCGGTGAGCTGGGCGAGGACGGGTTTGCCGGCGGCGCGGCCGGTCTCGACCATGGCGCGGGCGAGCTCGAGGGCCCGCTCCTTCGATTTCATGAACGCGCCTTTGCCGAACTTCACGTCGAGCACGAGCGAGTCGATGCCCTCGGCGAGCTTCTTGCTCATGATGCTGGCGCAGATGAGCGGGATGCACTCGACGGTGCCGGTGACATCGCGCAGGGAGTAGAGCTTGCGGTCGGCGGGGACGACCTGCGGGGTCTGGCCGATCATGGCGCAGCCGACCTTCTGCAAAATGGCGCGGAACTCGGGCACGGTGAGCTGAACCTTGAAGCCGGGGATGGCCTCGAGCTTGTCGAGTGTGCCGCCGGTGTGGCCGAGGCCGCGACCGCTCATCATCGGGACCTTGAGACCGCAGGCGGCGGCGAGCGGGGCGAGGATGAGCGAGACCTTGTCGCCCACGCCGCCGGTGGAGTGTTTGTCCACCTTGGCATCGGGAATGTCGCGCAGGTCGATGACCTCGCCAGAATGGAGCATGGCGTCGGTCAGCCACGCGGTTTCCTGCGCGGTCATGCCGCGCCAGAAGATCGCCATCAGCAGCGCGGTCGCCTGGTAATCCGCAAAGGTGCCATCCACCACGCCGCGGGCAAAGAATGTGATCTCGTCTTTCGTCAGCGCGCCGCCGTCGCGTTTGCGGATGATGATGTCCTGCGGAAAAAAAGTGGAGGCCATGATGAACTCAGGCATACCGCTCTTCCTTCCACGGGTCGCCGATGTTGTGGTAGCCGCGCACTTCCCAGAAACCGAGCCGGTCCTCCGCGAGGAAGCTCAGGGTCTTGACGAACTTCGCGCCCTTCCACGCGTAGAGCTTGGGAATGATGATGCGCGCCGGGCCGCCGTGCTCGCGCGCGACGGGCGCGCCGCCGAACTTCGTGGCGATGAGCACATCGTCATCAAGGCACATTTCCAGCGGCACGTTGGTCGAGTAACCGTCGTAGCTGGTGAAGTAGACGAACTTCGCGTCGGGCTTCGGTTGCACCAGCTCGAAGAGGGTGGTGAAGGCGACGCCGCTCCACTCGCAGTCGTATTTGCTCCAGGTCGTCACGCAGTGGAAGTCGCTCACGTCGTCGACCTGCGGCAGGGCGTTGAACTGCGTCCAGTTGAGCGTGGCCGGTTTTTCCACCAGCCCGTCGATGCCTAGGGTCCACTCGCTGAGCGGGATCTCCGGCTGCACGCCGAGATCGAGCACGGGGAAGCCGGTGGTGAGTTTCTGGCCGGGCGGCAGACGGTCGGTCGCGGCGACGTCGCGGGGCTTGAAGCCCTTGGCCAGTTGTTTCTCGGCCCACTTCTGCTTGGCCTCGATGTAGCGCTCCTTGGACATGGGGTGGGAGATTAGTTTGCCGGAGCCTGCTGGCAAGCGATTGCCTTGGGTCGGCGGTGAGCCGTTTCCTACAAGACGGAAAAATTGACTGGCGTGGGCGGTGGGGTCAGCGCCTCGGTGACGAGGCCGGTCTTGCGGCGGTAATAGAGGGCCATGCCGCCTTGGTAAATGAGGCAGACCACGGCGACGGTGAGGTAGGTGACGAGGAAGGACGTGCGCACCATCGGCAGGATGTCGGCCCGTTCCAAGCCGACTTCCTTGAGGGAGGCCTCCATGTCGGGCGTGAGATTCCCCATGGCGGTGTCGGCGTCGAAGCTGCCCAGCCGGCTGACGCAGTAGACTAGTATCACGGTAAGCAAAAGCATCTGGGAGCGCACGAGCCACGTCATGCCCGTCGGGTCGCGGCGCTTGAGCTTCCAGTGTCCGCGAAGCTCCATCCAACCCGAGACCACCGCGAGCAGGCCGATGAGCGTGCCCAGCAGGTCGCCCAGCACCAGCGTGAGAAGCGTGCCGAGGCCGGCGATAAAGACCACACTCCAGCCGTTGAAGCGGGATATGGCGAGGACGCGCTTCAGGGTTTTCTCCGCCGGAGTGGACGCGGGGGTGGTCATGCCCCGACCGTAGTTTACCGGTCAGGGCACGGCGAGAATGTTTCTCTGTAGGGTGGGCGTCGGTTTCCACACCGACGCCATGTCGCCGATGTGGAAATCGGCGACCACCTTTGGCGGGATCAGGCGATCCCGGCCTACAGCCTTACTCCACCGGGCGCATCTGGATCGTGTCGATCGTCTTCTCGCCGGCGAGCACGTTGGTGACGACCACCATCCAGTCGCCGGGCTGCACCCAGCCGCGGCGCAACAGGTAGGAGAAGGCGTCGCGAATGCACTGCTCCGGCGCAGCGGCGAACTCCACCAGAAACGGTTCGACGCCCCACATGAGCAGCAGGTGCCGGAAGGCCACCGGGTTGTCGGTGAACGCGTAGATGGGACAACGCCACGCGCGCAGGGCGGCGAGGGTCTGCGGCAGCAGGCCGCTGCGCGTGAAGACCACGATGCCGGCCTCGCCGATTTCCTGCGCGAGCATGACGGCGGAGCGGAGCAGGCGGTCCTTGTGCGTCTTGAGCGGGAGCGCGGAGTTGTAGCCCTTGGCTGCGCTGCCCTCGATGCGGCCGGCGACTTTTTTCATGAACTGCACGCACTCGAGCGGGTAGCGGCCGGTCGTGGTCTCGCCGGACAACATGATGGCGTCAGCGGTGGACCAGACGGCGCTGGCGATGTCGCTCACCTCGGCGCGGGTGGGCACGGGCGAGAGGATCATGGATTCCAACAGATGGGTGGCGACGATGACCGGCTTGCGCAGGCGGATGCAGGCATCGACGGCGCGCTTCTGGATCAGAGGCAGATCCTCCATCGGCACCTCGATGCCGAGGTCGCCGCGCGCGACCATGACGGCATCAGCGGCGACGATGATCTCGTCGAGATTGGCGATGGCCGACTGGTCCTCGATCTTAGCGATGATGTGCGCGGTGCTGGAATGTTCCGAGAGGAAGCGGCGCAGGATGTCGATGTCGTCCGCCTCGCGCACGAACGACAGGGCGAAGTAATCCACCTTTTCCTCGATGCCCACGGCGATGTCGGCCTTGTCCTTGGCGGTGAGTGCGGGCAGCCGGACCTTGACGCCCGGCAGGTTGATATGGCGGCGGTTGCCGAGTTTGGCGGGCACGATCACGCGGCAGCGCACGCGCGTGGCCTCGGCGCTGATGACCTCGAGTCGGATGAGCCCGCTGTCAACCAGCACCATCGTGCCGGGTGGCACGTCGCGGCCGAAACCCGGGTAGTTGACCGCGACGGCCAGAATGCCGTCCTCGGCCCCGCCGCCTTGGGGCAACAGGTCGATGAGTTGCCCGGCGACCAGTTCAACGGGTGCAGGCAGATCGCCGGTGCGGATTTCCGGGCCCTTCACGTCCATGAGGATCGCGATCTCGCGGCCGGTGCGACGGCACACCTCGCGCACCCGCTGGATCATGGCGCGAGTCCAGGCATGGTCGGCGTGGGCCATGTTGAGCCGGCAGACGTCGACGCCGGCGAGAATGAGTTGCTCGAGCATCGATTCGTCCGCCGAGGCCGGGCCGAGCGTGAAAATGATCTTGGTGTGGCGGTAGGCCACCTTGGGCAGGACGACGGCGGGAGGATTCACCCCTGCCCGGTAGCACAAGGGATGCCGGGTCGGGGTCAGGCTGGGCGGAGAGCGGATTAAGTTTTTCACAATAATCTGGTTTAGAATCCTGGATTCTTCGCTTGGCTCATCGACCGCCCACCCATGCCACCCCGTCCCAAGAAACCCTGGCCTTTCCGGATCGAGTATCCGCCCGAGCTGCCCATCAGTGCGCGGGCGGACGAGATCGTCGCGGCCATCCAGGACAACCAGGTGCTGATTCTGGCGGGTGAGACGGGCTCGGGCAAAACCACGCAGATTCCCAAGATGTGCCTGGTGGCCGGCCGCGGTGAACACGGGAAGATTGCCTGCACCCAGCCGCGCCGCGTGGCCGCGACCTCGGTGGCCCGGCGCGTGGCGGAGGAGCTGAACGTGCCGTTCGGCCGCGAGGTGGGCTGCAAGATCCGCTTTGCCGACCAGACCTCCGGCGACACGGTCATCAAGTTCATGACCGACGGCATGCTGCTCGCCGAGCTGCAGGCCGACCCGGAAATGCGCGACTACGACACGATCATCGTGGACGAGGCGCACGAACGTTCGCTCAACATTGATTTTATCCTCGGGCATCTGCGGCGATTGCGGCTGCGCCGGCCGGAGTTGAAAATCGTCATCACCTCGGCGACGATCGACACCGAGGCGTTTTCCAAGGCCTTCGATGGCGCGCCCATCATCGAGGTGTCGGGCCGGGTCTATCCGGTCGAAGTCATCTGGTCGCCGTTGGAGGAAATGAAAGGCGATAAAGGTGAGCTGACTTACATCGACGCGGCGGTGGAGGCCGTGGAGCGCGTGCTCCTCGAAAGCTCGGTGGGCGACGTGCTGGTGTTCCTGCCGACCGAGCGGGACATCCGCGAGGCGCGCGATTTGCTGGAAGGCCGCCGGCTCGGGCGCTTGGAGATCGTGCCGCTATTCGGCCGGCTCACGAACGCCGAGCAGCAGCGCGTGTTCGCCGCGACGCAGTCGCGCAAAATCGTGCTCGCGACGAACATTGCCGAGACGTCGCTGACGATTCGCGGCATCCGCTTCGTCATCGACACCGGGCTGGCGCGCTTCAGTCGCTACACGCCGCAGAGCCGCACGCGCCGGCTGCCGGTCGAGCCGGTCTCGCAGAGCAGCGCCGACCAACGCAAGGGCCGCTGCGGGCGCGTCAGTGACGGCGTGTGCATCCGGCTTTATTCCGAGGCGGATTTCGCCGAGCGGCCCCGCTTCACCCAGCCCGAGATCCAGCGCAGCAACCTGGCGGACGTCATTTTGCGGATGAAGGCGTTTGGGCTGGGCGACATTGAGGAGTTCCCGTTCTTGAACGCGCCGCCGACCAAGGGCATTCGCGCCGGCTATGCGCTGCTGCACGAGTTGAGCGCCACCGACGAGGCCGGCGTGCTGACCGACCTCGGCCGCGAGCTGGCGCACCTGCCGGTGGACCCGACGGTCGGTCGGATGATTTTGCAGGCGCGGACGGAGAAGGCGTTGCGCGAGGTGCTGATCATCGCCGCGGCGCTCAGCATCCAGGACCCGCGGGAGCGTCCGCTCGAGCAGCAGCAAAAGGCCGACACGGCGCACCGGCGGTTCACCAATCCCGATTCGGATTTCCTCACGTTGCTGTCCATTTGGGAAACCTATCACGACGAGTTCGAAGCGATGACGCTCGGCAAGCTGCGGAAGTTCTGCACGGCGCATTTCCTGTCGTTCATGCGCATGCGCGAGTGGCGCGACGTGTATGCCCAACTGGAGGACACGTTGCGCGAACGCGACGGGTTTAAGCGGACCTCCATCTACGACGGGGTGAAGCAAGGACAGGAAGTGAAGCTGGCCCTCGGCACGCCGGCCTACGCGTCGATTCACCGGTCGATTCTCGCCGGACTGCTGGGCAATGTCGCGACGCGCACCGATGAAGGGGACTATCACGCGGCCCACGACCGGCGGGTGAACGTGTTTCCCGGTTCGGCGCTGTTTGAAAAGACCGAGCGCAAAACCACGGCACCGAGAAAAGAGCCCGCCCCCAAGGCCAAGGTCGCGAAGTGGCTCATGGCGGCGGAGGTCATGGAGACGAGCCGCCTCTACGCGCGCACCTGCGCCCGGATTGACCCGCAATGGATGCTCAGCATCGGGGCGCACCTGCTGAAGGTCGCGCACAGCGAGCCGTTCTGGAACGCGGAGGCCGGCCGGGTGCTCGTGAAGGAGCGTCGCCGCCTCTACAATCTCGAGCTGGACACGCGGTCGGCGAGCTATGGGAAAATCAATCCCGCGCACGCGACGGAGATTTTCATCCGCGAAGGCCTGGTCGGTGACACCGTAACGTGGCCGTTTGATTTTCTCGCGCACAACCGCCGGATGCGGGAGGAGACGGAAACGATCCTCACGCGCACGCGCAGCGCGGGCTACATGAACATCGACGAGGCGCTGTATCGGTTTTATGCGGCGCAGGTCAGTGACATCTCGGCGGTGGGCGAGCT
Organism: Lacunisphaera sp.; assembly: GCA_023269445.1. Classification (GTDB taxonomy): domain Bacteria; phylum Verrucomicrobiota; class Verrucomicrobiia; order Opitutales; family Opitutaceae; genus Lacunisphaera. The sequence continues at coordinate 11,558 of JAHFTH010000043.1, forward strand.
GGTGGATTTTGTGCGGCACCAGCAGGCGACCAAGCCAAAGTTTCTTTTCCTCGGTGAGAACGACCTGCGTCCGCCGGCGGAGTCGGAGCATGGCGCGGAGGCTTTCCCCGAGGCTCTGCCCGTGGATAATCGCGTGCTGCCGCTGGCCTACGCCTACCAACCGGGCAAAGCCGGGGATGGCGTGACGGTGCGCGTGAGCCCGGCCGAGGCGGAGGCACTGACGCCCGCCGCGCTCGACTGGGCGGTGCCCGGACATCTGCCAGAGAAAGTCGAGCTGATGCTCAAGGCTCTGCCGAAGGAGCAGCGGCGCGAGCTGATCCCGTTGACCGAGACGGCGCAGAAACTCACGCGTGACCTGGCGCTGCTGGCCGCGCGCGCGACGCAACCCACGCTGGCGGCGGCGTTGGCGGAATTGCTGCAGCCGCGACTCGGCGTGCGGATTGATCCGGCGTTGTGGTCGGCGAAGACTTTGCCCGATCATCTGCGCGTGCGAGTGGAGGTGGTGGACAGCAACGACAAGGTGCTTTGCGCCAGCCGTGATCTGGCCGAAATTCAGACGCTGCTGCACAGCAGCAGTCGTGAGGTGAGCCGGAAAGCGGCCAGCACGGAGAACGCTGCGTGGCGGGCCGCCCGCGCCCAATGGGAAGGTGAGCCGGCCACGGAGTGGAAGTTTGGCGATTTGCCGGACTCGGTGCGCGTCGAGGAGAAGCACGGCGTGCCGGTGCTGGCGTATCCGGGCCTGAAAGCCATGGCGGCCGGCGTGGCCGTGCGGTTGTTTGCCTCGCCCGAAGAGGCAGACGTGGTCACGCGGATCGGCGTGGAGAAATTACTTGGAGCGCAACTCCGTCACGATTTGGGCTGGTTGGAAAAGGATCTGCGCGCGCTGCGGATGCTCGGGGCCCTGACGGCGACGCTGGTGACGGCCGACCAATTGCAGGCGGACGCACTGGAAGGCATCCGACGCTGGGTGTGTCGTCGCGAAGTGAAACCATTGCGGGCCGCGGTCTTTGCCAAGGCGTTGGAACAGGCGAAGCAGGATTTGCGCGGGGTGGTGCCGAAGCTGGGGGACTGGCTGAAGGAAGTTTTCACGCTGCGGTTGGCGCTGGAGACGCACGCGCAGCCTTACGCCGGTCTGGCCGAGGATCTGGCGGCGTTGCTGCCGCCGGATTTCCTGCGGACAACACCGTTCGAGCGGGTGCGGCATTTGCCACGGTATTTGAAGGGCCGGCTGGCGCGGGCGGAACGTTGGAAGCGCGACGCAGCCAAAGACGCGCAGCGTGCGACCGAGCTGGCGCCATTCACCGCGGCGGTGAAAAAACTAACTGGAGGGCGGACGCCCTCGTCCGCCATGCGGGGTTCCGCCGTCGCCAAGGCTATGGCGGACAGGGAGGGCACCCCGCCTCCATGGGAGGAACTCCGCTGGCTCGTGGAGGAACTGCGCGTGAGTCTTTTCGCGCAGGAGCTGGGCACCGCTGAGCCGGTGTCGGCGGTGCGGTTACAGCGGCTGCTGGATGAAATTTCGCCAACCGGTGGCAAGACGGTGGCGGGGCCGGTGGTCGCCGTTGCGCCGGCTGTGACCAAGAAGGGCGCGCCGCTCAAGAGCCTCGGTGCGCTGGACCAGCTGTTCCGGAAATAGGCAGGAATTGGCGTTGTCGCGGCGCGCCGGAAGCGGTAGGCTCCGCTCAATCTAACTACCCCATGAATACCTCCATTGCCACATTGTTGGAAGGGAAGGGCCGGGCGCTGCATTCAGTGCCGACGACGGTGACGGTCATTGAAGCCGTCCAGAAAATGAATCAACACAAGGTCGGTGCCGTGCTCGTGATGAATGGCGAGCAGCTGGCGGGCATCTTCACCGAGCGTGATGTGCTGACCCGCGTGATTGCCACCAGCCTCGACCCGAAGGTCACGCCCATCACGCAGGCCATGTCGGCGAACGTGCTCACCGTCGCGCCGGAGGTGACGGTGCAGGAGGTGATGGACATCTTCGCGGAGAAGCGTTGCCGGCATCTGCCGGTGATCCGGGAAGGCAAACTGGTGGGCTTGATCTCCATCGGCGACGTTTCCCGCTGGGTGGCCAATGCCCACCGGGCCGAGGCGGAATCCCTGCGGCAATACATCGCGGGCGGGCTGTCGACGTGATGCGGGGACTGGCGGTGGTTCTGGCCCTGGCGATTTTGTTGCAGTGCGGCGGCTGTCTGGCGGTTGCGGTGGTTTCGACGGCAAGCGCGGTGACCATCACTGCGGTCAAGACATCCGACAAAGTGGCGTCGGCGACCGTGTCCACCACCAGTCGGGTCGTGTCGGCGGCGACGACTACGTCGGGCGACGTAGCGGCGGTCACGCCCGAGTCGGCGGCTAAGCTGACGCGGGCGGGCAAGGTGGTGCTGGTGGACGCGGGGACTGGGGCCATCGTGCAACTGCCTTGGCGGGAGGGGCTGCAACTCTACCCGGCGACCCAGACGGGCCCGTTGAAGGGCGCTTTCTCGGCCGCCAGAATTTTCCGCGCAGGTCGAATCATCAGCGGCAGCCTGAAAAAAATCCGCGCCGGCGGGCCCGATTTCGCTCTTCACTCCGGAGACGTGGTGGAATTGCGGCCATGAATAAGCTCACGATCTACACCCTCAAAAACTGCAGCACCTGCCGCGATGCTGTGAAGTGGCTGGCGGCGCGGGACGTCGGGTTCGTGGAGAAACCCATCCGGGAGACGCCGCCGAGTCTGGCGGAATTACGCACGATGCTCGCCGGGCAGAAGAGTGAGATGCGGCGGCTGTTCAACAGCTCCGGCTTGGAATACCGGGCACTCGGGCTGGCACAGAAGCTTCCCGGGATGACCGAGGACGAGGCGTTGCGACTCTTGGCGGGCAACGGCAGCCTGGTGAAACGTCCGTTTCTACTGGGGCCGGGAGTGGCGCTGGTGGGATTTGATCCGGCTTTGTGGGAGCGAGCTTGCTCGCGACTATGAACCATCGCGAGCAAGCTCGCTCCCACAGGGCCCAAAGCAGCCGAAAGGAAGAAATTTTGGGGTGAGACGAAAACCCTGTAACTTTTGGCGGTTGGCGGTGTTTTCAAGGGCACATACCTCCATGAAAACACTGACCCGTCTCCTGCTGCTTGGCGTCACGCTCGCGGCCCCGCTAGCCCTTTCGGCCAAGATCACGCGCACGGTCGAGAAGACCTTTACCGTCCAGGCCGGGGGCAACCTCAAGGCCGCCACGCAGGGCGGCAACATCACGATCAAGACTTCCGACAGCTCGGAGGTTCACATTCTGGTCAAGCAGGAGATCCGCGCATCGAGCGAGCAGGAGGCCGATGAGATCCTGACCAAACTGACTCTGACGATTGAACAGACGGGTAACGACGTGACCGCCGAGGCCAAATACGAGAAGGGCGAGCATTTCCGCTGGTTCGGCAGCTGGCCGCCGGTGACCGTTTCGTTCGTCGTCACCGTGCCGAAGAATTTCAATCTGAACGTCAACACTTCCGGTGGGAACATCGCCATCGCCAGCCTCAACGGCAATGTCCACGCCCGCACGAGCGGCGGTGATCTGGAGTTCGCCCGCATTGACGGTGACATCGACGCCGGCACCTCGGGTGGGAACATCACCCTCAAGGAAGGCACGGCCCGCGCCTTGCTGCGCACGAGCGGCGGGGACATCGAGATCGACCGGGCCGGCGGACCCACGGATGTTTCCACCAGTGGCGGCAACATCAGAATCAATTCCGTCGCCCAGCTGATCAGTGCCACGACTTCGGGCGGCGATGTGCATGCAGTTCTCACCGAGCCGCTCAAGCAGGATACGCTCCTCAGCACCTCCGGTGGCGATGTGGACGTCGAGGTGGTGAAAGGTGCTGGCTTCCAGCTCGACGCCAGCACTTCGGGTGGCGACGTGAACGCCTCGGGCCTCACCATCACTATCGAGAAGGGCGGCTCCGGCAAAAGCAGACTGGTTGGCGCCGTGAACGGTGGTGGCCCCCGCCTGAAACTGCGTTCCTCGGGTGGCGATGTGACCGTCCGCACCAGGTAAGCAAAAAACAATTGGTTAGTGTGTGTGTGTGCAGGAAGCCGGCGCGAAAGCGCTGGCTTCCCTGTTTTCGGGGGGGTTCAATGCAGGCATGGGCCTCATCGACACCCACACACATCTCGATTCTTTCGCGCATCGCGGCGAGCTGCCGGCGACGCTGCAGCGGGCGGCGCAGGAGGGGTTGGAGGCGATGGTGGCCATCGGCACCGATACGGACGACTGGACGCTCAACCGGGAACTGGCGCGGGAAAATCCAGGCCAGGTGCATTACACGGTCGGGCTGCATCCTTGCAACGTGGGGACGGATTGGGCGGAGCGCGTGGCGCAGCTGGAAGAATTTTGGAGCGGGCCGCTGTTACCCGTCGCGTTGGGCGAGACGGGCCTCGACCGGTTTCACCTGCCGAAGGAGCCGGTGGAGGCGGAGAAGGTCATCGGCTGGCAGAAAGCGGCTTTCACCGAGCAACTGGCGCTGACGAAGCGGCTGGGGTGTCCGCTGGTGGTGCATTCGCGCGGGGCGTTTGCCGAGTGTGTGGCGATGATCGATGCGAGCGGCGTCGACTGGAGCCGGGTGGTGTTTCACTGTTTCACGGAAACTCCGGCGGAAATGGCCGAGCTGACGAAGCGCGGCGGCTATGGCTCGTTCACCGGTGTGATCACCTACAAGAACGCCGAGCCGGTGCGGGCGGCGGCGCTGGCACAGGGGCTGGATCGGTTGATGATCGAGACCGACGCGCCCTATTTGACGCCCATGCCGCATCGCGGGAAACCCAACGAGCCGGCCTATCTGCGCCACACGGCGGAGTATTGCGCCGGGCTGTTCGGCGTGAGCTACGAGCGGCTGGCGGCGGTCACGACGGCCAACGCCCGGAAGTTTTTCCGCCTGCCGGCTTAGGCCTCGTCGAATTTCTTGGCGAAGAGGGCTTCGAGATCGGTCAGCATCTGTTCGGCATCGAGGCCGGTGGCGACGAACTTGACCGTCGAGCCCTTGGCCGCGGCGAGCATCATGAGACCCATGATGCTTTTGCCGTTCACCTGCTCTTCATCCTTTTCCACATAGACCTCGGATTTAAACTTGTTGGTGACGCGCACGATCATGGCGGCCGGACGGGCATGGATGCCCATCTTGTTCTGCACGAGGAGCTCCTTCGTGAGGGTTTTGGGGGCTGCGGTAGTGCTCTTTTCCATTGCGGTCGGTCTGGGTGGTCGGATTAAAGGTTAACGCAAAAGCCGGTCGTGCCCCGGCTTGCAACCTCAAAGACCCCCGCATGCCTGCCTTCGCCATCATCGTGCCGTGCCGTTTGGAGTCCACGCGGTTCCCGCGCAAGCTGTTGCATCCGATTAAGGGCAAGCCGCTTGTGCTGTGGGTGGCGGAGCGCATCAAATCCCAGACACCTG
>JAHFTH010000044.1 GCA_023269445.1 Lacunisphaera sp.
GAGTTCAAGCAGCTCCATGACCGCCACCGGCTCGCACTCCGGGGCTCGAACTACGGGGTGTGGGATTGGGATGTGCTCAATGGCGAACTCGTCTGGGACGCCACCCTGCTCCAGATTTATGGCCTGACTACCGCCACCTTCACCGGCAAGCCGGAGGACTGGTTGAAATACGTTCATCCCGAGGACCGCTCCCGTATCCGACAGATTGACTGGAGCACGCTCGAACCGGACGAGAACCTCGTCTTTGAATACCGGATCATCCGCCCCGGCGGCACCATCCGCCAGTTGCGAGCGCAGGGTCAGCCCCAGTTCACGCCCAACGGCCGCCTGATCCGGGTCGTCGGCCTCGTCCGCGACGAAACCCAGGAATCGGAACGCGAGCTGGAGTTGAGCACCCTGACCGAACGCCTGCAGTTCGTCATCTCGGCCGCCGGCTATGGCGTGTGGGAATACGACTTCAAGGGCGACCGGCTTTATTGGGACGACCATCTGCTCAAGCTCCACGGCCTCCAGCGCACCGAAGCCCAGGGCGGCATCGAGACTTGGCGGCAGCGCGTGCACCCGGAGGACTGGGCGGAAGTGCAGCACCACCTCAACGAGGTGATCGCAGGCCGGCGCGACCAGTTTGAACCCGAATACCGCATCATCCTGCCCGATGGCGCGGTGCGCGCCATGCAGATGCGCAGCTACCTCATCCGGCAGGCGGACGGCACGCCGGTGCGCCTCGTCGGCCTCAACCGCGATATCACCGCCGCCTCCGAGATGCGCGAGCAACTGCGCATCTCGGAGGAACGCTGGCGGCTCGTCGTCAATAGCAACAATGACGGCGTCTGGGATTGGGACATTCTCAACGACCGTTATTTCCGCGACCAGCGATTCGCTGAGATGCTCGGCGTGTCCCTCGCCGAACTGCCCGTCAACCATGAGGCCTTAGGTCTCCTAATCCACGTCGAGGACCGCGACGCCGCCAACGCCGCACTGCAAGCCCACCTCAATGGCCAGGCCCCGTTATACCAGAGCGAATTCCGGATGCAGCACCGCAACGGCCAGTGGCTCTGGATGCTCGACCGCGGCAAGATCGTCGCCCGCGACAGCCGCGGCCATCCCCTCCGCATGGTCGGCACCCAAACCGACGTCACCACCCGTAAGACACTGGAGGAAAAACTGCGCCACAACGAGCTGCTCTCACTGCAACTTAACCGGCTGGCCCAGATCGGCGCTTGGGATGAGGACACCGCCACTGGCCGCATCACCTGGGCCCCCGAGGTCTATCGCATCCACGAGGTTGACCTGGGTTATACGCCCAGCGCGGACGCCATCGAGCGGTTCTATCCGCCCGAATCACGCTCCGTGCTCGACGAGGCCTTCAAGCGCGCCCGCTCCGACGGCACCCCCTTCGACTTGGAGCTACCCTTCACCACCGCGCGCGGACACCAGCTCTGGATCCGTATCCTCGGCCAGGCGGAAACGCACCAAGGCACCATCACGCGGCTGTTCGGCGGTTTTCAGGATATCACGGCCCGCCGGGACGCCGAGGAGATGCGCCGGCAGCTGGAGAGTCAGCTTTTCCAGGCCCAGAAAATGGAAACCCTCGGCACCCTCGCCGGCGGCATCGCGCATGATTTCAACAACCTCCTGACCGGCATCCTCGGCTACCAGGATCTCGCCTTCGACGGATTGACCGAGGGCCACGAATCACGCCCCTACCTCGAAGCCTCCCGCGACGCCAGCCTGCGAGCCCGCGAGCTGGTGGACCAGATCCTCACCTTCAGCCGCCAGTCTGGTTCGAAAAAGGTGCCCGTTGATCTCAAGGCCATCGTAGAGGATGCCCGGCGCTTTCTCCGTTCCACCGTGCCCGCCACCATCCGGATCGAGGTCAACATCGCGCCCGACTGCGACCTCGTGCTCGCTGATGCCAGCCAACTCCACCAAGTCCTCCTCAACCTCGGCACCAACGCCGCCCACGCCATGCATAACAAGGGCGGCGTCATGCGGATCACGCTCTCCCCCGCCTTCATCGCCGAGACCACGACCTACAGCCAGCTCGCCCCCGGCAAATACGTGCGCCTCGACTTCAGTGACAACGGCCACGGGATGGACGAGCCCACGCGGAAACGCATCTTCGATCCGTTCTTCACGACGAAGGACGTCGGCCAGGGCACCGGCCTCGGTCTGTCGATGGTGCACGGCATATTACAGGCCCACTCCGGCACCATCACCGTCGAAAGTGCCGAGGGTCAGGGCACTACTTTCTCCCTCTTCCTGCCCGTCGCCGAGCTCAACGAGCCCGCCGTCAGCACCACCGATCTGCCCACGCCCCGCGGCCGCGGTGAACTGGTCGCCATCGTGGACGATGAGGATCTGGTGCGCAGCTTCGCCCAGATCTCGCTGGAGCGCGCCGGTTACCGGGTCGTGGCTTTCGACCGGGCCTCCACCTGCCTGGAGGGAATCCGCGAACACATCGGCGATTTCTCCGCGCTCCTGACCGACCAGACCATGCCCGGCATGAACGGCATGGAGCTGGCGCAGGAGATCCGCGCCATCGCCCCGACCTTGCCGGTGATCATCATGTCCGGGTATTATTCCCGCATCGGCCCCGAGATGCTGCAACAGATTGGCCGCGTCTCGCTCATCTCCAAACCGTTCACCAACGAGGAACTCGCCCACGCGGTGCACTTGAGCGTGCGACGGGACAGCACCCCGCCCACACCGAGCCAAGCCGAAGCACCTGTCAGCCATAGGCTCGGCGACGGCTGAAGCTCCGGGGTATTGAACCCAAAAGTATCTATAAAGCAGCTGCCGCCTGAAGTCAGACGGATCTGCGGGTGACAAAGGCTGAACGACCGGTTCCTTACTGCTGCAGGAGCTGCAGCACGCTCTTCGGTGACTGGTTGGCCTGCGCCAGCATGGCGGTGCCGGACTGGACGAGAATATTGTATTTGGCCAGCTGGGTCGATTCCTCCGCCACATCCACGTCGCGGATGCGCGAGATAGCCGAGCCGAGGTTCTCATACTCAACCTGCAGCGTGGTGGCGGCGAGTTCGAGCCGGGACTGGGAAGCCCCGAGGGACGAGCGCTCGGTGGCGACATCCTGGATGGCGGCGGTGATGTCGCCGATCGCCGTGGAGGCCGTGATGTTCAGGGTATAGGCACCCGAGCTGTTCTTGTTGATGATGGCGAGCATCGCGCCGTTGCGCAGGTTGGAATCGCCGATCGTCATCTCCTGCCCGACCGCCTGACCGATGGTGATGACGAGGCCGCCCACGGTGGAGCCGAAGAGCGAGATGCCGTTAAAGGCCCCGAGTGGCGTGGTGATGTCAGTGGTGCCGCCGATCTCGCCACTGGTGCCGCCGATGGTGGCGCGGAGCTGGTCCTGCAGGGCGTTGAACTCCTGCTGGTAGAGCGCAATATCGGTGGAGTTCTTGGTCACATCCTTCGACAGGATCGCGAGCTCGGACATACGGGAGAGGATCTTGGTCATGCCGCCCATGAAACCATCGGCGGTCTGCACGTAGGAGACAGCGTTCTGGACGTTGGTCACGGCCGCCTTGACGCGGCGGTTCTGCGCGCCGAGTTTTTCGGAGACGGCGAGGCCGGCGGCATCGTCGGAGGGGTTGACAATCTTGGAGCCGGAAGAAAGGCGCGCGAGGGAGCGGCCGAGCATTTCCTGCGAGGCGTTGAGGTTACGCGCGGCCGCGATGGCCTGGATGTTGGTATTGATGACACTCATGGTGGGCGGGGGGATGGGGTGACTTAGGCGGCGGCGCCGTTGCGGCGACCGACGGGTTTGCTGCCATCCATGGGCGGTGTGACCGGGCCGGAATCCTTGGCCTGGGTTATCTTGGGTAAAGTGGGGATCGACTGCCCCGAGTGGGGCATCGCGGCGGCTTGGTTGCTGGCGACGATGGCCGCATGCACTTCCTTGCGGAAGATGGGCACGTCACGGGGGGCGATGATGCCGATCTTGACCACATCGCCTTCGATGCGGTTGATGCGGATCTCGATGCCATCACCGATGATAATCGCCTCATTGGCTTTGCGGGAGAGGACAAGCATGGGAGAATTCTCCGGTTCAGGCGGTCGCGCGACCGGCGGCGGTTGGCTCCACGAGGGGCCAGTGCGCGCTGTATTTTGAGTAATTGGAAATGACCAGCTGGCGGCCGACGCGGGTGCGGCGGTTGACCACCACGGGGCCGATGAGATTGATGGTCGCATCCAGCGGACTGTGCTGCCGGAGCGTGACGATGTTCAACAACATGGCCTCGGCGGGATCGTGCAGGTCGAGCGCCTCGGCATCGGCGTCGAACAGTTCCGGCGTGTATTCCGGCACCAACCCGCCTGGCTCGATGACAATGAAGTGCACCGACTCGGCTCCGCGCTGGAGCTTCAGCCACAGGAAGGGCAGATGGTCTGGCACGTAGAGCAACTCGGCCCGCGTGTATTCTTTGAAGCCGATGAGTCCCTGCGGCAGTTCGAAATGATTGGCGGCGGGCGGCTGCGCAGGGGCGGGGGGTGGGATATCAGGCAGGACTTTCATAATCGGTGGTGGGTTGGAGCTACTTGATGTAATCGAGAAGGGAAATGCGCATGATGCTGGCGGCGGACTGGAGTGCGGCTTGATAGGCCGTCTGTGCCTGATTGAGCCGGACGATGGCGTCAGGCAGATCGGCGCTGGTCTCACCCGAGACGAGGGAGACGAGACTGTCACCCCGGGCCTGTTGTTGGCCGCGGTTGATCTCGATGCGTGACTGCACGGCGCCATTCTCCGCGATGGCCGAGATCAACGCATCCTCACCGTTGATGATGCTGGCCTGGGCGGTGGCAATGCCGGCGCTGTCGGAGGTGGCCAGAGCGTCACGGAGGCTGACCAACTGGTTCAGCAAATCGCGCACGCCCAGATTGGTGGCCCCCGCGGTGCCCGGGGCCACACTGGCCACCTCGGAAAGTGGGATGCTCGCCTGGGTGGAATTCCCGGCATAGGCGACTGCGGTCACCTTGCCATTGACATCGCGGGTGGCGTTAAACGGCGGGGTATCCACTGCCGTGCCGGCGTAAATGTAATCATTGCCAAGGCGGGTGTTGCCGACCTGCACCAGTTGTTCGATGAGCTGGTTGATTTCCGCCGAGTAGGCCGTCAGAGCAGCAGGACTGGTGGGCGAGCGACCGAGGGTGGCCAGCTCGGAAGCGCGATCGGATATTTTCTTCACATCACTGAGGCCGGCGAAGGAGGCTTGGCTGATCTCCATCGCACGGGTAGCGTTACGATCAAACTGGTCCACCCGCCGCAATTCGCTCTGCTGCCCCAGCACCCGCCCGGCGGCCGCAGGATCATCCTCAGGCTGTGCGATACGCTGGCCGGTGGCGACCTGGCTCTGCAGTTTCGAGGTTTGAGCCCCGAGCTGCTGGATCTGGCGGACGATGTTGTCCTGAATGGTATTGGAGGCGATGCGCATGGCGGGGATTAGCGACCGAGGCGGTTGACGACGGTGTCGAGGAGTTCATCCACGACGGAGAAAACCCGGGAGGAGGCCTGGAAGGCGCGCTGGTAGCGCACGAGGTCGGCCATTTCCTCGTCGAGCGAGACGCCGCTGACCGTGTCGCGCTGGTTGCGCACGAGATGCTGGATGTTGTCCTGGTCGTTGGCGCGCGCGGTCGTGGTGGCGAGGGCCTGGCCGAGATCGCTGACCGCGCCGGTGTAGAGCTGCCCAAGCGTGCCATCGATCAGGTCACCGCTGCCGGTGGAAAAACTTTGGCTCGCGACACCGGCTACCGCGAGCGCGATGGTGTTGTCCCCCGCCGCCCCGCTGCTGCCGGTCACGAGCGTGCCGGCGGTCAGGCCGCTTTGCAGGGTGATGGTGCCGGCGGTCAGGCCGGCCGGGTCGAAGAAGTCGGCACCGGTCGTGCTGGTCGGATTGTAGGCGGCGTTGACCGCCGTGACGAGCTGCTCGGCGAAAAGATCGAGGTTGGCCCGGAGCGTCTGCACCGCGCCATCGCGGGCTTGGAGCGCACCCTGGATCGAGCCAGCGCTCAGCGCCATGGTCGTGGCGGGCGAGCCCCCGGTGAGGACCGTGCCCGTGAAGGCGACGGAGCCGTTGACCGTCGGACCGCTGAGCAACACGATGTCGACATTGCTGGCGTCCTTCACGGCCACGGCCACCTGACCGTCGCCGAGGTCACTCACCTGGATGGGTAAAATGGCGGCGAGTTCTTCGAGGCGCGCCTGACGTTGATCGCGCAGGTCATTCGCGCCGCCGGGATGGGTGATTTCAAGGCGGGCGATCTGGCTGTTGAGCTCGGAAATGGTGGTGAGCAGCGTGTTGGCCTGCGTGACACTGCCCCCGATCTCGGTGTCGATATCGCTCTGCACTTGCGCGAGCCGGGCGTCGGTCTCCTGCAGGGTGTCGGAGAGAATGGCTGCTTTTTGCAGCAGAGTCTGTCGCGCTCCCATATCGGTCGGGCGGGCGGCGAGATTCTGGAAGGCGTTGAAGAAACTATCGAGCGCGGCGGACAAGCCGCCGTTGGCCGAACCCGCAGCGCTGACATCGGCACTGCCATCGATGTTCTGGCCGAGGCCAGCTTGGGCCCGTTGGAGTGCGTCGCGTTGCGCGTCAAACGAACCGCTCAGACCGATCTCGCGCATCAACTGCCGGTCAAGGAGCACATCACGGAGTTGCCGCACGGAGAGCACCTCGAGGCCGAGACTCTCCACCCCTTGGGGCGTCTCCACCGAACCCCGGTCCCCGTAGACGACGCGCTGGCGCGCGTAATTCGGATTGTTGACGTTGGCCAGGTTCTTGCCGGTGGTCTCAATGGCCCGACTGTGCGCGTTGAGCGCCATCGAGCTGGAGTTAAGCGTGGAGAATAGGCCGGACATGGGAAAGGTGGGTTAACCTGCGGCCTGCAGCGCGGTGGCGGCACGGGCGTTGGAAGTGAGGGTCTTCCGCCCGGCGGCGGAATAGGTCTGCAGGAAGGCGTCCGGCCGGAGTGTGCGCATGAGCTCCTGGTGAGATTCTACCGTGCGGGCCAGCAACTGGTGGTTCTGCCGCGTGAGCCTGCGCACGCGGTGAATCAGGCGGTTGACGTCGGCGATAAGCGCCTCGAGGAGCGGCCGCGCGGCGACCTCAATAAAGGGCAGCAGTGAACGGAGCGTGGCGGTGGCCGGTTGGTCGTGGGCCAAAGCGAAATCGGCGACGACCTGCTCGCGATGCTGACGGAGCTGCTGCATCTGGCGTGTGTGCGCCTCGATCTCCGTGCTGAGACGCAGCACCGTGTCGGTGTCGCGGATGAACAGGCTTTGCTGCTGCTGCTCGAAAAGATTGAGCAGGCCGCCGAAGCCGGCGATCTCGGTGCGGAGAGAGTCCGCGATGACGGTCCAGGGTTCGTTCATGGGGATTCCTCGGTCGGAGTGGCGGCGGCCACCTTGGCGGCACGCGGCGTGAGTTGCTGCTCAAGCATGCGGCCGAGGCCGAGGCCCCCGCCCGCGCTGAGCTTGTTGGCGAGCACATCGGTGAGCATGAAGCCGTAGGTGCTGCCGGCTGTGCCCTCGCCGGCGATCTTGCCGACACTGTCCTGCAGGAGCTGGCGGAGAATGATGGCCTCGAACTGGCCGGCGGCGGCCTTGATCTGCTCGCTCTTGGGCAACTGGCGCAACGCATGCGGATGGCCGGCGGCGGCGAGGGTCGCGGCCGTGGAGGCGTGGGCGCTAGGGGGAGTGACGGACATGGCCTAGTTGATGATCAGCTCGGCCTGGAGGGCGCCGGAGCGTTTCAAGGATTGAAAGATCGCCATCATGTCGCGCGTGGAAACGCCGAGGGAATTGAGCGCGGCGGCGAGCCGCTCGATGGTCGGGGGGTCGTTGAGAATGGTGAAGCCGCCCTTGCCCTCGCTGACGGCGGTCTGCGTGCTCTGCGTCGCGGCGGTCTGGCCGGAACTATTGAAGGCGTTGGGCTGGCTGATGCCGACGTTGGAAGTGACCGTGATGGTGAGGGAACCGTGCGCGATGGCGACCTGCGAGAGATGCACCGTGGAAGTGGCGACGATCGTGCCGGTGCGCTCGTTGATGACGATGCGCGCCTGTGTGTCGGGCTGGACCTCGACCGTGCCGAGATCGGCGAGGAAGGAGACGTTCTGGCCGAGGTATTCGGGCGGCAGGTTGACCTTGACCGTGGCGGCATCGATGGCGTGCGCGGCGGCGGGATACTTGAGATTGATGGCGTCGGCCATGCGGGCAGCAGAGGTGAAATCGGGATTGCGCAAGAGGAGGCGCAGGGCGTTGTCGCGCACGATCTCGGCGGGAATCTCGCGTTCGACGATGGCACCGTTGCTGATGCTGCCGACGGTCGGGTGGTTCTTCTGCACCGTGGCGCCACCGGCGCCGCCGGCGCCGCCGATAAATCCACCGACTGCGACCGGGCCCTGCGCGACCGCGTAGACGCGGCCGTCGCCGCCGAGCAGCGGAGTCTGGAGCAGCACGGCACCCTGCAAGGTCTTGGCGTCGCCCATGGCGGCGATGGTGACGTCGATGCGCGCTCCAGGCTTGAGGAAGGGACCGATGTCGGCCGTCAACATGACGGCGGCGACATTCTTGGCTTTGATGTCGGTGGCACTCACGGTGAGGCCGTAGCGCTGGAGAATGTTGGAAACCGCGTGGAGCGTGGAAGCGGCGTTGCTGTCGCCGTCCCCGGCGAGACCGACGACGAGGCCGTAGCCCACCAGCTGGTTATCGCGGCCACCCTCGACCAGAGTCAGATCCTTCACGCGCGAGGCGGACAACGTGACCGCCGTGCCGAGCGCGGCGCAGAGAACGGTCAGACGGGGTAACATCCGTGTCATGGCAAAATATATTTAGAAGGGCCGCAGCTTTTCGTAGAGCTTGGAGAGCCAGCCGCGTTTCTGCGCCTCGGTGAGATTGCCCTCGGTGACAAACTCGACCCGGGCATCGGCGACGTTGGTGGAAAGAATGGTATTGGCCGCCGAGATGTCCTCCTGCCGCACGAGGCCGTGCAGGACAACATACTGGGTCTCGCCGGAGAAGGTGACCATGCGGGCACCCTCGATCACGAGGTTGCCGTTGGGCAGCACGTCGGTGACGAGGACGGCGGCGCGGGCCGACAGACTCTGGGAATTGTTGACGGAGCCGCCGCCCGAGAAACTGGATTTACCGGTGGCACTGCTGGCGGGCAGCTCACCGTTGTGGGTCAGCAGACCAGAGGCGGCCTTGCTGAAGATGAACTGGCTGATCGCGTCCTCCAGACTGGAATCGCGGTTGGCGGACTTCGTCTGTGCGCTCGTGGCATTGGCCGTCTCGGATACCACCACGGTGAGAATGTCGCCCGCGCGGGAGGCCCGGCGATCGGCCGTCATGCCCCGCTCGACGCCCGTGCCGACCGGCCACAGCGAGCCGTTGTCCGCGACCATCGTGGTCGGGAGCAGCAGCGCGGCGAGGACGCCGGCGAAATTAAAAACGGACTTGGACACGGTTTTCATCGGTGACGAAGGCGGTGAAATCTTTGCGGGATTCGAGATTGCGAAGCGTGACGGCCTCGCCTTGGGCGCCGCTCTGGAGGGCGACCGCTTTCATGGTGATGGAGAGGTTACCCTCGGCGGCGCTGACCTCGACCACATCGCCTTTGCGGACGAGCGGACGGCGGGCAATATCGCGCCAAGTGATCACGCGGGCGGTGTTGACGCCGCGGGTAAAGACAAAGGTCTGGTCGCCGACGTTCGAGGGAAGCGCGTCGCGGTCGCGGAACAGATCGACGCGCCGCGTCTCGAGAATCGCCGGGTCGAAGATCGCGCCCGTGGCGGCGGGCTGGCGGGTGACCCAGGCATCGCGCCACAGGGCGGCGCGCATCGTAAGAGTCAATTCGCCGGCGGCCGTGTTATCCGCCAGCATGCGGCAGCGCAGCAGCATCGCGGAGCCGGCGACGGCGGGATATTCGGTGACGACGACCTGCCAGTTGCTGGCGACCATCGGGGGCGGGGTCCAGACGCGGAGCAGCTCGAGTTGCAGTTCGCCCTCGAGGTTGAAGTGCGAGACGAGATCGCGACTGAGCGCGGCGACGAAAGCATCCTGCGTGAGCGGGACCGATGTCTTGGCCGGGCGGTCCTGCGCGGCGAGCAGCAGCGGGCTGAGCAGGGCGAGCAGGAGAAGGGAGAAGCGACGCATGGGGATCAGCGTTTCAGATTGGCCACGTTCTGGAGCATCTCGTCGGAGGCTTGGATAGACTTGGAGTTCACCTCGTAGGCGCGCTGGGCGACGATCAGGTTCACCATTTCCTCGACGATGTTCACGTTGGAGGCCTCGACGTAGCCTTGCAGGGTGCGGGCAAAGCCCTGCTCGGCCGGGTTGCCCGACTCAGGTGTGCCGGAAGCGGCGGTCTCTTCGTAAAGATTCCCGCC
Organism: Lacunisphaera sp.; assembly: GCA_023269445.1. Classification (GTDB taxonomy): domain Bacteria; phylum Verrucomicrobiota; class Verrucomicrobiia; order Opitutales; family Opitutaceae; genus Lacunisphaera. The sequence goes on from JAHFTH010000044.1 coordinate 10,402, forward strand.
GAGCGAACGCAGACCGGAAGGATTGGGGAAACGCGTGAGCGTGAGACGAAAAGACTGGGTGTTGCCGGCGGCCTGCACGGTGACGGTGCCGTCCTCGGAAATGGCGACCGAGCTGGCACCGGCGGGAATCGGCTGGAAACCGCTCTGGACCGGCAGGCCGTCGATGGTGACGACCTGGCCCTGCGCGTTGAGCTTGAACGAACCGTCGCGCGTGTAGGCGAGCGTGCCGTCGGAGCGCTGGATCTCGAAGAAACCGTCGCCTTGGAGAGCGAGGTCGAGTTTCTCGCCGCTGCTCACGAGCTGGCCTTGGGTGAAAACCTTGGAGGTAGACGCGACGCGCGCGCCGTTGCCGACCTCGATGCCGGTGGGGACAATGTTGCCCCCGCCCGAGTCGGAACCCGAGGCGCGTGGTTTTTGGTATAGTAAATCCTGAAACTCGATCTTGCTCCGCTTGAAACCGGGGGTGTTCACGTTCGCCAGATTGTTGGCGATCGTGTTGAGGTTGAGCTGCTGGGCCTCCATGCCGGTGGCGGCGGAGTAGAGCGAGAGGTTCATGCGCGGGCAGGGTTGAAATCCACCCGCCCCACGACTGGGGCCGGCCCGGCCCCATACCGGGCGCGGCCATGCAGTCGTGATTGCGGTTGTCTATATGGGGGAGTCATGAAGGCGGGGCGCATCAACCGAGGGCCTCAAGGGCCTTCTGCATCTGCTGGTCGATCGTGGTGATCATCTTCTGGTTGGCCTCGTAGGCGCGGGCGATGATGACGAGGTCCACCATTTCGCGCAGGGGCTGGACATTGCTCTGTTCGAGGTAGCCCTGCATCAGGTCAGGTTCCTCGACGGCGGTCATGCCGGCGCCGCCACTGGCGGAAAACATGCCGCCCGAAGTCGGGATGAGGGCGGCGGTGTTGGCGAATTTCTGGACTGCGAGTTTGCCGAGCGAGGTGGTGCCTTGGAAAACGGAGCCGTCCTGATTGACCGTGATCTGGCCGGCCCCGGGCAGCAGCACAAAGGGATTGCCGCCATCGCTCATGACCTCGAGTCCGCCGGAAGTCACAAGCGTGCGGTCGGGGCGCAAGCGGAACTCACCGCTGCGGGTGTAGCCCATCGTGCCGTCGGGAAGTTTCACTTCGAAGAACCCCTCGCCTTGGATGGCGACGTCGAGTTCGCGGCGGGTGGGCATCGTCTCCCCCGAAATGTAGCTGATGCCGGCGGAAGTCTTGGGGAACACACCGGGAATACCGGCGTCCTGACCGAGCTTGGCACGGCTGTCGGCGTGAATCTCCCCGGCCGTCTCGGTGCTGAAATTTATCGTCCGTTTCCGATAACCGGTGGTCTGGGCCGACGTGATATTCTGGGAAACATTGTCCTGCCAACGCTCAAGCGCGGCGAGCGAAGCGGCACTCTGGTATAGGCCAATGTTCATGTTGACCCCGGTTCAGCAATGCCGATGCCAACGAACCACCGCCACACTCTACCCCTTTTTTTGCAACGACTTAAATCTTTCTGAGTTTCTCCTCACCCGACTCTGCCAAGCCCCTGTTCTGTCCCGGCAATTCTTGCCGTGATAACCGGGCTCAGCTCCCTGCGGGATAGAGGCAGTCGACCTCGACTTTCTCGCCGCAGGCGCAGGTGACGATGATGCGGGTGATCTTGTCGCCCTGCTTCACGACCTCGACGGAGGGTCCGTCAGCCGCAGGACGCAGGCCACCGGCCGGCGGCCCGGCCTTGTGGATATGCGGAGCGCACAAGGGGGCGGAGGCGAGGGAGCGTTTACCGGTGAGAAAGGGTTTCATGGTCGATGCGTGGTGACGACGGGTTTGCCGGCCGCAGGAGGCAAAGCGTTTTTCCCCTTGGGGGGGTCCTTCTTGGTCAAGGCCAGGCTGAGGCTGATACGCTGGTTGGACTCGGCGGCGGGATTCTCATCAGGCAGCGGCCGGGTGGCGGCGTAGCCTGTGACGCGCTCGATCAGGCTCGGGTCCACGGCGTAATAAACGAGTTTGCGCCGGGCGGCGTTGGCCCGGTCGGAGGAAAGTTCCCACGGCGAGTAATCCTCGCGCGTGAGCTTGAGCCCTTCGCGCGTGTGCCCGTCGATGGTCACGCGGAAATGGTGTCGCTCGATCAGCCAGGCGAGGGACTGGATGAGATGGATGCCCCACTCGGTGAGCTCGGTGGTGTCATCTTTGAAGAGCGGCTGCCTGGCGCGATCAAAGAGGGTGACCCGGAGGCCGTCGGAAGTGACCTGGATATCGATGGGTTTTTGGTCGAGCGATTCGTCGAGGTGCAGCAGTCGGTAAAAGTCGGCGGCGACGGAGTTGAGAAAGCTGAGTTCGACCTGCTTGCCCGAGTCCTGCGCCTTGACGGTGCCCTCCTCTTTCGCGTCGCTGTTGCTGTTGTTACTGTTGCTGTTGCTCAGCTTGTTGAAGGGCATGATACCCGAGTGATCCTGCATGGGGGAGTTGAAGGGGTTCTGAAAATACTTCGAGGTGGCGATGAGGATTTCCTTATCCTGCGAGGAAATCCACAGCACGAGGAAAAGCGCCATCATGGCGGTCATGAAGTCCGCGAAGGCCACCTTCCATGCTCCGCCATGTCCGGCCATGATCGGGGTGCTCCTTATTTGCCGGTGCCGAGACCCTTGACGGCGGTCTCGAGCTCCTCGGCGCCGGGTTGGACAGAGCTGTCGAGGGAGCGGCGGGCGACCTCGACGGCGGTGAGTGGAGCGAGCCCCTTGGCGAAGCCGGCGACCGCGTGCATGATGCAGTTCAGGCACAACATTTCGGAGGCGTTGTTGGAAGTGAGACGGCCCGCGAGCGGGTTGACGAAACCATAGGCGACGAAAATGCCCAGCAAAGTGCCGGTGAGCGCGGCGGCGACTTTCTCGCCCACGACCTCGGGGCCTTCGGAGATGGCGCCCATGGTGTTGATGATGCCGAGCACGGCGGCGACAATGCCGATCGCGGGCAGGGAATCCCCGATCATCTGCATGGCATGCACGGGGTGGGCCATTTCGTGTTCCTTGGCTTTCAACTCGGCCGCCATGAGGTGTTCCAACTGGTCGGGTTTGATCTTGCCGTCGATGACGGGCTTCATGGCGTTCACGAGAAAGTGCAGGCGCTCGTGGTGGTGGAGCAGCGTGGGATATTTCTGGAAAACCGCGCTCTTGGTCGGATCCATCACATGTTCCTCCAGGGCGATGAGGCCGTTGCGCCGGCCCATCATGAACAATTCATACAGCAGCTTCATCAGGTCGAAGACTTCCTTTTTACCCGCCACCTTGCCCGCCAGCGCCTCCTTGGTCTTGTGGATGATCTCCTTGATCACATGGACCGGCGTGGCGATGACGAGCACGCCCAGCGCGATCCCGAGGATCACCACAAACTCAGAGGGATGCAGCAGCACGCCAGGGTGGCCGCCGGCCATCATGAAGCCGCCGAGCGTGGCCCCGAATACAATGAGTCCGCCGAGAATGATCAGCATGGGAGTGGCCGGGGCATGGCAGGCGAAGGATCAGCGGTTGCGGGCACGCTTGATGAAGGTCCGCAGACCCAGAATGGTCTGCGAATGAATCTGGCAAATGCGGGACTCCGTCAGGTCGAAGACTTTCGCAATCTCGGCCAGCCGCATGTGTTCAAAGTAATACATCGCGAGGATCTTCCGGGGTATATCGGGCAGATCGGCCATCCGTTGAGTGAGGATTTTCAACAATTCATCCTTCTCGAGGTTCTCGCGGCCGGTGACATCGTTGTCGTCGGCCAGAAACTCGTGCAGCGAGGCACCGTCCGACTCCTCGCCCGCCGCATGCGAATCGAGGGCGATAAAGGTGACGGGGCGGGATTCCTCGAGCCACTTGCGGTATTCCGCCTGGCTGACGCCCATTTCCTCGCAGATCTCGTCCTCGGTGGCGGTGCGACCGATGCGCTGCTCGAGGTCGTTGATGGATTCCTTGAGCTTGCGGGCGCGGGCGCGGGCGCGGCGGGGGCACCAGTCAAGCCGGCGCAGCTCGTCGAGCACTGCGCCGCGGATGCGGGTAGCGGCGTAGCCGGCAAACGTGTTACACTGCGCGGGATTGTATTTGCGGACCGCCGCCATGAGGCCGGTGATGCCCACGCTGTAGAGATCGTCCGCATCGATGTGCGGCGGCAGCGTGAGCTTGATGCGGTCCACGACATTGCGGACCAGCGGGAGGTAGCGCTCGATCAAATCCTTTTCATCGATAGCGCCCGTGGGGGTAACGCCCTGATAGACGCGCCAGGCGGCGGTCGCGGGCTTTGCATCCGTGCCGCAGTCTTTTAGAACAGCAGCTGTTTTCATAGTGGGTGGGTGGGGTTAAAGGTTTTCATTTGGTTTTTTGAGGGCGGGGCAGAGAGGGAACAGGCGCGACGGCGAGGGACGCGCGGTAACGGGCCACGACCGTGTCGCGCAGGCCGGCGAGCACCACGGTCCAGAACCAGCGGAAGAGCATGGCGCCGACGAGGCAGCCGACGGAGGCGTCGAAGAATACGCGGTCGGCGGCGTGATCCAGCAGCCAGCTGGTGAGCAGGCCGATGACAAAACCGAGAAGACCGCCGCTGAGGAAAACGAATTTCATGATCAGGCGGCCTCCCCTGCGGTTTCGCTGTCGTCCGCCAGCGCAGGTTCTGAGGCGGCCGGCAGCGTGCGGCGCGTCAACGCGTCAAAGACTTCGTCCTCACATTCACCGGTGAGCGACGGGCCCGTGGCGAGAAACAGCGGCTCGAGCCCGCCGTCGATCAGGTAATCCCACAGGCCGCCCCACTGGGCCAGCTCGTCCAGGTGGGTGAAAACGACATGGGTGGCACCGAGTTCGCGACCCCGTGCGTATCCGGCCCGGAGCGCCGCCGGCCCGTAGGCGGCGTTCAGCACCAGCACGCGTTGCTCGATCTGTTCGCGATCAAGGAAGTCGGCCAGGGCCGCGTTGGCCGCCGGATCGCGCAGCGAGAGGCCCGGCAGGTCAAAATAGACAAAACCGCCGGGCGTCGCCGGGTGCGTGGAGGCGGGATAATGCGCCACGGGCACCCCGAGCGCCTCGCAGAAAACCGGCAGCGGCCCACGCGAAACGGGTTGGTCAAACTCGACGGTCACCACATGGCCCGAACGGGCGCGGCGCGAAACTTCGGTGGAAAGCCATTTGCACAGGGCGGTGGTGCGGCCGCTGCCGGCGAGACCGATGAAAGCCGCGCGCGTGAGCGGCACCGGGGCCGGCCGGGCGCTGACGACCGCCTGCATGTAGCGGCCGGTCTCGACGAGCGCCCGGTGCAGCGGCATGGCCTGCAACTCCGCCCAAGTGGCCGAACGTTCCAGCAACGAGATGATGGACTCGGAGAAACCCGACCGGCGCAGCAACGGCGAAAGCTCGAGTCGCGCAGGATGCGTGGCCCGCATGCGGGTGGAAGCATGGGCGATCGTGGTGGTGGTTGATGCGGGCGCGAGCTTGCTCGCGACGGGAGCGGCATTTTCCTCACTGATCGCGAGCAAACTCGCGCCCACAGGGGAAACCTGCGCCGGAGCCTCGCTGGGGAGCGCGGCTATGACTTCGAGTTTGGGCGAGGCCCACAGACCGCGCAGGCCGGACGGCTCGACGGTGCGCACCGAGAGCACGCGGGCGCTGTCGCCGAGGCGATCCCGGATGAACTGGGCGGCCTCGTGCGCGTTGGCGACAGTGAATTTGTAGCAGGTGCCGGGGGCGGTGGACTGGAGGATCGGGGGGGGCATCGGAGGGGAATCAGGCGGCAGCTTTCACCAATTCGTTGCGCTGGAGGTGTGCGGGCACGGTCAGGATGCCGGCGTTTTCGATCTCGGTGGCGGAAGGCAGTTCCTGGAAGGCGAGCACCGTGAGGCGCGGGAAGGACGGCTCAAGGAAACGCTTGAGCGGCAGCCGCATCTCGGTGGACACCACGAGGACAGCGGGGGCACCTGCGCTCGTGAGCTGCGCGAGGTGGCGGGTGAGTTCTTCGATCAAGGGGCGGCCGATGGCCGGTTCCAGGGAGAGCCCCACGTCAGTCGGCGAGCGGTGGACCTTGGTGCCGAGGATCTGCTCCAAGCGTGGATCGAGAGTAAGCGCGCGGAGCACGCCGGGACGGGTCTCAAGCTCGGGCACAAAGTAGAGCCCGAGGCGGCGGCGCACGAGTTCGCTGAGGTCGTCAGGATTCTTGGACAGCGCGGCGAAGTCCGCAATGCCCTCGAGGATGATCGGCAGGTTGAGGATCGCAACGCCCTCGCGCAGGAGGTTCTGGAGGACGCGCTGGATGATGCCTAGATTGACGAGGTCGGGCAGCAACTCCGCGACGAGCGCGGCATGGGAGGCCTTGAGATGATCGATGAGCGACTGCACATCCTGCCGGCCGAGCAGGTGGTGGGAGTGGGCCTTGAGGGTCTCAGAGAGGTGCGTGATGAGAACAGACGACGGGTCGACGACGGTGTAATTGTTCAGCTCGGCGGTCTTGCGCTCGCCCTCGTCAATCCAGGTGGCCTCGAGATTGAAGACGGGCTCG
>JAHFTH010000045.1 GCA_023269445.1 Lacunisphaera sp.
CCGGGGCATTTGATCAAGACAGCACTTGTCCGGCTTTTGTGGGAGCGACCTTGGTCGCGACAGTCGCGTGCAAGCACGCTCCCACAGGTTAACCCAAGCCGGAGCAAGCTCCGGGGTATTGGACCCACAGGGAATAAAAAAGCCCGCCGATGGGCGGGCCGCAAGCCTCAGGTCAGGCGTGGTCAGAATTTCAAGGAGACCCGGTCGCCCACGACTCCGATGCGGCTGATACTGTCGCCAAGGTCATCCCCCAACCGGCGGGCCAAGCGTTCGCGCACCACGGCCGGAGCGGCCGGGGCGGGACTAAGCGCACGGTCAACATAGCGGGCAATGAGACGATATTTGCTGGCGGAGGCCGGCGTCATCGAAGCCAACTCCGACTGAACCACCGACGCCGTCTGCACCCGGGCCGGGGCGCTCAGCCGACTGCCGACAAAGGAGTCCGCCAAGTCAGGTTCAGATTGCTCAAGGCGAGAGAGATTGGCGACCAACGGGCGGGCCGATTCAACTTCGCGCACCACCGAGGGGACAGGAGCTGATGCGACGGCAACATCGGCCACCACAACCGCAGGAGTCTGGGCCGAAGCAACCGCGATGGGTTCCTCGTGGCTGACGGGCCTGATCTGATCGGGCTCTGCGACCACGGTCGTGGCGAGAGTCTCAATGGCGGGATCTGCGGCCGCGATGCGCAAGGCCGAGTTACTCACTTGCGCAAGCTGGGCCGGCGCCGAATACCTGACCGTAACCAAAGTGAACGCGACTATCGCTACAGCCCCAGCTGGCACATAGAGCCGGCGATTGAGCAGCACCGGGAGGTCGTGCCACCAACGACGCTTCTTCACCAATGCCGTCAGCTGCTTTTGCCGCAATTCACTCTCGAAGCGGGACCAAAACTCCGGATCGGGGCGCTCAGTGCGCTTCAGGCGCAAGAGATCCTCAATGGTCACTTTGGATTTTTGATCGAGTTGGGACATGGGAACGGAAATCAGGAGCTGAGATATTTGCCGAGCTCGCCCTGCAAGAATTGCTTGGCGTAGTGCAGCCTGGAGCGGACGGTGCCCTCGGAGCAGCCCATGACTTCGGCTATCTCGGTGTGGCTCAGGCCATCGATTTCGAATAAGGTAATCACTGTTCGGTGTGGGATAGACAGTTTTTGCATCGCTTCGTTCAATTTCTCCTGAAGTTCGTGCAAGTAGGTGTCCCGGTCGGCACCGCGTTTATCCGTCAATTGGTCAATGATTTGAGCGTTTCCGCCTTCTTCATTGATCTTCTCAAGGCTGAAGAAGCTGCGCATGCGGTTCTTACGCAAGTGACTAAGGGTGGTATTGACGGCGATCTTGTAGAGCCAGGTAAAGAACGAGCAGCCACCCTGGAAGCGGTTGATGGCCTGGAATGCCTTGATGAAGGTGTCTTGGGCCAAATCAGCGGCGTCCTCCCGATTGGAAGTAAGATTGTAAACAATCCCAAAGACTCGCTCGCGATATTTGATAATCAGGCGGTCGAAAGCGGCGACATCCCCTGCTTGCACCTGTCGCACCACAACCAAGTCAGCATCCGCTTCCAGCTTACGCTCGGGAGTGGTAATGGCCGTTTTGGTGAAAACCTTCGACAGATTCATCGCGCAAATCGACAGGTTATGGGCGGCCAAGAGGCTAGCAAATCCAATTTATCATGAAACTTTCGGCGCCGACAGTGACGTCACTTTGACTTGAAGCATTGTCACCAGCTGCCGCATGAGGGGGACGGGAGCGAGAGAACCGTGGGAGTCGAGTGCTCTAGTCGCAACAGCCAGTTCGGCTTCCATGACCTGGATAACCCCGGCCACGACGCCCAATTCCTGCATCCGCTGCTTGCTGGCGGCGAGGCCAAGCGACTGCCCACTATGTAGGGCCGATACAATGGTCGCATGCTCTACGGCCGTGACTTTCTCCAAGAGGAGCATGAGTGGCAGCGTGAGTTTACCCGTGGCCAGATCCGTGCCGAGAGTTTTGCCAATCTGCGTCTCCTCTCCCAAGAAATCCACCAAGTCATCGTAAATTTGATAGGCGATACCCAGATGATGGCCGAAGCGATCGGCCGCTTGGGCAAACCCTAAGGGATGACCTGAGAGCGAAGCGCCCAAGAAACAGGATACGCGGAATAGTTCGGCTGTCTTGAGATCGATCATGCGTCGGTATTCATCGAGCGAAATGTTGGTATCACGACGGCGCAGGGTCTGCATGATCTCGCCCGAGCATACCTTGCGCGTCGATTCCGACACCAAGCGACACACCTCCGTGGTGGGAAAGTGTGAAGCAATATGCAGTGCTTGGGAAAATAAGGCGTCGCCCAACAAAACTGCGGCATCAGGGCCAAATTGGCGGGCGGCCGTGCGCCGATTGCGCCGAATTTCGGCCCGGTCCATGATGTCATCGTGGACCAGGGTGGCCAGATGGACCATTTCAACCACGCCAGCGGCGCGCACCAATTCTTCGACAACAATTCCTTCCCCGCTCCAGCCACAGATAAACACCATCGTCGGTCGGAGGCGCTTGCCCGTGGTATCCAGGCAATAGGCCGCCATATCCCGTATCTCCGGCTCAAACTGACCGACCTGCTGGCGCATGAAACCGTCCAGCGCCGTCATGTGTGGCGCAAGGCGCTGAAACAGCTCGCCGTCGGGTGCGGTCGGAATCGTTGGCTGACTGGCAGGAGGAGGCATCAACCTGAGCTTAGGCAAACGACAGACTATGGCTAACAAATACTGAACCGGCCCAATCCGGCGTAAAAAAGACCGGCGGTGATTAACCGCCGGTTTTGAAATTAACGGGGAATAGGTCTTAGGCTTACTTCTTCTCCATCACCGCAGGGCGGGCGAACAAATCGGTGCCCTTGGGGGCACGATAGCCCGGGAGATCATCGCGACTCATGTCAATAGCACGCACGGCGCGCGGATCAAACACTTCCTCCGGCGAGGCGCCGTCGGCGGTCACCGTCTTCGCGGTGATGAAGATCAGCAAGTTGCTGACGGCATCGTTGACGTTCTTGGAAGAGAACAAACGGCCCAACACCGGGATGCTGCCCAAGACCGGGACTTTGGTGCCACCATGATCCTGCGACGAGGTGATGAGGCCACCAATACCCATGGTGTAACCATCCTTGAGCGAGACCTGCGTCTTCGCCTTGCGGGTGGCAATGATCGGGATGGAAGCGCCACCCGCGCCACCGAATGAGGTGGAACCGTTTCGCAGGCTGACCTCAGGCTCCAAGGTGAGCTTGATGACGCCTTGGGCGTTTACCTGCGGGGTCACCTTGAGAATGACACCGATCGGTTTGAACGTGAAACCCGATACCTCAAAGCTGCCGCGCTCACTGTTATAAGTGTAGCTGGGGATAGGGAATTCCTCACCGATATTTAAAGTAGCCTCAGTGTTGTTTAGCGTCACGATCGTGGGATTCGAGACAATCTTGGTGTTATTCTGCGTCTTCAGAGCTGAGATGACCATACTGAAATCCGAGGAGGAGAATACCGCCGAGGCCACCCTTGATGTGCCGCCGGTGTTCGCCAGGCCCATCAGCTGATTCACTGCATTTGACGCAGTATTGCTTAACGTATTAGCAAGGGAATTGGTGGTGGAGCCTGTTGTGCTATTCGATACGGTATTAGTCGTGCCGCCGTTGTAGGTGGTCGAGGCAACCGGACCCACGGCCAGAGTAGTCGTGCTCGGCACTGTCGTAATCGAAGGTGTAACCGCTCCATTCGCCAAATTCGTGGTCGACGCGAAAGGGGCATTAAAACCTGTCACATACGTGACTGTATCGCCCCCGGTAGTGCCAGCCGCCGTGCTGGTTGTAGTGCCAGAGCCGCTACCATTTCCACTGGTGCTAGTGCTGCTGCTGCCGGCAGTTGATGTGCTATTCGTGCCATCAGTATTAGTTTGGCCGCGGGTGCGATTGAAGGTCTGCTTGATACCTCCCACACCAAGTGACATGCCCTGCAAGGAGGCCCAGTTGACGCCGATGTTGCGGATATCGCGATCAGTGACCTCGACAAATTTAGACTCGATCATGACTTGATCAGTGGCTTTGTCCAACTGCTCAATGATGCTCCGGATGCGACCCATGCGGGAGGGACGCTCCGTGATGACGAGCGCATTGCTACGATTATCGATTACGATTTTGCCGCCGGTCGCCGCGTCGATAAGGCCGTCAATGGTGGGTTTGATGTCCGCCGCCTTGGCGTTGTTGAGGATGAAAACCTCGGTCGAGCCGGGCTCTTGCTGCAGGAGTTCGTTGCTGACGATCTTGATGATGTTACCTTCCTCAATGTAGGTGTAACCAACCGGGCCGAGCACCACCTGGAAGATCTGGCGCCAAGTGACATCGCGCAGTTTGATCGAGGTTTTGCCGGTCAGGGTGTCGGGCACCACCAAGTTGAGTTCGAAGAGATCGGCGACGTTGCGCAGGATCGTCTTGATGTCCTCGTCGGGGAAGTCGACCGAGAGGGTGTCTTTATCGCGACTGACCGAGCCAGCGACTGGCTCGGCAGCCGGCACGGCGGCTACTGGGGCGGCAGCGGCTGGTGCCACGGCGGCGGCTGGTGCGGGGGTTTCTTGAGCCATAGCCGGCATGGTCAATGCCGCGGCGAGAAGCGTGGTCAGGATGGTGCGTGTGCTCATAATTCGTCCTTATTTGATGGTCCGGGTGAATTCCTCACGGTTCAACCGGAGGGTAAAATTGGGGCGTTCAATCGAGACAATTTCTAGGGCGTATTCAGCGCCTTCAAAGGTAATTGTTAAAAAGCTGCCGGCTTTGACCCGCTTTTGACCGAAGACCAGTGTTGGCTGTCCGCCAAGAACAAAGAAACCGCTGGGTTTGAGACTGGGGCTGGTCGCAATCGCCTGGAGCAAATCATGAGCGGAGCGCGGACCGGCGGGAGCAGGACGGGGTGCGGCGCCTTCTCCGGAGGGCACTTGAGCTCCTTCAGGCCCACGCGTGCCACCTGCGATACTCTCAGCATAAGCTTCTGAGTGAAACGGATCCTTACCGGCTGCCACCAGAGGCTTAGCTGAAAGCAACGTCTTGGCTTGGTCCAGAATTTCCTGCCGCGTGAGTGGATTGGCCACAGTCGCAGCCTCAGCCGCAAAGGTCGGCCTAGAGAGGCCCATCATACCGACTGTCGCGATAATAAGGATGCGCCTGTTCATGGTTGGCCTAAAAGTTCGAGGTTTAAGGCAAGGTTAACATCCCCGCCTGCGTCTCCTGCTTTGGCGAAATTTGTAGAGTTAATGCGACAAAAGTGACGCCCGTTTTGCAACCGATTCAGAAAATTGATCACGTGGGGGAATGAGCCTGAGACAGACACACTGAAAGGCACCCCAGCGTATTGCGTCTTGATATTACGAGGAACCGCATTCTGCCGCACATCGACTAATTTCACCTCGGTTTCGGTTTCAAGTTTGTAGAAATATTGGAGGTTCACGGCCAGTTGGCCGGCTTTCATCATACGTGCATCCAATTCCTTACCGAGTGCCTGTATCTCGGTCAATTGCTCCGCCAAGCCGTTCGCATTTCGAACATTGGCAATCATCTTGGCCGCTTGAGCTGAGTTAGCCTCCAATTCGACCTGGCTAGCCTCAATATTGCCGGAACGCACATACAGCAGAATGCCACAGGCTATACTCACTATAGCACAGCCCACCCCGACAGGATGTTTCTTAACAAGCGCGACTAGGTCCGTAGAAGTCATGTTATTTTTTCTCGAGCTTAACGGTAAGCGATATGTCGAAGGACATGAAGCCACCAGCAGGATCGCGATCTAGCCGGTTGAGGGTAATGGGGTCAAAAATCCTGCCCAACTTCGCGTGTGCGCGAAGCGTATCGACATAACTTGACGCTATGCCGCTGGCTTGATCGGGACTGCCAGCAACGCGCCCCCTAATCTGAAATACTGAGTTTTTTGGGTCAGTAATACGGCCCTCGGCATTATCGATCGAGATATCCTTGGGTAATGATTGGCCGATCAGATCAATGAACTCCGCCGGAGTGACTGGCACCTTAACAAAGGCCAATATCTCATTAAGCTTCTTCTCTTCATCAAGGAATAGCTTGGAGAGCCTGAGTGCGTCAGCATCTTGCTTTTTATTGCTATCAATCTGACGCTGGGCTTCTGCTTTTTGCTCACCAATGTTGTAGTTGGTGTATTCACGATGACCCAGCAAAAGCAGCATGCCGATAGTAACCGCGATTGCTGCGGTGTTAATAAAGAAGGTCGTGCGCACCACCTTGGTATCCGGCAACCGGTCAAAGTTGCGGAAATTGGTGTGCCAGAGAGGGGCAGCTACAGGCTGCGCGTCACTTTTTTTCGTCAGGGACAGCATTTTGGTGAGAGGCCAAGAGTGAAAACAATCCGAACCAACGTTCTTCTGGCAGACCGAGTGAAACTCCCTCGGCCAGTTTGACATCTAGTGATTCAAGCCAAGGGACTAGCTCAATCTTAAGGGGTGGAACCCCAAGGGCACCCGCCATCGTGGTGCTCAACCAAGTTAGACTGGAGGGCAACTGCGTGCAGAAAACACTGCCAATGGACTGACCGGTCTGCACTTCGTAAAAGCCGATGGACGATTGAAGTTCCTTCAAGAGTTTCTTCACGAGCGCTCCACCCATACTGGTGAAGTCAAAGGTGTTCGAGTAAAATAGCTTTTTGGCTGATTCCTCGTCCTTAAGACCCAGTTCTTTCTGCACCACAGGAATCATCGCAGCAATACCACTCTGAATGGGACGAGAGATATCAACACCTTCAGCACTAAGAATGAAACTTTGGGTCGTCTCCTGTCCTATTTCGAGCAACAGGACGGGGGTCTTGGTTTGTTTGAATTTGAGATAATTAACCATGCCCCCTAATGTGGCCAAGGTGCCCAACTCAAGCCGTTCGGGATAAATGCCCTGCTCAAGCAGCTTGTCCTGCAGTGCAATCACATCATCCGACGGCAAGCCGCAGAAAAGCACTTCTTTCTGAGTTCCCTTCACTTGATCATATTCGCTGCCATCGCCAGGATTCAGTGCCCTGATCGTGTATTTCTCAGGCTCTATCCGAAACTGTTGGGCATAGACTTCGTTAAAATAAGCCGGATCCTTAACTCGCTTTAAATCCAATGTGTGGCGCCGAACCACCCTTTTGGGCGAATAAATACTGCAAGCGGCGTGTGCATAGCCCGTAGATCCCTTGCCCTCGGTGCTTTTGGTCCAAGTAACAATGCCGTCGGCATCGCCTGAAGACAGCTCTTTAAGCTCTTCGACTATAAAAGGTGCCTCCGGCTCGGACAGCCGCGCCAATAGCGTGGCGTGCTCGCCGATTTCGACGCAAAACCCTTTGGATTTTTTTGCGAAAAGCATGCGGGGTGGAGGAAGTGTGGGTGTCGGTTAGGGAGAAAAACTCTAAATCGCTCTGCAGCTTTTAAGACTGTAAAGTAATTTGCAGGACATGCTGGATATGGGGCACTTACCTATCTGACAAGCGCAAAACCATTATGCTTTCTCGCTCACTTGATAGTTTCCCTACTGTTTTACTCGCTAAAAGCCTCCGGATTGAAACGTAAAACCCGCCGGAAAGAGGCGGGTTCTAGAGGGAAACGTCTGGGTTCGGCTATTTACTTCTGCCAAGTGCGCTTCTTGTGGCGGTTCGCCTTGAGGCGTTTCCGGCGTTTGTGTTTCGACATCTTCAGACGTCGTTTCTTTTTCAGATTGCCCATAGGTATAAAGTGTAGGTTTAGCAGCGGAACGTGCGGTCTCTCTTCTTCCCTGTAAAGCTGAATTTAGTCAGTTAACGACACGTCCACTGCCTCGCTTCCAGCCGTCAGCACCAACGTCGCCCTGATTGCCTGCACTGACAGCCCAGTCAAAACCGCTACTACCCGCCGGTAAAGATTGAGTTGGCCCGCGTGCTTCTCGATCGCCGAAGCGGCCTGATCTTCTCCCGCCCTCGACCGATCGGTCTTAAAATCAATGACCCAAGCCTTAATCGGCTGATTGGCTGCATCCCGTTCCACTACCACCCGGTCAAACACTCCAGTCAGCCAAACTCCATCCAGCACAACCTCGAAGGCCTTCTCCCGCCATACCTCTACTCCCCCACCTGATCGCGCAAACACTTCAGCCAGTCCGGCACTCTGCAAACAATTGACCGCCTCCCTCAAGGCGATCTCGTCAGCGCCTTCTTTCTTCCGGGCCGTTGTCCAAGCCGCCGCCTGCGCGATCTCCCACCACTCCACAGTCTCGAACAAAGCGTGGACCGCGCGCCCGAAATTCACCGCCCCGCCGCCTTCGAGGGCAAACAGCTTCTCCCCCGCAATTTCCGGTGCCGCTGATTCCGACGGCGTGCGCGCGGGCCGGTGCAGTGTCCGGATTGACCGGATTGTCGCCAACCCTCCATCAACCGCGTGCTCGGGCGCAACCGGACTGATCGTATCAAACCAGCGCGCGTCGCCCGACGCCCATTCCTCGCCCAATGTTTCCTGCAGCAACCGGGGAAAATTACACGACTGCGACGTGCCCACTGGTTCCGTGATGACATACATCGCCCTTTTCGCCCGGGTCATGGCCACATAAAGCACGGCCAGCTCCTCGTAGCAGGCGTCCGCCTCCGCCAAGCTCACATGGCCTGCCAACACCTTGTCCTCCGCGTAAAAGGTCTCCGGCGGCAGGTCCAACACCCACTCCACTGTTCGGTCCTGCGCCCGTTGCACCGCCAGTCCGCGGCGGCGGGCCGCCAGCTTCGTTCCTTCCAAATCCGGGAGCACCACCAGGTCGAACCCCAGTCCCTTCGCCTTGTGCACCGTCATCACGCGCACTACCGCCGCCGTATCCGCGTCCCGCACGGTATGCCGCTCTACGAACTGCACGAACTCTGCCACGTCGCGACTACCCGTCTCGTCGAACAACCGTGCGGCCTCTGCCAGTTGCCGGCCCCGCTCCCGGCTAAACGCATCATCCGCCGCCAGCGCTGGCTCCAGCTTGCGCACCCATGATTCCATCGTCCGCGCGAAGCCCTCCGCATGGATCTCACCCAGCAAACGCACCGCCAACCCATCACCCGTCACGCAATTCTCTGCCGCCAGCACGGCCTGCAACGGCGTCATCGCCACGTGGGTCCACGCCGCCCGGTCGCCCGGATGTGCCGCCGCCCGGAACAAAGCCAGCACCGCGCACGCCAGGGGATTGTCCATCCCTACATGCAAATCCGACTCCGCCACCGCAGGCAGTTTGCCTTCGCGGCGCAGAAAATCAGCCAGCTCCGCCGCCGTGCTATTTTTTTGCACCAGCACGGCCACGCTCAAGCCGCGCTCCAGCGCCCGCGTCTCCGTCAGAATTCTCAATGTTTCCGCAAACCGTCCGGCTTCGTCCTCGGCCTGGCGCAACGCCGCGAACCCACCCAGTTCCTTCTTCGCACTCACGTGGTCGCGCCACTCTTGTGTCCACCGCGCCGCAGCCTGCGCCGGAAACAGCCGCGCCAGCGCCTCGCTGTCGCCGAGCACGCGGTTCACCATCGCGATCACCGCCGGCCCAGACCGCCACGACCGGTCGAGCCGTTCCTCGCGGATGGTGCCGGGCCTCGTCTCATTGTAATGATTGAAAATCTCGCGAAACAGCCGCGAGTCGCCTTCGCGCCACGCGAAAATCGCCTGCTTGACGTCCCCCACATAGAAAAAGCTCCGCTCCTCCGCCGGATCCTGCACGGCCTCGTCGATCAGATTCCGCAGCACGCTCCACTGGCCGAAGCTCGTATCCTGGAATTCGTCGAGCAGCCAGTGGTCGATCTGTGCGTCGAGCCGCCAGTCAATGAACAGCCGCGCCTCAGCCGCCGCGTCACGCGACAGCATCCACGTCCCGTCCGGTGTGTCGGGACGCAACAACCGCTGCACATCGGCAAACGTCAGTCGGCCGGCGCGGCGCACCGCACCATCATAAACTTCCTCGTAGCCGCGCAGCACGGCGAAAATCCCCTGCGTCATTTCCAGCCGGCGCGCCAGCTCCGCTCCCACGATTCCGCTCACCAACGCCCGCAACGCCCCGCTCGCCTCGAGCGACAGCGGCACTTTCTTCCGCTCGACGGTGATCTCTGTCAGCCCCGGCCACACCTTGAAAGCATTGCCCACCATATACGCCATCGGCTTGGGCAGCGGGGCCCCGGGCGCCCACTCGGGCAACGTTGCGAAAAAATTATTCCACCGCTTGCTCTGCGGGTCGCTGAATGTCGCCCACGGCAACGCGGCCCTCAAGCCCGCCGCCGCGTCGGTCCGTTTCCGCGCATCGGCCGCTGTCAGCCACGCGCAACCCTGCGGCCAGATTCGTTCCGCCCGGCCCCAGCAGGCCGCATCCGGGGCGGCCAGATACACCTCGGCGTGCTCGTCCAGGAACGCATCCAGCCGCTCCCCCAGCCGTTTCTCCTCGGTGCCGAACGTCGCTCGCTTGAAGGCCTCGATGAAATCCTGTCGTGCCGTGCCGCCGTCCGTGTGCGCAAACATCTGTCGCAGCACGCGCCGCCGCTCCAACCGCGCCGCATGATCCTGCAGCATCTCAAGATCCCCGCCCAACCCCAGCTCAAGCGGGAAGGCTCGCACGACGCGCGCAAAGAAACTGTCGAGCGTCCCCAGATTGAGCCGATGCATCGCCTCGCTCACCACCCGCAGCAGCTTCAGGAAATCCGCCGCCCGCAACGCCGGGACCTCGATCTCCCCCGCCAGTTTTTTCGCCACGATCTCGTCGCTCGCCGCCCCCGCCAGCTTCTTGAGGATCTCGTCGAAGAACTCGCCTGCTGCTTTGCGCGTGAAGGTCAGCGCCGCGATCCGCTCCGGTTTCGCGCCGTGCGCGAGCAACCGCACATAGCGATTGGTCAGGGCGTAGGTTTTGCCCGAGCCCGCCGACGCAAGGATCATCACATGACCGGTCCGGCTCATCGCGCGCCCCTCCAGTTCACGCTGTCCGCCGTGCCGTGATGAAACAGCCCCGCAAAAGCATCGTCCTCCTCCCGCGGCGGCACCTCCGCCGGTGGCCAGAAAATCCCCGCCGTCACTCCTGCGGCGACGCCTTCCGCGCAACGCCGGGCCGCCGTGCGCCACGCCGCGTCGTAATCCTCCCACAACACGAGCGCCGTCTCGCCAACCGCTTTCGGCAAATTGAAATAGCCCGCACCGGTCGCGACCCCGAACTCCCCCGCCAACGCTTCCAGATAGAGCGGCAGTTGCAGGTCGGTCCACACGAGTTCCTTTCCGCCCAGCGTGAACCGCGCCCAGTCCGGTGCGGTCTCCTCGCGCCGCGCGCTCCGCACATGCGCGGTGGGCGGCGACACCCCCTTGTCCGACGTCTTGTAATCGATCACCCGCACCGCACCGGTGCCCGCGTGACGCTCCACGCGATCAATCTTTCCACTCACGGTGATCGCGCCCAGGGCCAGCTCGAACTTGCGTTCGACGTGCTCGACGACCCAGCCGGCCGCCCGCTGCTCGGCCTGCACTTCCGCCGCGCGCGCCAGGCGCTGCCGCGCCGACTCCAGTTGCACGATCAGCGGCAGCGTGAGCTCGACACCATAGCGCTCCCGCGCCCGCCGGTCCACCTGCCCCACGAGAAATTCCCGCAGCACCACCGCGTCCGTGCAATCCCGCAGCGCCGGCTCCCGCCCCATCGCCTCGAGGGCCGCATGGCACAGCGTGCCGAAATCAAACGCGTCCAGCTCGCTCTTGAACGGATCCACCGTCTCCATTTTCAACCCGTGCTTCAGGTGGAAACGGAACGGACACCGCAGATAATCGCGAAACGCCGTCACCGACACTCTCGTCAGCGGAGGCACGGCGGGCGGCGTCAGTTTCCACGCGCGACGCCACGGCAGCCCCGGTCGCGCGGCCTCGACCGGACGGAACAACGCCGCCACACGCTGCGGCAGCTCGGCTTCCTCGCATTGCAACAGCAGTCGCGACGGGCGCAACGGATCTCCCGCCGCCGACACCTTGCCCACCAGCAAATCCAGCCGCCCGGCCCCCGCGCGCGACGACGCCAGCGCCGCGAGCAGGTAGGCATCACGGGCGAAGCGCGCTTCGTTAGTCTTGAGGCCGAGCCGCGCACGCAGCGCCTCGGGCAAAAAAGCATCACCCGCCACGGCCTCGGGCACCCGGCCATCGTTCAATCCCGTCACGACCAGATGCGGCGCATCCTCCCACAGCAGTTCCAACCAGCCCAGCAGGTCCACCGCCACGGCCGGGTGTTGCTCGAACCGCAGGATCTCGCCGAATTGGGCCAGCGCCAGCTCCCACCACTCCGTGGTTTTTAGCCTCGGAAAATTCTGCCTGGCTCCGGCGATGGCGCGCAGCACTTCCATCCACGCCTCCGCCGATCCGGCCAGCAACGAATCACCACTCACCTTCTGTGCTCCGAAAATCTGACCAAGCACGGCCGACACATTCCCGGGAAACTCTCCGGTCGTAAGCTGGCCGCGCAAGTCCGTCGCCACCTCCAACGCAGCACGCGCCGCGGGTCGTTGCGCGGTGTGGCTCAGGGCCGCCGCAACCGTCGCCGGCAGGTGGCGCGCATGCAAATCATCGAGCTCCTTGAGCATGGCCGCCGGTGAAAAGCCACCACCCGCGCGCGTCGCCACCCAGGCCATGAAATCCGGACAGCGCGCCAAAGCCTGCATCGCGTCAAAGTCCGGCTCCCGCACCAGCGCCGCCAAGGTGGTGAGCAGGGTGTGCAGACCGTCGCGCTTACGCGGCCGGCCCTCGGGGTTGAATACCGCCACATCCGCACCCCGCAGGCCGTTTTCTAGCGCGGGCGCAACCTCTGCGTCGGCCACGCCGACGACGAGCAAACCTTCAGGCTCACCGTAAGACCGGGCCAGTTCCACCACGCGCGCCGCCTGTTCCGCCGCGTCGGCACACAGGCGGACTTGCGACGAAAAATCCGTCAGCCCGAGTGGCCGGCGCGACCATGCGGCCTCACGCGGCCGGCCCCATTCATCGAAAAGCTCCTCCTCGCCGGCCGGGCCGAACACGACCACGTCCACCGGAAGTTTGCGCGCCAGCTCCGTCAGCACGGCGACAGCGATTGGCAGCGGATCCGGCGCGGCCAGCAGCACGATCCGCGTGATTCCCGCCGGCGGAACCGGGGCACGCGCGAACTCGATGCGCGCCGCCTGCGCCTCGCACCGGCCGCAAGTCGTCAGCACTTTGTCGCACTGCCGTTCCAGCTCGGCCAATTGCGTCCAGCGCTCCGTCTCCGGCAACCCATCCCCCGCCCGGCGCACGACATCGCGCAACCGCAGCCCGTTCTCCCCGAGCGCCGCCTGCAAGCGTTGCAATTGCGCCCCCAGTCGCGTGGCCCAGGCAAAATTGCGCGCGGGCGGATCAATCGGGAACACCGCGCGAAAATCCTCCAGGTCGGCCGCACCCAACACCTCGGCCCACGCAAGCTGCGTCTCCAGTCGGGAGGCGGGCGGCAGCGGCGTTCCGCCGGTCGTTGGCGCGATGAGGTCCTCCGGCAGCATAACCCGCGGAGCAAACACCGCCGAGCCGCGCTCGGCGGCGTGTTCCGCCAGCGCCTCACGCAGCCGCCGGCCAGACTGCCGCGTGGGCACGATCACCAGCACTCCGTTCAGATCCAGCGGACCGGAGCCGGTCCAGTCCTTAGCCAGCCACGCCGCCGCCGCCGCAGGCAACGGCCGTTCCCACGGTAGCAAATGACGGCGGACGTTGGCGGGCGGAGGCACGGCGGCCCATAAACGCGCATCGGTCGGGCAAATTCAACCCCGCAGAACCGGCCGGAAGACAAAAAACCCCGCGGCTGTGAGGCGCACGGGGCTAGCGACAGGGAAGCGAGAAGCTACTTCTTCGCGACAAAGATGTATTTCGCGAACTGGGACTTGTGGTTCGAAGCCGAGTTGCGGTGAATGACGTTGCTCTTGACGGCCCGGTCGAGGGCGGAGCTGTAGGCGATGGCCGCAGCGCGAGTCTTCTCGGCATCGGTGCCGGCGACGGCCAGCTTGACGGCCTTGTTCAGGGACTTCAGGCGCGTCTTCATCGCTTGGTTGCGCGCAGCGTTGCGGAGCGATTTACGAGCGGCTTTGATTGCGGACTTGGTATTGGCCATGGCGGTATGAAATTAAGGAAGGGTGAAAGACCCGAAATCAGGGGGGTGAGTCAAGCGCTTTCTCCCTATGGTGGAAAATGGAGCGGGGCGCGCCGTTTTGGCAGCGCGCCCCGCGTATGAACTAGTTCCGAAGCCGATAAGCCGAATTCTGTCCGGCGCTTGCGCGCCGGGATCTTCATTTCTCTCAACATCCGCCGAAGCGGACCTGCCCCACCATGGGGTCGCTTGCGCGAAACCTGGCGGGATGCGACTAACCCGGGACTGTCCGACGGGCCGCCGAGTCCCCTATTTAGTCTTGCACCGGATTGGGTTTTTCGTGCCGCCGTCGTTGCCTTCGGCGCGGTGGGCTCTTACCCCACCTTTTCACCCTTACCACCCGGTTGCCCGGATGGCGGTATATTCTCTGTGACACTATCCGTCGCGACGCTTTGAAACGTCGCTCCCGCGCTTTCGAACGGAATCCTGCCCTGTGGTGTCCGGACTTTCCTCTCCGTATTCAATGAACCCGGAGCGAAGATCTGGCTCCGAAACTAGGATTGCCAGTAAACCACCCGGCCACACTGGTCGCAAGTGGCAATTTCCGATCCCGTCCGGGCCATGACCTCGATGTGCGTCGGCACTTTCAGGTGGCAACCGCCGCATTTCCCGCCGTTGACCGTGACACAGACCGGGTGGCCCGGCTTGATGGCGATGCGGTCGTAGATTCTCCGTTGGGGCTCGGGCACCTCCGGCCGGGCCGTGGCGACCGCTTCCTGGGCGGCCTTCAGTTCGGCCTGCATCTGGACCTCGCGTTCGCGCAGGGTGCGGATGCGGGTTTCGTGGCCGGTGATATTCTTCTTCAGCTCGGCCTCGGCGGCGGCGAAGCGCTTCTTCGCCTCGTCGATCGTGAACATCACGCCGATCTCCTGCTCTTCCAGCGTGCCGATGCCGACCTGTGTCGTCTCAATTTCGTGCGTCAGCGCCTGATACTCGTCGTTCTTCCGCACCTGCACCTGCTGGGTGCGGTATTTGGCGATTTTCTCCTCCGAAGTCTTGATCTCGATCTCGAGCAGTTTCTTTTTTGACTCCAGCCCGTGCCACTCGGCCTTGGCCGTCTCGATGGCGGCCTTCTCGGCGGCGATCCGGGCTTCCACCGCAGCGATCTCGCGCGGCACGTTCGTCAATTGCTGCTCGAGCGCCAGTCGCTTGCTGTCGCGTTCCTGTAGCACGAGCAGTTTTTCGATACTGAATGCGGCCATGTTGCGGCCACTGTGCGAGACGCGTGTCCGCGGTCAATGCATCCTTGTTATTCGGCGGATTTTCTGCCCGGAAATCTCCTAAAATCAGGCCGACGCAAGCCAATCCTCGGTAGCACGCTCCGGGCGAATTTCAGCCTCTTGCTAAACGCTGGGCTGGAACGATTAAAAATAGCATTTTCCAGCCGGAAAATACCCGGTTTTTCGCGGAGAAATAGGTTGTCCAACGCAGTGAACTCCGAGAGATTTTTGACCTTACTTTCCGACCCGAATGTCCGACTCAAACGAAGCCCAGTCCAACGACAAATCCAACGCCGGCGCCGACTATTACGACGCGAATAAACTCGGGCAGCTGAAGGGACTGGAGGCCGTGCGCAAGAAGCCCGGCATGTATATCGGCGGCACCGACGAGCGGGCGCTGCATCACTGCGTTTCCGAGGTGCTGGACAATTCCGTCGACGAACATCTCGCCGGCCATTGCACCAAGATCGAGGTCGCCATCCACGTCGACGGTTCGATCAGCATTCGCGACGATGGCCGCGGCATTCCGGTTGATATAAACAAGGACAGCGGCCTACCCGGCGTCGAGCTCGTGCTCACCACCCTCCACTCCGGTGGCAAATACGGCCAAGGCGGCTACAAATTTTCCGGCGGCACGCATGGCGTCGGCGCCAAGTGCGTCAACGCGGTCTCCGAGTGGTTCGAGGTCGAGGTCTCCCGCAACGGCCAGATCCACCACATGACCTTCGAGCGCGGCAAGACCACCAAGAGACTCGAGGTCATCGGCAAGGCCACCGGCACCGGCACGCTCATCAGCTTCAAGCCCGACGCCGAAATCTTTCGCGAGACCACCGTCTTCGTGGCCGACCGCATTTCCCAGCGCCTCCGCGAGTTGGCCTTCCTCAATTCCGGCCTGAAGATTATTTTCACCGACGAGCGCCCGGCCACGCCGAAGGTCGAGAATTTTTTCTACAAGGACGGCGTCGTCGAGTTCGTGAAGCAGATCAACACCGGCAAGACCGCCCTGCACCCCGTGCCGATCCGCATCGCCAAGGAGCTCAAGACCACCCTCGACGACAAGCCGATGGAGATCCACGCCGAGATCGTTCTCCAATATAACGATTCCTACAACGACCTCGTCCTCTGCTACACCAACACGATCCACAATCCGGACGGCGGCACGCATCTCTCTGGCTTCCGCAGCGCCCTCACCCGCGCCATCAACCAATTTTCCAAAGCCAACAATCTCCTCAAGGACAAGGACCCCCAGATCACGGGTGACGACGTGCGCGAGGGCCTGGCCGCCGTCATCTCCATCAAGCACAGCGACCCGAAGTTCGAGTCGCAGACCAAGGTCAAGCTCCTCTCCCCCGAGGTCGAGAGCATCGTCGGCTCCCTCGCCTACGAGGGCCTGATGTTCTACTTCGAGAGCAACACGCCCGTCGCCAAGCGCATTGTCGAGAAGGCCCTCACCGCCGCCCGC
>JAHFTH010000046.1:0-2880 GCA_023269445.1 Lacunisphaera sp.
AGAGGTGAGTGGAGTGATCGGTGGAGGGCTCAGCTCCTGCTGAGCCGCGGCCCAGCGGGAGCTGGGCCCTCCAAAAGAATCACGGATTCCGCAGATCCATCGTGAAAGGCATCTCCGGTTTGCCGGCGGACGGTGGAATGGGGCGCATGCTGCCGGGGGTGTGGCCGATGGGTTGGAAGCGGGAGAGGCGGCGGCTCTCGGCCTCGTAGGAATTCACCGGGAAGGTCTCGTAACTGCGGCCGCCGGGATGGGCGACGTGATAGGTGCAGCCGCCGAGCGAGCGCTTGTTCCAGGTGTCGATCAGGTCGAACACGAGGGGCGCGTGCGAGCCGATGGTGGGCTGGAGGCACTCGGGCGGCTGCCAGGCGCGGAAGCGCACGCCGGCCACGCCCTCGCCGTTGACGCCGGTCGGGTGGAGCGGGACGCGGTGGCCGTTGGCCGTGAGGACGAAGCGGTCGCCGGTGAGGCCGGTGGCCTTGACCTGCAGGCGCTCGAGCGAGCTGTCCACGTAGCGCACGGTGCCGCCGGGGCCGGGCTCCTCGCCCAGCACGTGCCAGGGCTCAAGCGCGGCGCGGAGCTCGACATGGACATCGCGCACGTTGAATTCACCGACGCGAGGGAAGCGGAACTCGAAGTGCGGATCAAACCAGCTGGCTTCGAAGGGCTGGCCGGAGGTGCGCAGGTCGCGGATGACGTCGTTGAAATCCGTGTGGTTGAAATGCGGCAGCATCCAGCGGTCGTGGAGGTCGGTGCCCCAGCGGACGAGGCCGTTGGTGTAGGGTTGCTTCCAGAACTTGGACACGAGGCCGCGCAGCAGCAGGTGCTGGGCGAGGCTCATGCGCGCGTGCGGCGGCATCTCGAAGGCGCGCATCTCGACCAACCCGAGCCGGCCGGTAGCGCTGTCCGGCGCGTAGAGCTTGTCGATGCTGAACTCGCTGCGATGCGTGTTGCCGGTCGAGTCGATGAGGAGGTGGCGGAAGAGGCGGTCGACCATCCACGGCGGCACGTTATTGAACGTGCCCATCTGGCGTTCCATTTCCTTGAAGGCGATCTCGACCTCGTAGAGCGAGTCGTTGCGGGCCTCGTCGATGCGCGGGGCCTGCGAAGTCGGGCCGATGAACATGCCGGAGAACAGCCAGCTGAGCGACGGGTGGTTCTGCCAGTAGGAGAGGAGCGAGCGGAGCAGGTCGGGCCGGCGCAGGACCGGCGAGTCACCGGGCGTCTCGCCGCCGATGACGATGTGGTTGCCGCCGCCGGTGCCGGTGTGGCGGCCGTCGAGCATGAACTTCTCCGTGCCGAGACGCGTCTGCCGGGCCTCGTCGTAGAGGACGGTGGTGCGCTCGACGAGGTCATCCCAGGTCTTGCTCGGGTGAAGGTTGACCTCGATCACGCCCGGGTCGGGGGTGACGGCGAGCTTGTTGAGGCGCGGATCCTTGGGCGGGGCCTCGCCTTCGATAATGATGGGGATGCCCATCTCGGTGACGGTGGTCTCGATGCCCGCGATGAGGTCGAGGTAATCCTCGGTCGTCGTGACCGGCGGCATGAAAAGGTGGAGGCGGCCGTCGCGCGGCTGGACGCAGAGGCCGGTGCGGATGATCCACGGCGCGCTTTCGCCCTGCTGGGGGCGGCGGGTGGGATCCAACTCGGGCGGCGGTAGCGGCGTGGCCGGATCCTGCGCGCGCTGGCCCGGGCCATGACCAGCGGGGGTCGGCGAACTCCCGCCGCGCAAAATGCGCTGGCCGGCGCGGAGCGCCTCAAGGCGGCGGCGGTCGTAAGGCGTTTCCTTGGGGAGCTCGGGGAATTTCTGAGAGGGATCCTGCGGCCAGTGGAACGGGTAATCCTTCTCGGCGACCCACGGGATCGAATCGAGCGGGAGGCGCAGGCCCATCGGCGAGTCGCCGGGGATGAGCCACATCGTGTCGTCGTCGCGGAGGAACCACTTGCCGGACATCCAGCCCGGCTGGTTGCCGATCATGGTGCGCTTGATCGGCAGCGTGTAGCCGACGACGGAGCCGAGGCCCTCCTGGAAAATACGGGCGATGCGCTCGCGCTCGAGCTTGTCCTTCAGGTTGGTTTTCTCCGGCGTGACGTTCGACGGCAGGCGGCGCTCCTTCCACGTGTAGTAGAAGGTGTCCTCGTAGCCGGCGATGAGGTGCGCGGGGTTGACGCCGAGGGTCTTCGCGAGACGGGTGGAGAGTTCCTTCGCCTCCTTGGCGCCGTGGCCGTAATTTTTAGATTCGTCGGCGATGAGGGAGTCGTCGTGCCAGATGGGAACGCCGTCCTTGCGCCAGTAGGCGGCGAGGGACCAGCGCGGCAACTGCTCGCCGGGATACCACTTGCCCTGGCCATAGTGGAGGAGAGCGCCCGGGGCGAACTTGGTGCGCAGGCGCTTGATGAGTTCGCCCGAGAGCACGCGCTTGCGCTGCGAGGCGGCGATGAAGTTCCACTCCGGGCCGTCGGGGTCGTCGAGCGAGATGAAGGTCGGTTCGCCGCCCATGGTGAGGCGCACGTCATTCTTCACGAGGTCGGCGTCGATCTGGTGGCCGAGCGATTCGATCTTCGCCCACTGCTCGTCGGTGTAGGGCAGCGTGACGCGCGGCGATTCGTGGACGCGCGTGACGGACATCGCGAAGCCGAACTCGACCTCGGCATCATCCACGCCGCCGCTGATGGCCGCGGCGCTGGAGGGCGCGGGCGAGCAGGCGAGGGGGATGTGGCCTTCGCCGGCCATCAGGCCGGAGGTCGGGTCGAGGCCGACCCAGCCGGCGCCGGGGAGGTAGACTTCGCACCAGGCGTGGAGATCGGTGAAGTCCTTCTCCGCGCCGCTCGGGCCGTCGAGGGATTTCTGGTCGGCCTTCAGCTGGATGAGATAGCCCGAGA
>JAHFTH010000046.1:2890-16713 GCA_023269445.1 Lacunisphaera sp.
GGCGTGGCGCAGGGTGTTGACGAGCAGCCACGCGGAGTCGCGGCAGGAGCCGGTGCCCAAGGTGAGGGTCTGCTCCGGGGTCTGCACGCCCGGTTCGAGGCGGATGACATAGCCGACGAGCCGGTGGACCTGCGTGTTGATCGCGACGAGAAAATCGATCGTGCGTTGCGGCTTGCGGTCAATGGCGGCGACAAATTCGCCGAACTTCTGCTTGCGGGAATGTCTGCGTAGAAAGGGCGCGAGCTCGCGGGCGACCTGCTTGTCGTAGACGAAGGGGAATTGCTCGGCGTAGGGCTCGAGGAAAAAGTCGAAGGGGTTGTAGACGGACATCTCCGCCACGAGGTCCACCTCGACGGCGAACTCCGTGACCTTTTCCGGGTAGACGGCGCGGGCGAGGTAGTTGCCGAAGGCGTCCTGCTGCCAGTTGAGGAAGTGGCCCTTGGGCGGCGTGAGTTTCAGCGAGTAGCTGAGGATGGGCGTGCGGCAATGCGGGGCCGGGCGCAACCGGATGACCTGGGGTCCGAGGGTGACGGGGCGGTCGTATTTGTAGCTGGTCCGGTGATTAAGCGCGACGTGAATGGCCATGGGGGAAGCATGCTAGAGCAGGAGCCAGACCAAGGGCAAATTTACGATTTAGGATTTACGACCTAAAATCTTAATTCTGCAGAAGGAATGGCCACAAAAAGCACCAGCCGTCGCCAAGCCTATGGCTGCCAAGCAAGAAGCACAAAAACAGCAGATTGAACCACGAGTTGAGACGATCTGGGCCTTACCCGCCTACTGAATGGAGCGGGTGCCCAAAGGGGCGGCGGCGACGGATTACCGAAGTTGCCAAACGAATGAAAGGCCGCTCTATTCCACTTGTGAGCACCATCGCTGAAATCGAGGCAGCCATCGAAAAACTCTCTCCGCAGGAGCAGGCAGAGCTGGCGGCATGGTATGAGCAACGTCAGGCCTTGCTCAACACGGCGGATTCCTTGTTCCAGGTTTACGAGGACGAGGAAAAGGCTCCGTGAGCAGCGGACCGGCTCAGCGGGGGCATGTCTCATCGGTAACGTTAGGCAGAAGATGAACGCGATCCGATATCTGATTTTCCTCGCCCTTATCGCGATGGTGAACGCCGAAGAGCTTGCGGTCACCGTTCTGGCTTCCCTCGATTCAGAGCGCATTGCCGCGACGGGCATGAAGACTGAAGTTAAAAGCGATATGCCGGATTTCACGATCACCTATCTTCGCGGCCCCGCGACCGCAGATGTTATCGGGATATATGAGGGCGGACATCCGAGTCCCTTTAGCGCGAGAGGCAAGCGACTGGGTGAGGTGAAGGACAGCATCGCCGGCCAATCTGTAGTCTGGACCTGTTGGTCACAGGAAGTAGAAGGCAAGACACACTATGGAGCTGAGGCATTATTCCCAAGCAGACGGACCGTGATCTTAGTCGGAGAGAAGAAAGACGAGTTGATGGAGCAATTCCACGTATTTATTTATCGCGGCGACCTGAGCTCCTTAGTCACAGCGCGGAAGCTTGCTGCCAGTATCATCAAGCAAGGGCCGAGCAAAATGCCAGGACCAACACCTCAAGGCGGGGCTCATCGCTGACGTTCGGCAAAGAATATTCCATGATCACTACCACCGGGTTGCTGAGCCCAGCAGAGGAGGCGGAGCACAGGCGGATCGAGAAGCGGAAGAAGTGGAGATTGTTTGGTATTGGACTGGCCGTCCGCTTGGTTGGCGTAGCGATGCTGTGGCTCGGCAACGGTCATGAGAGTTGGTTCAGGAAGGGGCTCGTCGTGGTTGGCCTCATTCTTTCGATCGGCGGGATTGCCATCCTGCGATTTTTACTGATCTCGGGTTTCCGAAAGAAGAAATGAAGGAAGGGCCGATCCAGCCACCAGAGACAACGCACGGGAAGTGCAATAATTCGTAGGGGCCTCCTCAGGCGTCCTTCGCGTCCTTAGGCAGGTAGAGGGAGGCGAGGGCAGCCGCGAGGGCGAGGGCGCTCGACCAGAGCAGGGCGGTGCGGAAGTCGCCCACCGGGGCCAGCCAGCCGAAAACCACGGAGGCCACGGCGGCGGCGATGCGCCCGATGTTGTAGCAGAAGCCGGCGCCGGTGGTCCGCAGCAGCACGGGGAAGAGCGGGGGCAGATACATGGTGAACAGGCCGAACACGCCGCCGAAGAACCCGCCGATGGGCAGCCAGAACCATGCGAGCTCGCTGAAGCCGCGCGGCACGATGAACGCGCCGAACATGCTCGCGGCGAGGCCGGTGAACAGCACCACGATCGCGGGCCGGTTGCCGAACTGCTTCGCCAGCCAGCCGCCGCCGAAGTTGCCGATGATGGAGGCGAAGTTGAACGTGAAGAACGCGGCGGAGACCAACCCCGTGATCTCGCCGGCGGGCGTGTGGGCCTCGCCGAGGAGCCGGCGCAGGTGCTGCGTCTGCCAGAAGAGAAACAGCCACCACGCGGAAAGGCCAAGGGCGCAGACGAGGGTGGTGCGCAGCGTGATCGAGCGAACGTCGCCCCGGAAGAGCGAGAGGGCGCCCGGTTTCTTTTCGACCGCCGAGCCGGCCTGCGACCAAGCCTCGGGTTCGGGGACGTGGCGGCGGATATAGAAGACGAGGAAGGCCGGGATCACGCCGATCAGGAACACCCAGCGCTCGGAGCCGGGCGGCATATAGGTCATGAGCAGGCCGACAAAGACCGCACCGCCGAGCACGCCGATATTGACGCCGGTCTGGAGCACGGCGGCCAGCCACGGTCGCCAGGCCTTGGGCCACGTTTCCGAGAGCAGCGAGGCGCCGACGGCCCACTCGCCACCGATGCCGACCGCCGCGATGAAGCGGAAGATCATCAGCTGCCACCAAGTCTGGGCGAACGCGCAGAGGCCGGTGCAGATCGCGTAGGTGAGGACGGTGAGGGAGAGCGCGCGGCTGCGGCCGAGCAGGTCGCCGAGCCGGCCGAAGAACGCCCCGCCGACAGCCCAGCCGACCAAGAACGCCCCTTGGATGAAGGCGCTCTTTTCCTTCACCTGCGGATCGGCGGCGGTCGTCGCCAGCAGCTGGATGACGAGTGGGGCGGCGACGAGCGTGTAGAGGTGCAGCTCGAGGCCGTCGAACATCCAGCCGAGCCAGGCGGCGATGCCGGATTTCCATTGTTGGGGCGATAGTTCGCTGAGGCGCGTGGCTTCGCGCGCGGGGGTGGCGGCGGTCATGGGGTTACGGCAGCAAATGCAGGCGGACTGCCAAGTCCAGCGAATCCCCTATCACCCACTTGCGAAATCGCGCCGTTGAAGGGATGCGGACGGAACCGGGGTTATGCCGGACAACGCCTCCACCCTGTTTGCAACCCGTTCTGGATACTCCGGCCGGATTGGCTATACTTCCACTCGTAGCATCAACCCCATTCCCCCAATGAAAATCGTGTTCCGGCTCGTGCCGCTTTTCCTGCTCGCCGTGGTCTCGCCCCTGTGGGCCGCGTTTGAATCGATCAAGGTCGAAGTCACCGAGGAGCCCCAGCTGCCCGCTGTCCTGAGGATGAACGGCCTCACGAACGGCCACGTCACGGTGGCGATCGATGTCGGCCCCGACGGCCGGCCGGTCGATTGGCTGGTCCTGAGCGCTTCGCACCGGGAGTTGATCAAGCCCTGTGTCGAGGCGTTGCAACACTGGCGCTACAAACCGGCGCGCTACGACGGCCAGCCGGTGCTGGCGCAGATCCAGCTCACGATTGACCTCAGCCAGACCGGGGCGGTGATCAGCCGGACGATCATGGATTCGGTCGATGACCTGTTTGAAAGACTGGTGGGCCGGCCCTTTGATTACCAAGCCTGTCCGGCCGGCGAGGTCGACCGCCTGCCGGTGCCGCTCACCACCGTTGCCCCCCACTATGCCCAGCAGGCGGAGAAGGAGGGCGTGCGCGGTCGCGTAAAGGTTTATTTCTATATCGATGAGAAGGGCGAGGTGCGGATGCCGGCCGTGCCGGCCGATGCCCATCCGTATCTTTCCACCGTGGCGATCGAGGCACTGAAGGGCTGGAAATTTGCGCCTCCCACCAGCCGTGGCCGGCCGGTGCTCGTCGCCGCCAGCCAGGAATTTGACTTTGACGGCGTCAGGTAGGGCGTCGCCTGGTGTGTCAGTGTCAGACGCCGGCCTGCCTAACGGGCCGGCGTCTCATTTTTCCGCGAGCAGATTTTCCAAGTCGAGCGGAGCCGTCATCATGGCTAGACCGCCGGCGGGTGTGCGCGGCCAGTTTTTTTCCGGGCGGTCCCAGTAAAGTTCGACGCCGTTCTGGTCGGGGTCGCGCAGGTAGAGCGCTTCGCTCACGCCGTGGTCGCTCGCGCCATCGAGCGGGATTTTCGCGGCGATGAGCCGGCGGAGCGCATCGGCGAGGTCGGCGCGGGTGGGATAGAGGATGGCGGTATGAAACAGGCCGGTGCTGCCGCGCGGTGGCGGCGAACCACCGAGGCTCTCCCACGTGTTGAGTCCGATGTGATGGTGGTAACCGCCGGCCGCGATGAACGCCGCCTGCGTGCCGTAACGCTGCTTCAACTCGAAGCCGAGCACGCCGCAGTAGAAGTCGAGGGCGCGTGGCAGGTCGGCGACCTTGAGGTGGACATGGCCGATGCGGACACCGGCGGCGAGGGATGGATTGGGCATGGTAGGATTAGCCGCGGGCGGTGGCGTAGAGGCGATCGAGCAGCTCCATGTTGCGGAGAGTCTCGGTCGTAGTGAGGAGGGGCGGGCGTTTCAGCAGAATAGCGTCGGCGAAATCCTCGGCCTGCAACCGGTAGCGGTCGCTCTCAGGCACGGCGATCTCGGTGCGCTGGTCGCCGGAGATCAGCGTGAGGTGGCCGGCGTTGCCGAGGAAGGTGACGGGGATTTCGAGCGCGCCCTTGGTGCCGATGATTTCGGAGAGGATGCGCGCGTGGGCGTTGAAGCCGCAGTGCAGCGCGGCCGTGACCCCGCCCGGATAGCGCAGCAACGCGGAGAACTGCTCGTCGACGCCGTTCACGTCCACGCTCTGGGCGTGGATTGATTCCGGCGACGGGCCGGTGCCCGGGGCACTGCCGGTGATCGTGTCGATCACCAGGCCCGTGAAGTTGAGCGGGTAGCAGCCCACGTCGTAGAGTGAGCCGCCGCCGAGGCCGGCCTCGCGCCGCACATCGCCCGGACGATTCAGCAGGAAACGAAACTGCGAGTGGATGAACTTGATCTCGCCCAGTGCGCCACTGCGCAAAATCTCGATCACTTTCTGCGTCCGGGCCGAGTAGCGATACATGAACGCCTCCATGAACACCACGCCGTTGGCCCGGCAGGCGGCGATCATCTCGCGGGTTTCGGTGGCGTTGAGGGCGGCGGGTTTTTCGCAGAGCACGTGCTTGCCGTGCTCGGCGGCCTTGACGGTCCATTCCTTATGCAGGGCATTGGGCAGGGGATTGTAGATGGCATCCACCTCGGGGTCGCGCACGAGGTCCTCGTAGCTGCGGTGCAGGCGGGGCGGGTTGAGCGCGGCCTGACACTCGGCGAGCTTGGACTCGCTGCGCGAAGCGACGGCGTGCAACACACCGTTCCGGGAGCGCTGGATGGCGGGGATCACATTCTGGTGGGCGATGCGGGCCCAGCCGAGCACGCCCCAGCGGATTTTGGAATTCATGGGCCCGCAACCTACTCCAGGCGGACCATTTCGCCATGAAAAACACATTTCCTCACGCCCGGCTTGCCTGTCGGTCCGGTGCCGCCCAAGTTGTCCCGTTCCCATGGCCGCTCTCCTCACCTTACTCGACGTCACGCTCCACTTCGGCGGTCCCGCCATCTTGGAAAAGGTCAACTTTCAGGTCGATCCGGGCGAGCGCGTGTGCCTCCTCGGGCGCAACGGCGCGGGCAAGTCCACCCTGATGAAGGTCATCGTCGGCGAGATGAAGCCCGACACGGGCGATGTGTTCCGGCCCGCGGGCGGCGTCTACCGCCGGCTCACGCAGGAAATCCCGACCGACCTCGCGGGCACGGTGCACGATATCGTCTATGGCGGCTTGCGGCCCAACGAGGATCATCACGAGGAGGAGTGGGAGCGCGATGTCCGCGTGGAGGATCTGATCAACGCCATCCGCCTGCCCCCCGCGCAGGAATTTTCCGCGCTCTCCGGCGGCCTCAAGCGCCGCGCGCTGCTCGCCCGCGCCCTCGCCGGCCAGCCCGACCTGCTCCTGCTCGACGAGCCGACCAACCACCTCGACCTCGAGTCCATCCTTTGGCTCGAGGAATTTCTGCTGGAGAAAAAGCCCACGCTGTTCTTCGTCACGCACGACCGGGCCTTTTTGCGCCGCATCTCCACGCGCATCGTCGAGCTCGACCGCGGCCGGCTCGCGGGCTGGGCCTGCGACTACGATACCTACCTCGTGCGCAAGCAGGAGGTCCTCGAGGCCGAGGAGAAGCAGCGCGCGCTCTTCGACAAGAAACTGGCGCAGGAAGAGGAGTGGATCCGCCGCGGTGTGAAGGCCCAGCGTTCGCGCGCCACCGCCCGCATCAACGCCCTGAAGGACATGCGCGCTCAGGCTCGCGCCCGCCGCGACCGCACCGGCACGGCCACCATCAAGCTCTCCGAGGCCGAGCGCAGCGGCGTGAAGGTCATCGAGGCCGAGAACGTCAGCTACGCGTGGGCCGACGGGAAGCCCGTCATCCGCGACTTCTCCGCTGTCATCCGCCGGGGCGAGAAGATCGGCATCCTCGGGCCCAACGGCGCAGGCAAGACAACCCTGATCAAACTTTTGCTCGGCCAGCTCGCGCCCACGAGCGGCAGCGTGAAGCACGGCACCAATCTTGAGGTCGTCTACTTCGACCAGCTCCGCGCGCAGATCGACGACAACAAGACCGTGGCCGACAACATCGCCAACGGCAACGCGACCGTGACAATCGACGGCCGGAGCCGGAGCGTTATCAGCTACCTGCAGGATTTCCTCTTTGAGCCGTCCCGCGCCCGCACGCCCGCGCGCGTGCTCTCCGGCGGCGAGCGCAACCGTCTGCTGCTGGCGCGGCTCTTCACCCAGCCGGCCAACATGCTGGTGCTCGACGAGCCGACCAACGACCTCGATGCCGAGACGCTCGACCTGCTGGAAGATTTACTCGTGGAGTTCCAGGGCACGCTGTTGCTGGTGAGCCACGACCGTGAATTTTTGGACGAGGTCGTCACGAGCACGCTGGTGTTTGAGGGCGACGGCCACATCGGCGACTATGCCGGCGGCTACACCGACTGGATGCAGGACAAGGCCAAGGAGGCCGCGCGGGCGGCGTTGCTGGCCAGTGTGCCGGAGAAGACCGCACCTGCGCCCAAGGCGGCAAAGAGTGGCGGCCGAAAACTCACCGGCAAGGAGCAGAAGGAATTGGAGACCTTGCCCGCGAAGATTGAGGCGCTGGAGAAGGAGCAGGCGGAGCTGACCGCGCAGCTCGCTGATCCGTCATTCTACAAGACGCAGGCCGCGAAGTTTGCCGCCGTGAAATCACGGCTCGACGCCGTCGAGAAGGAACACGCCACGGTCTTTGCCCGCTGGGAAGAGTTGGAAGCGGCCAAGGCCGCCACCTAGGTCTTCGCGCTGTTGTCGCACACGATGTGGACCTTGCGGCGCTGGGCGGTGTAGTTGCGCATCGCGGCCGCGAAATTCGGATCCTTCAGCATCCCCACGTGATAAGGGTTGGACTTGGCGAGATCCTCGGTGCTGGCGGCGGTCGCGAAGAGGACCAGCAGCTCGGCCTTCTCGGGCAGGCGCGAAGAAGGGAAGCGGGTGTAGTTCGCCAACCAGCGGACGGTTTGGGTGAGAGGAGAGGGTGCCGGAGCGGCCATGGCGGCATGGTGCGGGTCGGCGGGCCGCGGTCAATGGGTCTTTCGCTATTCGAGTTTGAGCTGGATATCGGCGATCAGCCGGTGCCCGGCGCAGTCAAAATGGAAAATGTGCCGCTCCGCGTCCTTCAGGCTGGCGACGGTGAGGTCGTCGCCCCGCACGATGGCCGGAAGCGTCAGCCGGCAGGGGAACCCCACCTTGCAGAGGGCGTTCTTAAACCCGCCCACGATCATGTTGGTGATTTCGCCGATCACATCCTTCACGGTATCGTCGCCGCTCTGCTTGACCTCGTCGGGGGTCATGCCCAGCGCCAGGCCGACGGCCTCGTGGGCGAAATCATCGGGGATGCACAGGTAGATGACGCCGTCGATGTCGCCGATAAAACCCACGCTGCCGAACACGTGCGGCTTCTCCGCAAACCCGGCATAGGCGGCCTCGGCGGATTTTTCCACGAAGCCGGCGTCCTGCTTCAGGATCATCGCGCAAACATCGCTGACCGCCGGGATGATGAAATCCTGGATCTGCTTCTCCGAGATGAGCGACGCGGTGGCCATGAATGGATGGATAGTTTGCCAATACACCTCATCGGAGGAATTGGCCGGAGATTGAGGCAAATCAGTGCGAGCGGCCGACCACTGAGTTGGCGCCAAGGCGGTATGGGTAAGCAGCCGGCCTTTGCGGACGAGGCGCGATCATCCTTCGCTTCTCCTGAGCTACGGACGACAGGCCGGCAGTGAAGGAACCTACCGGTTGAGGCGGGTTCGAGAGTGGCGGCGCTTTATTCCCTGTGGGTCTAATATCCCGGAGCTTGCTCCGGCTTGGATTAACCTGTGGGAGCGTGCCCGCACGCGACTGTCGCGACCAAGGTTGCTCCCACAAAATGAGCCAAGTGACTTGGTCGAATGCCTGGGGCTTGCCCCGAGGATCTTTACTACTTCGAGTCAGCGATGGCCGCTTGAGCATCGGCGAGGCGGGCGACCGGCACGCGGTAAGGCGAGCCGGACACGTAGCTGAGGCCGATCAGCCGTCGCCGAGTCTATGGTTGACAGGGCTTATGGCAGAACTTCACCGACTCGGGATCGCCGCAGATGCCGAGCTTGATGTCGGGACGGCAGCCGTGAATTTGCACCCTGCCGAATACAGCGGGATCAGTCGGCGCAGGCTAATTGGCAAGCGTCGCGCAGGGAGACCATCGTGCGGGCGGGGAGATCGCGATGATGGAGCAGGGCGAGGCGGGCGGCGGGGGGCGGATGCAGGGGACGGAATTCCACCGTCTTGGGGACGGTGGCTCGCAGCGTGGTGGAGACGATGGCGACACCCTGGCCACTCTGCACTGAAGCAAGCAGTGAACCGCCCCCGTCCACTTCCGCACCCACAATCAGTGGCAGCTTGGCCTTTGCGTAGATTTCCTGGAGCAGCTTCCAATAATCCGGGTAGTGCCGCCGGTCGTAGGCGATGAGATTTTCCTGACGGAGGTCCGCTGCCTGCACGCGCTTTTGTCCGGCCAGCCAGTGCCCCTGCGGGAAGACGACGGCAAAATTGATTTTGTTCAGGGGCCAGACGGTAAAGAGTTCACTGTGGGGCACGGCGGCTGCCGGCAGGAGCGCGGCATCCAGCTCCCGGTCGCGGATGCCAGTGATCATATCCTCATTGGTCAGGTCATGCAGGGCAATCTGCAGATCGGGGCGACGCTCGGATATACTTTGGATAATGGCAGGCAGCTGGTCCCCGGCCAGAGACGGGGCAAAGCCCAGTTTCAGGGTTTGGCGGGCCTCGCGATGGAAGCGCTTGATGCGGGCTTCCGCGCCCTTGAGCCGCTCCATTATTTCCCGGATATCCTGCAGGAACAGGTGCCCCGCCGCGGTGAGCGCCACGCGGCGTGAATCCCGCTCAAGCAGGGGCACGCCGAGCTCATCCTCCAGGCTGCGAATCTGCCGGCTGAGGGCAGGTTGCGCTACCCGATGCCGCTCGGCTGCGCGTGTGAAGTTCAGCAGCTCGGCTGTGGTAACAAAATAGCGGAGTTGGCGCAGTTCCATCCGATTTATCCATGCCGCAAAGGTATCGTTGAGCAACCCAAGAAGCATTGGGCGGAATGCGCGGCAGGGAGTATTGTCCGCTCATGAACCCATTCAACTTCCTCACCCGTTTGTTTTTCGCCCCGTCTGCTTCTGTCACCGGCCTTGGCCGTGCTTCCGCACTTCTCGGGCTTTCGGCTTTCGCCCTCAGCGCGGGTTCCGTCCTGGCCGATGATCGCGCCGATGCGACCACCCTGCTCCGTCGTTACGAGCAGGAACTCAACGCCGGTGGCACCGCGGCCATCGTCGCACTCTATACGGCGGATGGTGTTTTTATGCCATCCGGCGCTCCCACCGCCACGGGGTCCACGGAGCTGCGGGGAGCT
The DNA here is from genome assembly GCA_023269445.1 of Lacunisphaera sp. Classification (GTDB taxonomy): domain Bacteria; phylum Verrucomicrobiota; class Verrucomicrobiia; order Opitutales; family Opitutaceae; genus Lacunisphaera. Next base: position 13,122 of record JAHFTH010000046.1, read on the forward strand.
TATGAAGCGGTCTTTGCCGCCATTAAACTCAATGTGGTCTTCACCATCGACGAGTTGGAGGTCCATGGGGACATCGCATTCGCCCGGACAATCTCTCGCGGACAGGTGACGGTGCTCGCCAACGGCCAGACCCAGGCCGAGGAAAATCGGGAGCTCTTCATCCTCCGCCGTCAGAACCACCGCTGGTTGATCGCCCGCTACATTTTCAACCAGCCCCGCCGCTGATGCCATCCCATTTAACCTGCTAACTTTTAAAACTAAAACTCCAGTCCTCATCATGATAATAATCATCACCGGCACCTCCGGCCAGATCGGCCGTCAGCTCACCTCCCTCCTCGATTTCAAGCAGAACGAAATCGTCCTCATTACGCGCAATGCCGCTAAACTTAAGGCCGAGGCGGCTCGGGGCGCGACAGTGCTCGAAGGCGATATGCTTGATGCCGCCTTCATGGGACATGCCCTCGCGGGTGCGGACACCCTGTTCTTCCTGCCACCGCCCAACTTCACTTCTCCCGACATGATCGCGGAATACCGACAGCTGGCCACTGTGGCCCGTGAGGCGGCGAAAGCGAACAGTGTTAGCCGCATTGTGCATGTTTCAACGCTCGGGGCGCACCTCAACCGCGAAGAGATGGGCCTGATCCGGGGTCAGCATTTCGCGGAAACCATCATCCGTGAGGCGGCTCCCCATGTCATCCATCTGCGCAATGGATTCTTTTTCGAAAATTACCTGATGTCGGCCGGGTCGATCGCCCAAGCGGGCCAAGTTTACTTCCCGGTGTCCACCGAGACGCGCTATGCGTTTGTGGCGACGCGGGACATTGCGGCCATTGCCCGCGATCTGCTCGAGGCGCCGACTTGGTCGGGACGCTCGGTGATCGAGTTTCAGGGGACGCGCGACTACACCTTTGGGGAGGTGGCCACCGCGCTGGGTGAAGGGCTGGACCGTCCAGTCGCCCATGTGGCGGTGCCCCCGGCGGCGGCCGTCGAGGCCATGACCGGGATGGGGTTGAGTCCGGCTTATGCCCGGGATCTCGTGCGTCTCCTGACTTCCATCGAGTCGGGCCTCCTGCGGGCGGAGTTCCCCCGCACCGATCCACGGGTGCGTTCCGGCGGGATGACCCCGGCCGAATTTGCCCGCAGCGTTCTTCGTCCGCTGGTGGGCAAAGCCTGAAAGCAAGTCATAGCATAACAAACACCGCCCCGGGGTTTCGAAGCGGTGTTTTTGCGTGATGGTGACAATCGGCAGGACCATTTTTCTGCCGTTTGACGTAATAGAATGCCCTCCGCTCGGACGGCCCGCAGTGATGCGGGGCTGGGAGCCGAGCATATGGCTCACAGGTGCGGGCAAAAAAAGAACCCGCCGGTTAAGGCGGGTTCGAGAGTGTCGCGAGCAAGCTCGCTCCCACAAGGGAAGCTTACTTCTTCGTGTCGGCAATCGCGGACTGGGCGGCGGCGAGGCGCGCGGTAAGGCGAGCAGGACATCATTCCTTCGCCAAGCTTACGGATGACAGGCTCCATTGAGGCATAAAAAAGCCCCGGCTGTTCGCCGGGGCTTCGTGCATGAGATGTGACTGGATTATTTCTTACCGTCCGCAATCGCAGCTTGGGCTGCTGCCAATCGGGCAACCGGCACACGATAGGGAGAGCAGCTGACATACGACAGACCCAGTTTGTGACAGAATTTGACGCTGTCCGGATCGCCGCCGTGCTCGCCGCAGATACCGAGCTTGATGTCGGGGCGGGTCTGACGGCCCTTCGTGATCGCGATCTGCATCAGCTGGCCGACGCCGGTCTGGTCGATCGAGGCGAAGGGGTTCTTCTTCATGATCTCGGATTCCTGGTAGGCGCCGAGGAAGGAGCCGGAGTCGTCGCGCGACATGCCGAGGCAGGTCTGCGTGAGGTCATTGGTGCCAAAGCTGAAGAACTCGGCCGTGTGCGCGATCTCGTCGGCGGTGAGGGCACCGCGTGGGATCTCGATCATCGTGCCGACGGAGTAGGCGATTTTCGTCTTCTTCTCAGCCATGACGGCCTTGGCGACCTCGTGGACGAGCGCGGTCTGGAGATCGAGTTCCTTCTTGAAGCCTACGAGCGGGATCATGATCTCGGGCTTGGCCTTGAAGCCGGCCTTGTTGGCGTCAGCGGCGGCCTCGAACACGGCGCGGGCCTGCATGGCGGTGATCTCGGGATACTTGATGCCGAGACGGCAGCCGCGGAAACCGAGCATGGGGTTGAACTCATGCAGCTCGTGGACGCGGTGCATGATCTTCTCGACGGGCACGCTGAGTTTCCGGGCGAGATCCATCTGCGCTTCCTTCGAGTTCGGCAGGAACTCGTGGAGCGGCGGATCGAGGAAACGAATCGTGGCCGGGAATCCTTTCAGTGCCTTGAAGATGCCGAAGAAGTCCGCGCGTTGATACGGGAGGAGTTTGGCGAGCGCGGCCTGACGGTCGGCCAGGTTGCCGGCGAGGATCATCTCGCGCATGGCGTCGATGCGGTCGCCCTCGAAGAACATGTGTTCGGTGCGGGTGAGGCCGATGCCGACGGCGCCGAACGCGATGGCCTGCTGGGTCTGCTCGGGCGTGTCGGCGTTGGTGCGGACGGAGAGCTTGGTAGCTTGGGCACACCACTTCATGAGCTGGACGTAGCTCTTGAACTTTTCGGTTTGCTGCGCGGCCTTGTCGCCGTTGATGAGGCCGGCGACGATTTCGGACGGGGCCGTCTTGATCTGGCCGGCGTAAACAACGCCGATGGTGCCGTCGATCGAGAGGAAGTCGCCTTCGCCGTAGGACGTGCCTTCGACGGTAACGGTCTTCTTGTCGTAGTCGACCTGGAGCGAGGCGGCGCCGCAGACGCAGACCTTGCCCATCTGGCGGGCGACGAGGGCGGCGTGCGAGGAGACACCACCGCGCGCGGTGAGAATGCCTTCGGCGGCGATCATGCCGCGGAGATCCTCGGGGGAGGTCTCGACGCGGACGAGGAGGACTTTCTCGCCCTTCTCGGCGGCGATGACGGCGCGATCAGCGTTGAAGTAGATCTTGCCGGTGGCGGCGCCGGGGCCGGCGGGGAGGCCGGTGGCGATGACCTTGGCCTTCTTCGCCTCGGCGAGGTCGAAGATCGGGGCGAGGAGCTGCTCGAGCTGGTCGGCCGGGTTGCGCATGATGGCCGTCTGCCAGCTGATGAGCTTCTCCTTCACCATATCGATGGAGAACTTGAGCGCGGCGGCGGCGGTGCGCTTGCCGTTGCGCGTCTGGAGCATGAACAGCTTGCCTTCCTGGATCGTGAATTCGATGTCCTGCACGTCCTTGAAGTGCTTCTCAAGGGTGGCGCGAACTTTCATCAGCTCGGCGTAGGATTTGGGCATCTGGTCCTTCAACTTCAGGACGGGCTCTGGCGTGCGGACGCCGGCGACGACGTCTTCGCCCTGGGCGTTGATGAGGAACTCGCCGTAGAATTCGTTCTGCCCGTTGGCGGGATTGCGGGTGAAGGCGACGCCGGAGCCGGAGGTATCGCCGGTGTTGCCGTAGACCATGGCCTGGACGTTGACGGCGGTGCCCCACTCGGAGGGGATGCCATATTTGGCGCGGTAGAC